>DATHAZ010000212.1:0-11307 GCA_035296445.1 Pyrinomonadaceae bacterium | reverse complement strand
CTTGCCGACATTGGCTTCGACGCCGAACTCGCGCTTCATGCGATCCACGATGATCTCAAGGTGGAGTTCGCCCATGCCGGCGATGATGGTCTGGCCGGTCTCCTGATCGGTCGAGACGTTGAACGAGGGGTCTTCCTGCGCAAGACGCGACAGGGCCGTGCCGAGTTTGTCCTGATCGGCGCGCGTCTTCGGTTCGACGGCGACGCGGATAACGGGCGCGGGAAAGTCCATCGCTTCGAGAATGATCGGGTTGTTCTCATCGCAGACGGTGTCGCCGGTCGTGACCTGCTTCATGCCGCCGATGGCGATGATTTCGCCCGCCGACGCCTCGTCAATGTCCTCGCGCTTGTTGGCGTGCATGCGCAGGAGGCGGCCGACGCGCTCTTTCGTGCCCTTGACCGAGTTGTAAGCGTAAGAGCCGCCCTTGATCGTGCCGGAATAGATGCGCACGAAAGAGAGTTGGCCGAGGTGCTTGTCGGCCATGATCTTGAAGACGAGTCCGGCGAACGGCGCGGTGTCTTCGGCCGGGCGCGGCTCTTCCTCGCCGGTTTTGGGGTTCGTGCCTTTAATCGCCTCGATGTCGAGCGGAGAGGGCAGGAAATCAACCACGGCGTCCAGGAGCGTCTGCACGCCCTTGTTCTTGAAGGCCGAGCCGGTCACGACCGGCACGATCTTGATTTCAATCGTCCCTTTGCGCAGCGCGGCGCGGAGTTCGTCCTCGCTGATCTCCTCGCCTTCCAAAAACTTGTTCGTCAATTCATCATCAACGCTCGCGATGGCCTCGACCATCTTTTCGCGCGCGGCTTCGGCTTCCGCCTGCATCCCGGCGGGGATGTCTTCAACCGCGTACTCCGCGCCCTTCGTCTCGTCGTTCCACAACAGAGCCTTCATCTTGATGAGGTCTATGACGCCTTTGAAGCCGTCTTCCTCGCCGATGGGAATCTGGATGGCGACGGGGTTCGCGCCGAGCCGGGTGATGATGGAATCGAAGGAGCGTTGGAAGCTTGCGCCCGCGCGGTCGAGTTTGTTGATGAAGCAGATGCGCGGCACGCCGTACTTGTCGGCCTGACGCCAGACCGTTTCCGACTGCGGCTCGACGCCCGCCACGCCGTCAAACACGGCGACCGCGCCGTCCAAGACGCGCAAAGAGCGCTCGACTTCCATCGTGAAGTCAACGTGGCCGGGCGTGTCAATGATGTTGATGCGGTGCTCGACGTTGTTGCGCTTCCAGAAACAGGTGGTGGCGGCAGACGTGATGGTGATGCCGCGCTCCTGCTCCTGTTCCATCCAGTCCATCGTCGCCGTGCCTTCATGCACCTCGCCGATCTTGTGCGAGACGCCCGTGTAGAACAACACGCGCTCGGTGGTGGTGGTCTTCCCGGCATCAATGTGCGCCATGATGCCGATGTTGCGGAATTTACTGAGGTCTTGCTTTGCCATGATAGAACCCTTGGGAGTCAGAATTCAGAATACAGAAGTCAGAATGAAAGCCGTCTGTTTTTCTACTGATTTCTGTATTCTGAATTCTGACTTCTCCATTACCATTTGTAATGGGCGAACGCCTTGTTGGCTTCCGCCATGCGATGCACGTCGTCCTTCTTCTTGACGGCGTTGCCGCGATTGTTCGCCGCGTCGAGCAGTTCGCCCGTCAGGCGGTCGATCATCGTCTTCTCGCCGCGCGAACGCGCCGCGCCCACGATCCAGCGGATGGCGAGCGAGCCGCGCCGCTCCTGCGGCACTTCGAGCGGCACTTGATAGGTCGAACCGCCGACGCGACGCGACTTGACTTCGACCTGCGGGCGCACGTTGTCAATCGCGCGTTTGAAAGCCTTGAGCGGGTCGTCGCCCACTTTGTCGCCCAACTGGAGCAGCGCGTTATAAAAAATCTTCTCCGCGTTCGACTTCTTGCCGCCCTCCATCAGGCCGTTGATGAACTTCGTGACCAGCGGGCTGTTATAGACCGGGTCGGGCATCACATCGCGTCTGTCAACAACTCTTCTTCTTGGCATAATTAGCTCTTAGCTTTTAGCGATTAGCTGTTAGCCAAACCTAACAGAGCCGACCGCCTTCGTTTGAACTTTTACCGTCCGCTAGCAGGCCAAAGCTAATGGCTATAAGCTAACGGCTAACAGCTTCCCTATTTCTTGCCCTTCGCGCCGCCCTTGGCCCCTGCGCCTGCTGCCGCGCCTGCCTTCGGACGTTTCGCGCCGTACTTGGAGCGTCCCTGTTTGCGGTCGGCCACGCCGACCGAATCGAGCGTGCCGCGGATGACGTGATAGCGCACGCCCGGCAAATCCTTCACACGGCCGCCGCGAATCAGCACAATCGAGTGCTCCTGCAAGTTATGGCCGACGCCCGGAATGTAGGTCGTCACCTCGATGCCGTTGGTCAGACGAACACGCGCCACCTTGCGGAGCGCGGAGTTCGGCTTTTTCGGCGTCTGCGTGTAGACGCGCGTGCAGACGCCGCGCCTCTGCGGCGACGATTGCAGGGCGGGGCTGGCCGTCTTGTACTTAACTTCCTGACGCCCTTTGCGAACAAGTTGATTGATAGTCGGCACTGCTGTTTTTCCGTCCTCTTCGTCTCTAATGAAGTAGCGAAGTAGCGAAGTTTCTCAAAGCGCAAAAGACTCCGAATCCTGCCTCTGACCGGAACTCGTCCGGCAGTCAGCGCAAGAAGCGGTTGGCCTCTGTTGATTAACTTAAAGCGGGATGTTCCGTGCTGCGTCCCCTCTAAATTAAGGGACGGGTGTGGATCATGGCTTCCCTACGAGCCAAAATGTTTCTCTGTGGCGTCGCCTATCCCGAAGGAAAGGAGTGAAGCGCAAGTAAAAACCGCGCTATTTTTCGCGTGCTTCGCGCTGGAATCCGCTGGCGGTCGTGACTGACCTGTCCGGCGGCGCGCGAGCCTTTACGCCACAATAATTATCAAGCGACCGTCTTAAAACACGAGACAGCCCGGCAACGCCTCCACACCGACAGAACCTAATCAGCGTTGCTCTCTTGGGAAATGGACTGTATGTCCAAACGAGGGATTGTAAGGATTGACTTCCGATATGTCAAGTTGCGGAAACGCGAAGGCGGGGGAGCTATTCGGAAAATAGTTTAACGCACGGCAAGTCGGGATTTTCCGTGCCCGAAGACGACCCGGTCAGAGTCAAAATCCGGATTCCGCGCGGCAAAATTGCGATCTCAGGCCACTCAATCACTTTGCAGGCAGTGGAGACGGACGTGAAAAGGGCGCGCCCGCTTGCGGACACGCCCTTTTGTTTGGTTGAGTGGTGGACGAGGGGTCGTTTATTACTCCTCGTCTGCGGTAACAGCCTCGCCCGCTGCTACGACGGGGGCGGGTTGGGCTGTCGGCGCGGGAACGTCCGCGCCGATGATTTCCGGCAGGTCGTCGAGACCGCGATCCATGCGAACGCCCTGATCCGCCGTCTCGTCGCGGTCAACCGTGACGTTGCGGTAGAACTCCATGCCCGTCCCGGCCGGGATGAGGCGTCCCATGATGACGTTCTCTTTGAGGCCGCGCAGGTAGTCTATGCGACCGGAAATCGCCGCCTCGGTCAACACGCGCGTCGTCTCCTGGAACGAAGCCGCCGAGATGAACGAGTCGGTCGAGAGCGATGCCTTCGTGATGCCGAGCAACAGGGGTTCGGCCTTCGCCTGTTCCCCGCCGCCGTCTTCCAGTTCGGCCACGCGCGCGTTCTCGTCGGTGAAGCGGAAGCGATCCACCTGTTCGTCCAAGAGGAACTCCGTGTCGCCGACTTCGCGAATCTTCACCCAGCGCAACATCTGCCGGACGATCACTTCGATGTGCTTGTCGTTGATGTTCACGCCTTGCAGGCGATAGACCTCCTGAATCTCGTTGACGATGTACTCCTGCAAACGGTTCATGCCGAGCACGCGCAAGATGTCGTGCGGGTTCAAGGGGCCGTCCATCAACGCCTCGCCCGCGCGCACGCGGTCGCCTTCCTGCACGTTGATGTGCGTGCCGCGCGGGATGTCGTACTCGCGCTCTTCGCCGTCGTTGCCGACGACGATCAGCTTGCGCTTGCCCTTGGCGATGGGGCCGAGTTTGATGATGCCGTCAATCTCGGACATGATGGCCGTCTCGCGGGGTTTGCGCGCTTCGAACAACTCGACGACGCGGGGCAGACCGCCCGTGATGTCTTTCGTCTTCGTCGTCTCGCGCGGAATCTTCGCGATCACGTCGCCCGGCTCGACTTCGTCGCCGTCGCCGACCATCAGGTTGGCGCGCACGGGCATCTGGTAAGTCTTCAGGATTTTGTTCGCGCTCAGACTGCGAATCTCGAAACGCGGCTGCTTCTTCTCGTCGGGCGAGTCCTTGACGACGAGACGCGACTGGCCTGTGACCTCGTCCACCTCTTCGTCAACGGTGACGCCTTCCTTCAAGTCCTGATACTTAATCTTACCCGCGACCTCGGTGAGGATGGCGAAGGTGAACGGGTCCCACGTCGCAAGCAGTTGATCCTGCCTGACGCGCTGTCCCTCTTCGACGTGCAGGTGCGCGCCGTAGACGATCTGGAAGCGCGCCACCTCGCGGTTGCGCTCGTCGTGGATGGTGAGCGCGCCGTTGCGGTTCATGGCGATGATCTCGCCCTTGCGGTTCTTGACCGTCTGCAACTCGACGTAGTGGATCGTGCCGTCGGTGCGCGCCTCGTGCTTCGAAGACTCTTCGAGACGAGCCGTGCCGCCGATGTGGAACGTGCGCATCGTGAGCTGCGTGCCCGGCTCGCCGATTGATTGCGCGGCGATGACGCCGACCGCCTCGCCGATGTCCACGGGCTTGCCGGTGGCGAGGTTGCGCCCGTAGCACTTGATGCAGACCCCTCGCCGCGATTCGCAGGTGAGCACCGAACGGATGCGCACGCGCTGCACGCCGGAGCGTTGAATCTCGGCCGCCACGTCTTCGTCAATCTCCGCGCCGGTCTCGACGATGATGCGCCCCTCGACCGGGTCAATCACGTCGTCCAGAGCCGTGCGCCCGACGATGCGGTCGCGCAAAGATTCGATCTCTTCGCCGCCCTCGACGATGGCCGTAGAGGAAATGCCGCGGAGCGTGCCGCAATCGGGTTCGCTGATGATCACGTCCTGCGCCACGTCAACGAGGCGACGCGTGAGATAGCCGGAGTCGGCCGTCTTCAAGGCCGTATCCGCGAGACCTTTGCGCGCGCCGTGCGTCGAGATGAAGTACTGCAAGACGTTCAAGCCCTCGCGGAAGTTTGAACGAATGGGCGTCTCGATAATCTCGCCCGAAGGCTTCGCCATCAGGCCGCGCATACCCGCGAGCTGACGAATCTGCTGCGCCGTGCCGCGCGCGCCCGAATCCGACATGATCAAAATCGGGTTCAGTTCGTTCGTGTCCTTCTCGCGCTTGTCCATCGCCTTGAACATTTCTTTGGCGACCTTGTCGGTCACTTCCGACCAGATGGCGATGACCTTGTTGTAACGCTCGCCGTTCGTGATGACGCCGTCGCGGTATTGCTTGTCAACTTCGATCACGTCCGAGTCGGCCTGACCGACGAGCACCTTCTTGGCATCGGGCGTGACGAGATCGTCAATGCCGATGGAAATCCCGGCGCGCGTCGCGTAGTTGAAACCGAGCGTTTTCAAATCGTCGAGCATTTTCACCGTCATCTCGTGGCCGAGACGCAGGTGACAATAGTTGACGATGGCGGTCAGCCCCTTTTTCTTGAGCGTGCCGTTGATGTAGGGCAATCCCGCCGGGATCGAGTCGTTGAAGATGACGCGACCGACCGTGGTGTTGATGACGCGGCTCACGTTCTCCTGCATGGTCGCGCGCATGATGTCCTGCGTGTCGTGCTCCTGCGTGAGATCAATGAGATCGTTGCGGAGGCGCAGCTTGATCGGCGTCTGCGTCGTCACTTCCTTCGCGTCGAGCGCGAGCAGCACTTCGTCCGTGTTGGCAAAGACGCGTCCCTCGCCCTTTGAGCCGGCGCGGTCGCGCGTCAGGTAATAGCAGCCGAGCACGATGTCCTGCGAAGGCACGGCGATGGGCTGACCCGACGCGGGGCTAAGGATGTTGTTCGACGCGAGCATCAAGACCGCCGCCTCAATCTGCGCTTCGGGCGAGAGCGGGATGTGGACGGCCATCTGGTCGCCGTCGAAGTCGGCGTTGAACGCCGTGCAGACGAGCGGGTGAATCTTGATCGCCTTGCCTTCAACCAGCACCGGCTCGAACGCCTGGATGCCGAGACGGTGGAGCGTCGGCGCGCGGTTCAAAAGAACCGGGTGCTCGCGGATCACCTCTTCGAGGATGTCCCACACGACCGGCTCCTGCCGGTCAACCATCTCGCGCGCCTGCTTGATCGTCGCGGCATACTGCTGCTTCTCAAGCTGGTTGTAGATGAACGGCTTGAACAGTTCGAGCGCCATCTTCTTCGGCAGGCCGCACTGGTGGAGTTTCAACTCCGGCCCGACGACGATGACCGAGCGACCCGAATAGTCCACGCGCTTGCCGAGCAGGTTTTGACGGAAACGACCCTGCTTGCCCTTCAAGGTGTCGGACAGCGACTTGAGCGGGCGGTTATTGACGCCGCGCAAGACGCGACCGCGCCGGCCGTTGTCGAAGAGAGCGTCCACGGCTTCCTGCAACATGCGCTTCTCGTTGCGCACGATGACTTCGGGCGCGCGCAGTTCCATCAACTTCTTCAGACGGTTGTTGCGGTTGATGACGCGCCGGTAGAGGTCATTCAAGTCCGACGTGGCGAAGCGTCCGCCGTCGAGAGGTACGAGCGGGCGGAGTTCGGGCGGGATGACCGGGATCACGTCGAGGATCATCCAGTTCGGTTGATTGCCCGATTTGCGGAACGACGTGACGACCTTCAGCCGCTTGGAATATTTCAGCTTCTTCTGCTGCGAAGTCTCGTCCTTCATCTTGACGCGCAGGTCAACGGAGAGTTCCTCGATGTTGACGATGGCGAGCAGTTCCTTGATCGCCTCCGCGCCCATCTTGGCGACGAACGCGCCGGGGAAGTCGCGCATCAATTCGCGGTAACGCTCGTCGGTCAGTAGTTCGCGCTCCTTGACGGGCGCGTCGCCCGGATCAATGACGATGTACGACTCGAAGTAGAGCACCTTTTCGAGTTCGCGCAAGGGGATGTCGAGCAGGTGGCCGATGCGCGACGGCAAGCCTTTGAAGAACCAGACGTGCGAGCAAGGGCTGGCGAGTTCGATATGGCCGAGGCGTTCGCGGCGCACCTTCGCCTGCGTCACTTCCACGCCGCACTTGTCGCAGATCACGCCCCTGTGCTTCATGCGCTTGTACTTGCCGCAGAGGCATTCCCAGTCCGTGACGGGGCCGAAGATGCGCGCGCAGAACAGGCCGTCGCGTTCGGGCTTGAACGTGCGATAGTTGATCGTCTCCGGCTTCGTCACTTCGCCGTGCGACCATTGCCTGATCTTCTCCGGCGACGCAAGTGAGATGCGGATCGCTTCAAAGTCGGGCGCGAGTTGCGTTTTTTCTTGCTGGAATCGAAACACGTTGTATCTCCTAGTAAGCAGTCAGCCGATAAACAATGAACGGTTATTAAAACGATTGGCGGTGAGCGTGTGAACCGGGGACAGGCTAAAACTGCTTGCGGCTCACACGCTCACTGCTTACTTTTGCTACCCTTCCGTGCCGCCGAGCAGGGCGACCACCGGTTTGCCCGCGCCGTCCGCAGTCTCGTCGGGCACGGCGTTGCGGTCTATGAGTTCAACGTCGAGGCAGAGCGATTGCAGTTCGCGCACGAGGACGTTGAATGACTCGGGCACGCCTGGATTGAAGTCGGCCTCGCCTTTGACGATGGCCTCGTAAATCTTCGAGCGTCCGGCCACGTCGTCCGACTTGGCCGTCAGGAGTTCTTGAAGAATGTGCGCCGCGCCGTAGGCTTCCAACGCCCACACTTCCATCTCGCCGAAACGCTGGCCGCCGAATTGCGCCTTGCCGCCGAGCGGTTGCTGCGTGATCAGGCTGTACGGCCCGATTGAGCGCGCGTGAATCTTGTCGTCAACGAGGTGCGAGAGTTTGAGCATATAGATGTAACCAATGGTCACTTTCTGCTCGAACGCTTCGCCCGAGAGACCGTCGTAGAGCACGGTCTTGCCCGAATCGCCGACGATGTCCGGCAACCCCTGCTCGCGCAGGTGTGCGGTCGCTTCCTTCAACTTCTGCTTGATCTCCGGCTCGGTCGCGCCGTCGAAGACGGGCGTTGCGAAATGGACGCCGAGCACGCGCGCCGCCCAGCCCAGGTGCGTCTCCAAAATCTGCCCCACGTTCATGCGCGAAGGCACGCCGAGCGGGTTCAGGACGATGTCAACGGGCGTACCGTCCGGCAAATAGGGCATGTCCTCTTCGGGCAGGATGCGCGCGATGACGCCCTTGTTGCCGTGGCGGCCGGCCATCTTGTCGCCGACCGACAGCTTGCGCTTCATGGCGATGAAGACTTTGACCATCTTGATCACGCCGGGGGCGAGTTCGTCGCCCTGACGCAGTTTGGAAATCTTGTCTTCGTAAATGTCCGTCAGAATCTTGACCTGACGATCCGTGCGATCCTCGTACTCTTTAACCTCGGCCGCCACGTCAACGCGCGTGGAAGTCAGATGCGCCTTGCGCAGAGCCTTCGGCTCGACGCCCGCCAGCATCTCGCGCGTGATCGTCTCGTTCTTCGGAATGCGGACTTCCTTGTCCACCGTCAAATCCGCGGCGAGCTTGCGCCCCTCGAAGAGTTCGTAGATGCGCTGGTCGCGCTGTTCGCGCAGGATGCGCATCTCGTCTTCGAGGTCACGCCGCAGGCGATTCTCTTCCTCTTCCTCAATCGCCATCGAACGCGCGTCGCGCTCCTGCCCTTTTCGCGTGAAGACCTGCACGTCAACGACCGTGCCGTCAATGCCCGGAGGGCACTGGAGGCTCGCGTCCTTCACGTCGCCCGCCTTCTCGCCGAAGATGGCGCGAAGGAGTTTCTCTTCCGCCGTCAGTTGCGTCTCGCCCTTCGGCGTCACCTTGCCGACGAGGATCGAGCCGGGCTTGACCTGCGCGCCGATGCGGATGATGCCGGAGTCATCCAGATCGCGCAGCATGTTCTCGCCGACGTTCGGGATGTCGCGCGTGATCTCTTCGGGGCCGAGTTTCGTGTCGCGCGCCTCGATCTCCAACTCCTCGATGTGGATCGAAGTGTAGTAGTCGTCTTTGACGAGCCGCTCGGAGACGAGGATGGCGTCCTCGAAGTTATAGCCGCGCCACGGCATGAAGGCGACGAGCACGTTGCGGCCGAGGGCGAGTTCGCCCTTGTCCGTGCAAGGCCCGTCGGCGATGACCTGCCCCTTGTCCACGCGCTCGCCGATGTTGACGATGGGGCGTTGATTGATGCAGGTGTTCTGGTTCGACCGCTTGAACTTGGTGAGCGTATAGATGTCCGCCGTCACCTCGCGCGAGATCGTGCCGTCCACGTTATGGTCGGCCTTGACGATGATGCGCTCGGAGTCAACGTAGTCAACCACGCCGTCGCGCCGCGCGGAGACGACCGCGCCGGAATCGCGCGCCGTCACGCGCTCCATCCCCGTGCCGATGTAAGGCGCTTCGGCGCGCAGCAGCGGCACCGATTGGCGTTGCATGTTCGACCCCATCAGCGCGCGGTTCGCGTCGTCGTTCTCAAGGAACGGGATGAGCGAGGCGGCGACGGAGACGAGTTGTTTCGGCGAAACGTCAACGTAGATCAACTCGTCGCGCATGGCGACGACGAACTCGCCCGCTTTGCGCGCGGCGTTGCGCTCGTTGATGATGTTGCCGTCCGGATCGAGTTCGATATTGGCCTGCCCGACAACGTACTTGTCCTCTTCCCACGCCGTCAGGTAGAACGGGTACGGCTCGAAGTCCGCCTTCTTTCCGTCCGCCCCGATTTTCTTGTTCGCCTTCTCCACGTCCTCATGCAGGATGTGGTCGCCCGGCTTGAACTTCGTGTCGCCGCCGTTGATGACCCGCACGTACTCGACGACACGGCCGTTCTCCACCTTGCGGTAGGGCGACTCGATGAAGCCGAACTCGTTGATGCGCGCGAAGCACGAGAGACTTGAGATGAGGCCGATGTTCGGCCCTTCCGGCGTCTCGATGGGGCAGATGCGCCCGTAGTGCGTCGGGTGTACGTCGCGCACCTCGAAGCCCGCGCGCTCGCGCGAGAGTCCGCCCGGCCCGAGCGCGGAGAGGCGACGCTTGTGCGTGATCTCCGAGAGCGGGTTCGTCTGATCCATGAACTGCGAGAGTTGCGACGACCCGAAGAACTCGCGCACGGCCGCCGTGACGGGCTTCGCGTTGATCAGGTCGCGCGGCATCGTCGTCTGCATCTCCTGCTGGATCGACATCTTCTCTTTGATGGCGCGCTCCATGCGCACCAGCCCGATGCGGAACTGGTTCTCAAGCAGTTCGCCGACGGCGCGCACGCGGCGGTTGCCGAGGTGGTCAATGTCGTCCGCGATGAACTCCGCCGGGTTGCGCCGCATCTTCAGGAGGTAAGAGATCACCTGCACGAAGTCGCTGGCGGACAGGAGCGGGTCGGCGATGCGGTCGCGCTCCGGGCGACCCATCTTGATGTTGAACTTCAGGCGGCCGACACGAGAGAGATCGAATTTGCGGTCGTCGAAGAACATGCCCTCGAACAGACGATAGGAGGTCTGCACGGTCGGCGGGTCGCCGGGGCGCATCTTGCGATAGATTTCCAAAAGCGCGTCAACCGGCTTGTTGATCACGTCCTTCTTGAGCGTGAGCGACAGCACCGAGCCGAGATCGTCGCGCTCGGGGAAGAAGACGGAGAAATTCTGCACGCCCGATTCGGCGATCTCCTGCAACTTCGCGGGGTTGATCTCGGTGTTCGCTTCGAGGAGCACCTCGCCCGTCTCCATGTTCACCACGTCGGCGATGGCATACGCGCCCTCGAACTGCTGCGTGTCAACTTCCACTTCCTTAACGTGGCCTTTGCGCAGATCGCGTAGCGCCGTGGCAGTCACCTTCTTGCCCGCGCGCGTCACGGGTTCGGCATGGCCGCGCACCTTGAGGTCGTTGTCAACCTTCATGCCGACGAGGTTCGACGCGCCCTCTTCCGCGACCTGTATGAAGAGCCGCCCGCCTTCGACGCGCACTTCGTCCACCGTGTAGAAGGCGCGCAGGATGTCTTCGTCGGAGTAGCCGGCGTTCTTCACTGCGTCTTCGAGTTGGCCGTCCGTGTGAAACGCCTTCGGGTCGAACTGCGGGTTCAGCCAGATGCCGAGCGCGCGCAGGAAGATCGAGGCG
>DATHAZ010000211.1:0-2246 GCA_035296445.1 Pyrinomonadaceae bacterium | reverse complement strand
CGCATCGACGAGCATGATCAGCACGCCCGCGACGGAGATGATCATCTCCGGCAGGATGAGCGTGAAGTTGATGTCAGGCGACGCGGCCTGAGCGATTTGAAATGCGAGACACAGGTTCATCTTTTTAACTCAGCACAAACGACCGTCAAATCTATTCACCGATTCACCCAGCCGAGCCGGATTAACAAATGAGCGAACCCGAAGAACGCGGCTCCCACCAACGCTGAAACCGACAGCCATAGAAGGAAGCTTCGTTTCAATCTACCGGGTATCCAATAATTGACTAACCCGAAACTAAAAGTCGCTAATCCCATTGCCCACGGCCAAGAGATGAACTCTTTGAGAATATTGACGCCGAAGAGAAAAACAAGTAGCGGGAGATTGCGAACAACTGCATCGGCAATTCCCTCGATTATTTTCTCATCTTTATACATGACGGCTAATCGCCAACAAGTTATCATCGGGCGCGCGCCCGACAGTTATGGAAGTGCGAGCGTGGGCGTGCCCACCGTGCTCCCCGGCGCGCGCAAGAGTATCGCGTCGAGCCGCGCGCGGATAACTTTTTTATAATCCTCGGCCTGCGAAGTCATGCCCGTGTGTTTGGGCGGGATGAAATTTCCTTCGCGGTCGAAGAAGACGACCATCGGCAGGCGCACCCGCTCGCTGAACTGCGCGAAGGCCGCCTTTTCGGGATCGCGCAGGACCGGGATCGTCATCTTCAGAGACTTCGCGTAGTCGCGCAGCAACTCGTTTGAAGTTTGATCGTCGTTCTCGATGCTCACCCACAGGAATTTGACGCCGCGCCCCGCGTACTCCTTCTTCAACTCTTCGAGGGCTTCCAACTCCCACGCGCAGGGCTTGCACCACGTCGCGCCGAAAGAGACGAGCACCACCTCGCCACGCATCTCGGCCACGTCGTAAGTCTTCCCGTCAACGCCTTTCAACTTGATCCGGACGCGCTCGTTTGAATCCGTGTGCGACCCCACCGCGAGCGGCAGCGCGCCGCTGTAGAGCAACGCCGACAACAACGCCGCAGCGAGATAAAACCTATTGCTTAATTTCAACATATTCAATTTCAAGACCTGACTATTAAAACTTCCGCCCTCAAATTTGAAATTCGCGCCCGCTATTTTTCCGCGATGACGCCGCCGCTTTCAGTTGCCACGACGCGCGAGCGCACGAGTTCGACGGCGGCGCGCGAGCGATTCAGGAACGGGCGCGGATAGACACCCATATAGATCATCAATAACAGGAGCGGCAGGAGCAAGCCGAGTTCGCGCCAGTTGAGGTCGGTCAGACGCTTATTCCGCTCGTTCGTCACGCGCCCGAATAGTACGCGCTGCAACATCCAGAGCATGTACACCGCCGCCCAGATCACGCCCGTCGCCGCGAGCATCGTCGCCACGCGCGCCCACGTCTGCGAGAGCGCGGGCGAAGTCCACATGCCTAGCATGATCAAAAACTCGCCGATGAAACCGTTCAAAATCGGCAACCCGACCGAAGACAGGGAGGCGAAGACGAAGAGCGTCGCAAACCACGGCATCGGCTTCGCCAGTCCGCCGAACTCCGAGATCATGCGCGTGTGCCGCCGTTCGTAGATCATGCCGACGAGCAGGAAGAGCGCGCCGGTCGAAACGCCGTGATTGAGCATCTGGTAGAGCGCGCCCTGCATGCCCTGTTCGGTGAACGAAAAGATGCCGAGCACGACGAAACCCATGTGGCTGACGGAAGAATAGGCGACGAGCCTTTTCACGTCAGGCTGCACCATCGCGACGAGCGCGCCGTAGATGATGCCGATGACGGCGAGCGTGATGACGAGCCAAGCCAACCTGCGCGAGGCGTCCGGGAAGAGCGCGAGGTTGAAGCGCATCAGGCCGTAAGTGCCCATCTTCAAAAGCACGCCCGCAAGGATGACGGAGCCGGCGGTCGGCGCTTCCGTGTGCGCGTCGGGCAGCCACGTGTGGAAAGGGAAGAGCGGCACTTTGATCGCGAAGGCGATGGCGAAAGCGAGGAAGAGCCAGAACTGCGTCGTCTCGCTGAGCACCATCTGGTTGCTGCGCAAGGACGCGAGCAGAGTCGCATAGTCGAACGTCCCGAAGCCCGCCTGATTCTTGTGTATGTAGTAAAGCGCGATGATGCCGACGAGCATCAGGAGACTGCCCACCGCCGTGAAGATGAAAAACTTCGCCGCCGCGTAGATACGCCGCTCGCCGCCCCACACGCCGATGAGGAAAAACATCGGCACG
>DATHAZ010000210.1:0-1935 GCA_035296445.1 Pyrinomonadaceae bacterium | reverse complement strand
CGCATCGACGAGCATGATCAGCACGCCCGCGACGGAGATGATCATCTCCGGCAGGATGAGCGTGAAGTTGATGTCAGGCGACGCGGCCTGAGCGATTTGAAATGCGAGACACAGGTTCATCTTTTTAACTCAGCACAAACGTTCGTCAGTTTGACAAACGCGAACGGGTAATCAGCTTCGCGGCAAGGGAGGCGCGCCGCCCGCGTCCTCTCGCGCGCGGAGGATGGCATCGAGACGGCTGCGAATAAGTTTCTTGTAATCCTCGGCCTGCGAAGTCATGCCCGTGTGTTTGGGCGGGATGAAATTCCCTTCGCGGTCGAAGAAGACGACCATCGGCAGACGCACCCGCTCGCTGAACTGCGCGAAGGCCGCCTTTTCGGGATCGCGCAGGACCGGTATCGTCATCTTCAAAGACTTCGCGTAGTCGCGCAGCAACTCGTTTGAAGTTTGATCATCGTTCTCAATGCTCACCCACAGGAATTTGACGCCGCGCCCCGCGTACTCCTTCTTCAACTCTTCGAGGGCTTCCAACTCCCACGCGCAGGGCTTGCACCACGTCGCTCCGAAAGAGACGAGCACCACCTCGCCGCGCATCTCGGCCACGTCGTAAGTCTTCCCGTCAACGCCTTTCAACTTGATCCGGACGCGCTCGTTTGAATCCGTGTGCGACCCCGCCGCGAGCGGCAGCGCGCCGCTGTAGAGCAACGCCGACAACAACGCCGCAACGAGATAAAACCTCTTGCTTAATTTCAACATACTCAATTTCAAGACCTGACTATTAAAACTTCCGCCCTCAAATTTGAAATTCGCGCCTGCTATTTTTCCGCGATGACGCCGCCGCTTTCAGTTGCCACGACGCGCGAGCGCACGAGTTCGACGGCGGCGCGCGAGCGATTCAGGAACGGGCGCGGGTAGACGCCCATGTAGATCATCAACAACAGGAGCGGCAGGAGCAAGCCGAGTTCGCGCCAGTTGAGATCGGTCAGACGCTTATTCTTCTCGCTCGTCACGCGCCCGAACAGTACACGCTGCAACATCCAGAGCATGTACACCGCCGCCCAGATCACGCCCGTCGCCGCGAGCATCGTCGCCACGCGCGCCCACGTCTGCGAGAGCGCGGGCGAAGTCCACATGCCGAGCATGATCAAAAACTCGCCGATGAAACCGTTCAAAATCGGCAGGCCGACCGACGACAGGGAGGCGAAGACCAAGAGCGTCGCAAACCAAGGCATCGGCTTCGCCAGTCCGCCGAACTCCGAGATCATGCGCGTGTGCCGTCGTTCGTAGATCATGCCGACGAGCAGGAAGAGCGCGCCGGTCGAGACGCCGTGATTGAGCATCTGGTAGAGCGCGCCCTGCATGCCCTGTTCGGTGAACGAAAAGATGCCGAGCACGACGAAACCCATGTGGCTGACGGATGAATAGGCGACGAGCCTTTTCACGTCAGGCTGCACCATCGCGACAAGCGCGCCGTAGATGATGCCGATGACGGCGAGCGTGATGACAAGCCAAGCCAACCTGCGCGAGGCGTCCGGGAAGAGCGCGAGGTTGAAGCGCATCAGGCCGTAAGTGCCCATCTTCAAAAGCACGCCCGCAAGGATGACGGAGCCTGCGGTGGGCGCTTCCGTGTGCGCGTCGGGCAGCCACGTGTGGAAAGGGAAGAGCGGCACTTTGATCGCGAAGGCGATGGCGAAAGCGAGGAAGAGCCAGAACTGCGTCGTCTCGCTGAGCACCATCTGGCTGCTGCGCAAGGACGCGAGCAGAGTCGCATAGTCGAACGTCCCGAAGCCCGCTTGATTCTTGTGTATGTAGTAAAGCGCGATGATGCCGACGAGCATCAGGAGACTGCCCACCGCCGTGAAGATGAAAAACTTCGCCGCCGCGTAGATACGCCGCTCGCCGCCCCACACGCCGATGAGGAAAAACATCGGCACG
>DATHAZ010000209.1:0-32256 GCA_035296445.1 Pyrinomonadaceae bacterium | reverse complement strand
GCGCCCGCGCAGTCGCCGCGAATCATCGCGGGCAAGCCCAGATTATGCGCGATGAGGTGCATGTAGTGCGTGTCGTGCTGCTCTTCGGCGAGTTGGAGCGCGGCGCGAAACTCGCCCTCGGCCGCCGTCCACTCGGTCAGCGCGAAGTAACACAGGCCGCGCGTGTTGCCACACTTGATGCGCACGCTCGACTGTTCGCCGACGAGTTCGAGCGCGCGGTCGAGATAAGTGAAAGCGCCCGCGCAGTCGCCCCGGCGGCGTGCGATGGTGGCGAGCGAGTGGAGGGCTTCGGCCTCGCCCTCGGCGTCGCCGCGCGCGTTGAGGAGCGTCGAGGCGCGGCGAAAGAGCGTCTGCGAAGTTTCGTATTCGCCGCGCAGCCGCGCCACTTCGGCGCGGTGAAAGAGGGCGCGCGGGTGCGCTTCGATGGCCGCTTCGGGAATGGCTTCGACGAACGTGATGAGCGATGTGAACGCGCCCGTCGCGATCCACTCCTGCCCCTTGTTGGCGATGATGATGGCGGCGCGATTGAAGTCTTCCGCCGCGAGCAGGTGGCGGATGGCCTGCTCCCACTGCTTGCGCTCGACGAAAAATTCCGCATAGCGCGCGTGCTCGCGCGCCACGCCCGCCTGCCCGATCTCGGAGCGCAAACGACGTTGCAGAAAATCTTTGAACAGCGGGTGCAGCCGATACTCTTCGCCGCGCCCGTCGCTTCCGGCGACCGTCATAAACACATTGCGGCGCACGAGCGCGGGGAGAAGTTGCGCGCAACCGCCGCCGGGGAAGAGGAGGCTGCAGATGTCGGCCTCGACGCGCTCCAACAGCGAGATGCGCAGGAGCAAGCTCTTCGTCTCCGCCGCTTCGTCGGCGAAAACCTCTTCGGAGAAGTAGTCGAAGATGTCGAGTTCCGACTGTCGCAGAATCTCCGACAGGTCGGGGCGCGCCGCTTCGCCTTCGCGCGCGCCGCTGGCGAGCGCGTGGCGTTGCGCGACCTGCCGGATAAGTTGCAGCGCGGTGATCCAGCCGTGCGTGCGCTCGCGGTATTCGGCGAGTTGTTCGGGCGTCAGTTCGAGGTCGAAAACTTTGCGGAAAAGCTCCTGCGTCTCTTCGTCGGTGAAGAGAAGTTCGGCGCGGCCGATGATCGTGAGTTCGTTGTGAGCGCGCAGCCGCGCGAGCGCGAGCGGCGGCACGTCGCGCGAAATGATGATGATGTGCAACACGTCGGGCAGGTACGCGAGCAGGCGATCAACGACGCGGTGGACGGCCGTGTCCGTGCCGAGATGATGATAGTCGTCCAGGACGAAGATGAGTTGCCGGTCAACGAGGTCGAGCACTTCGTTTAAGAACACGTCTACGGCGCGTTCGGGTTGCTCGGCGAGTTCGGCTGCCGACTGTTGGAGATAAGAGAGCGTGGCCGCGCCGAACTCGGGAACGACCTGTTTGATGCCGTGCGCGAGGTAGCCGAGGAAGACGAAGGGGTCGGCGTCGGTGCGGTCGAGTTGATACCAGACGAAGGGGCGCGCGTGGGTGCGGACGAAGTCGGCGACGAGCGTGGTCTTGCCCGAACCGGCGTTGGCGGCGACGAGCGTGACAGGGTGCGCGAGGTTCGATGAAAGCCGCTCCATCAGGCGCGGACGTTGCAGGAGCGCGGGCGTGGGGCGCGGCGGCAGGAGCTTGGTGCGCAGGAAGAAGGCGGGCGCAGCCAAGCCGCCCGTGCCCGCTCCCGTGAGCGGCGGCAGGGGGGAAGTCTGTAGTTTGCCTTGACGGTGCGGCCTGTTGCTCATCAACCTCCCGCGGCCCCCGCGTGGGTCGCCCAGGCGAATTAGAATATCGGCTCTCGCAAAACTCACCTGAGCGCGGTCATGGCCTCGAATGCTTCGCACGCGCCGGGCGCGCCCGGCGGCCACGTTAGTGGTTAGATTCTTACCCTGTCGCACCTTCGCGCGCAAGCGCCGCGCTCGTCCGACGAGACCGACCGGCCTCGAACCTTCGCACGCCTCAGCCCGCCCTGACGGGAGACTTCTCCATGTAACTTTTCACGAGTCGCAGGCGGGAAGCAGCCGCACGACTCTCCGCGTCGGAATTGACGGACGCCTCTCGCGGCAGCGCGCCGCCCGCACTCAGGACTTCCCGGTGCGCGCGCGCGGTCTGGTCGAGCGCGGCCGCGCGCCCCCACGTTTCGGCCAACGCCTGCGCCGCCGGTTTCGACGGCAAGCCGTAGCTGTCGAATAGTTCTTCGGCTTCCGCGAGCGTGAAGGTCATCGCGGGTTCGTCAATCACGCGCAGGGTCTGCTTCGAGCGCATGCGCCAGAGCGGCGCGGGCGGCAGTGTGCGACCGATCAAGATCATGTGCGCTTCCAAGGGCAAGAGCGGCAGGAGGCGACCGAAGAACGGGACGATCCATTCCGCGTCATACAACAGATGCAGATCGTCTATCACGATGAGGAGCGGTTCGTCAGCTTCGAGCATCGTCATCTCGTAGACGAACGACTCGGCGAGCAGCGCGGCGTCCGGCATCGAACCGCTCGAAGAGAGCAGCGCGAGCGTCTTGCGCCCGAAGCCCGGATGCTGATTGCGCACGGCGGCGACGAGGTATTGCAGAAACGCCTGCCGGTCAACCTCCGGCGCATCAACTTTATACCATGCGACGCGCCGGTTGCTCTGCCCGGCGAAGTCTGCGGCGAGCATGGTCTTGCCCGTGCCCGTGCGCCCGTAAATGACGGTCGAGGTGCAGCAGGCCATGCTTTCGTGCAACACATCGAGCAGTCGGCGGCGCGAGACGCGCGGCAACTCAACAGGCGGCGTAATCTTATCGAGGATCAGTCCCATCGAATTCTTATCTCAACTCTCTCTCGCAAGGATACTTTCAGACGCGCAGGCTGCAAAGAGGGCGCGTGTGAGAATTCCGGCAAAGCTATCAACGTCAGCAGGGGCATCTTCCGGCGTCTCAGACCGCGCCGTCTGAAAGGCGCGCGTCTCGGCCACTATTAATATGCGCGGGCGCACTTGAGAAATTCTTGAGATGTTTAACGGGACGCACGGGCGCGCCGCGCGCCGGTCGCCCTGCGGTGCGCGGAGAAAACCCTGCGAAAGTCGTTTGATAAGAGCGACTTCACGCGGCGGGTCGAAAGGGCGGGCGGGACGCGGAGTTAAGCCGCGAGCGGTAAATTTTTACGTCGCCCCGGCGGCCGTCCGGCTTGGCTTGCCGCCGGTTTTTGGTTCATTATGTGGTCATGGTTGAAATTAAAATTGCTCCTTACGGTTCATGGAAGTCGCCTGTCACCGCAGACCTCATCGTGCAGGGCGCGGTCGGACTCGGCATGATCAAAACTGACGGCGAAGACCTCTACTGGCTCGAACTGCGTCCCTCCGAGGGCGGGCGCACGTGTATCGTCCGTCGCACGCCCGACGGCGAGTTGCGCGACATGACGCCGCCCGGATTCAACGCGCGCACGCGCGTCCACGAATACGGAGGAGGCGATTTCGTCGTCCACCATGGCACGATCTATTTCTCCAACTTCTCCGACCAACGTCTCTACCGCCAGACACCCGACGCGCCCACGCCCGCGCCGCTCACGCCAGAATCGAACGCCGAACTGCGCTATGCCGACGCCGTCATGGATGCCGCGCGTGGCCGCCTCGTCGCCGTGCGCGAAGACCATCGCGCCGGGGCGCATGAAGCCGCGAACACCATCGTCGCCCTCTCGCTCGACGCGGGCGAGAACGCATCCGGCGGGCGCGTGCTCGCCTCCGGTTACGATTTCTACTCTTCGCCGCGCCTGAGTCCCGACGGTCGTCAACTGGCGTGGCTTTGTTGGAATCATCCGAACATGCCCTGGGACGGGACGGAGTTGTGGCTCGGCGACATGGAGGAAGACGGCACGATTGCCGGGGCGCGTCGCATCGCGGGCGGGCGCGACGAGTCAATCTTTCAACCCGAATGGTCGCCTGCCGGGCGTCTGCACTTCGTCTCCGACAGAAGCGGCTGGTGGAACCTGTATCGCGCGGCCGACGGCGCGGACGAAAAGCCCGAACCCTTATGCGAGATGGAGGCCGAATTCGGACAACCGCAGTGGGGCTTCGGCATGTCCACTTACGCTTTCACGTCGGACACGGAGATCGTCTGCGCCTACATCGTGCGCGGCATGTCGCACCTGGCGCGCCTCGACATGACGGACAAAAAACTCTCTCCCGTCGAGAGCATCTATGCCGACCTTCAATATGTTCGGGCGGCGGGCGGGCGGGCGGTTTTCCGCGCGGGCGCGCCGCAGAAGTCGGCCGCCATCGTCGCGTTCGATCTGGCGTCGGGGCAGTTTGAGGTTTTGCGCCGCGCGAGCGACCACAATATTGACGAGGGTTATCTCTCCGTCGCTCAGCCCGTCGAATTCCCGACTACGGGAGGGCAGACGGCGCACGCTTTCTTCTACCCGCCGCGCAACCGCGACTTCGCCGCGCCCGACGCAGAGCGCGCGCTGCTTCTCGTCAAAAGCCACGGCGGGCCGACCTCCATGTCCTCCGCCGCGCTCAGTCTCAATATCCAATTCTGGACGAGCCGCGGCATCGCCGTGCTCGACGTGAATTATGGCGGCAGCACCGGCTACGGCCGCGATTATCGCCTGAGACTCAACGGCACCTGGGGCGTCACGGATGTTGACGATTGCGCAAACGGCGCGCGCCACCTCGCCTCGGAAGGACTCGTTGACGGCGCGCGGTGCGTCATCACGGGCGGCAGCGCGGGCGGCTACACGACGCTCGCCGCCCTCACCTTCCGCGACGCCTTCAAAGCGGGTGCGAGCCACTACGGCGTCAGCGACCTCGGCGCGCTGGTGCGCGACACGCACAAGTTTGAGGCGCGCTATCTGGATAATCTCGTCGGCCCTTACCCCGAACGCGCTGACATCTATCACGCGCGCTCGCCCATCAACTTCACGGATCAACTCTCCTGCCCCGTCATCTTCTTTCAGGGACTCGAAGACAAGGTCGTGCCGCCGAATCAGGCCGAGTTGATGGTCGAGGCTCTGCGTGCCAGGGGGCTGCCCGTCGCCTACGTCGCCTTCGAGGGCGAGCAACACGGTTTCCGCCGCGCCGAAAATATCAAACGCGCTCTTGAAGGCGAACTCTATTTCTACGCGCGCGTCTTTGGTTTCGAACTGGCCGAGCCGGTCGAGCCGGTCAGGGTCGAGAACCTGTAGCCGTTCGCGGCAGAACTGAGAGGCGCAACAAATCAGAGCCGCGGGCGGCGCAAACCGCTCCGGCTTGTTGCCCGCCGGTTGCCCGAAACGCCAAGCCTCAAAGTGATTTATGGCGAGCGCGCAACGCCTTCGGTCGCGGCGCATGATCTCGCGCGAAGTTGAAAAAATTCACGCGCTCAGACCTATGGCTTGTGCTACAATTCTCACTCGCTTAACCCGTCTCCGAAAACCATTTTTTGAACTTTAACCGAGCTGAATTCGCTTCACCGAAAAGTTGGATATGAAGAGGATCGTCCATGTGCCGACCGATTTTTCATCGGCTGTGGCGAGGCACGACTTTTGCTGAAGCGTTGTGTGCGCGGCGCAGTATTTGCATGGTGAAAAGGTGAGCCGGACTGTGATGAGGAATTGATTCGAGGGGGCGAGTTAAGAATGATTTACCGCAGGAGGCAAGACAGATGATTGAAAGTGTCGTTTTGATGATGATGTTGACGGCCGAGACGCCGGCCGCGCCCGCCACCGAAAGCCATCGCGCCTTTGCTGTCACCAGCAGTGTGACCGCGCAGTACCGCAATTCGATTATCGGATCGGTCTATACCCCGACGCGACGCCCGCTGGAAAACCTGCGCGTCGAGTTGCTCGACGAGGTTGACGGGCTGGTGAAGGCCGTCTACACGAACAGCGCGGGGCAGTTTACTTTTTACGGACTTTCGACCGGCACGTTTCAGGTGCGGGTGCTGACGACGGGAACGGATTTTGAGAGCCGCACGGAACGCGTGACCATCACCGGCTCCATCATGGGCGGACGCGGCGCGCAGTCGGAACAGATCGACCTGTATTTGCGCTATAAGAAAGGACGCGGGCCGCAGGCGACGGCGGTGGCTTCCACCCCCGGAACCGTCTTCGTGCAGGAAGTCCCGAACGAGGCGCGCAAATCATACGAGCAGGCGCTGAAAGAACTCGACGACGATAAGTTGAAAGATAAGGCTCTGTTGAGCCTGCAACGAGCCATAGACTTGTTTCCCACTTATTTCGCCGCGCTCAATCAACTGGGATACGAGTATGTGAGACGCGGCAACTACGAGGCGGCGCAACCGCTCTTAACCAGAGCCGTCGCCGTCAATCGCCGCAGCCCTACGACGTGGTACGCGCTCGGTTACGCGCAATATAAACTCCGCCAGTTGCCCTCCGCGACGGAATCGCTCAACAAGTCGGTTTCCTACAACCCCAACTCCATCAACACGCAACTCGTGCTCGGAACCGTCCAGCGACGGCAGCACCAGTGGGCGGCGGCCGAAATTCATCTTCAAAAAGCCAAGGCGTTGAGCAAAAACAACCCCCTGCCCGAAGTTCACTGGCAGCTTGCCCTGCTCTACAACCAGACCAACCGCGCCGCCGCCGCCGCCGACGAATTGGAGTTGTTCTTGAAAGCGCAGCCCAACTCGCGCGATGAGGTGAGGATCAGAAAAGTGATCGGCGAGTTGCGGAAGAAGAAGTAGACCGGCCGCGAGCGCGAAAGCCGCCACGCCGAAGAATTCGGCCGGCGGCTCAGGCTTTCCGGCTTGAGCGACGGGCACACAAACCCACGCCGCGCATCGCTCCCGCGCTTACCCGCGTACAGCGGCCATCTCAAACAGAACCAAGCCCCCGCGAGAGGCGAAAGATATTCAACATGGAATATCTTTCGCCTCTCGCGGGGGCTGCTCCGTTCCGGCGAACGCGCGGCTCCTGCTTTGGCGGGGCGGGAGTTGTCAATACCGTGCCCGGTCGCGGCTCTGGAAAGTGCTTCCGCGTTCGCGTCTGACGCGCGTTGAATCACCGGAGGGTTGCCGGGAAAACAAAAAGCCCGTCCGAATTAATCGGACGGGCTTTGAAGTTTCCGGCTTCGTATCCGTTCAGATTAGAACTGGAAACGGAAACCGAAACGAACCGAGCGCGGGGCCTGGAATGACCTGGGCAGCCCGAAGGTACGGTTGATGGCATCGCTTTGGCCGAAGTCCGCAACCGACGCGTCGAGCTGGCTGAGCACGCCTTGCGAGGTAAGAATGTTCGTCGCCGCGACGAAGTTACCAGCCACTTCGGTGGAATCCAACAGGTAGTACGCGCTCGACTGGTTCGTGTCCAGCAAGAGCACGTTGTTCTCGTTGAACACGTTGAGAACGTTGAAATCGAACGCCATCGTGAATCGGTTTTCGTTGCCGAAGCGATAACGGTGGGTAAGATTCAAGTCCGTCTGCGTCAACATCTCGGTGCGTCCGAGATCGCCACGCGCTGTTCTGGGAATGAAGATGCCGAAGATGTCCACGAAGGTCGTCTGCGGCGTTCCCGACTGAGCGGTGGTGAAGAACGAGAGATCGGTCGAGTTCGTGTTACGACCCATCCAGTTGTAGGCATACGTGCCCGACGCCTTGAAGACGTGCGGACGGTCGGTAGCCAAACGGCCATTGTCCGGCTGGCCGGAGGCGGTGAAGCCGACGAACGGCAAGTCGAAGTTGCGGTTGACGCCCGGCGACGTGCGGCCGTCTTCGTCGGAGTTAGCCAGACCCGAGTAGTTGCCGAAGAGGCGGCTCAGGGTGTAGTTGACGTTCAGATTGAAGTTGCGGACGAAACGCGTGTCCAACTCGACCTGGAAAGCGTCGTAGCGGCGCTGCGGCGTGGCAATGCGGTTGAAGCCGAACTGCTGGGCGCGTTGCGCGTAGAGGCCACGACCGGGGTTGCCGATGATGTAGGCCTCGCTGCCTTCGGCCGTCAGGAAGCCGGCATCTTCCACCGCTTCGTCAACGTTGCGATAGAGGTAGCGGCTCTTGAAGACCGACTGCGTGAACACTTCGCGCTGGAATTCGAGGGTGAACTCACTCTGACGGAAGGGCTTCAGGTTCGGATCGACGCCGCCCAGACCAGCAAACTCCGGCACGTTGGACGGAATGCGATAGTCGAACTGGCAGCGGGTGAGACCCGAGCTGACGATGCCCGTGCCGCTGCACGAACCGCCCGGAGAGTCAGGGTAGTTACCGATGATTCTCGCAATGTTGAAGCTCTGGTAGTTGAGCGGCCCGGTGGCGGGAATGTCGAAGTAGTCAACACGGTAGAAGTCGCCACCGAACGAACCGCGCGGCAACTCGAATTTCAGACGGTCATAGAAGCGACCGTAGAAGGCCGAAACCTTCGTCTTGCCATCGCCGGTCAGGGCGTAGGCGACGCCGAGGCGCGGCGCGAGTTTATCCATGAAACCGAACTTCAAGTTGGTCTGTTGACCGTTGAAGGCCGGCAGGTCTTCTTTCTCGATGCGCATGCCGAGGTTGAGCGTCAAACGCTCGGTCGGCTGCCACTTGTCCTGAATGTAGAGAGCCTGGTTCAGGTTCTCGGCTTTGCCGGCGGTACCAAACCGCAGCAGGACGCCCACGCCGCGGCTGCCCGCTGCCGGCTGGAACGGCGGAGTCGGGAATGCACCGAAACCGACGGGGTACGTGGTTCTACCGTAGTAGAGGTCAATGCGACCCGTTTGGCTGTAACCGCGCAACACGTCGTTCAGAATCTTGTTGTATTCGTAACCGCCCTTGAACTCGTGACGGCCGCCGAAGCCGCTGACCAGGTAGCTGGCATCGGCGTTGACCTGATTACGAATCGAAACGTCTCTGACGACGCCCGAGTTGTTGTTCGTGTTCGTGAAGTTGAGCGGAACGCCGGCCGCAGCCGCGCCGGTCGTGTTGTTGAACTGTCCGGTGAACTGGCGGACGCGGAAGCGACCGACTTCGGGAACGAAGTAACCGCCCAGTTTCTCGTTCAGGAAGCCGCGCGAGTAGCGCACCGTCGTGACGAGTTGGCTGTTCGGCGTGTAGACGCCTTCGATTCTGAAGTTGTTGGAGTTCTGCCGGCCGCCCTGCAAAGCAGCCAGTTCGGCACCCTGCAACGTACCAATCGAGCCACCGATCTCGGCGAAGCCGGGGGAGGCGAAGTTGGTCGTGTTGCCGAGCAAGAGGCCGCGCTGGACAATCGGGTTATAGGTGAAGCTCGAAGAGAGGCGCAGTTGATCGTTGATCGAGCCATCGAGTCTGATGCGCGCGTACTCGTAAGTTTCGCTCGCCGACGCCGTCTGCGTGGAGTTCACAACACCGGTAAGGGGGCTGGGAATGAAGGTCGTGGTACGCGTCGTGTTGAAGATACGCGGCGTGTACTCGGCCAGGAACCACGCACGGTCGCGGACAATCGGGCCGCCGATCTGCGCCGTCGGGAAGAAGTTCGTGCCACGGCCTCTGCCGTTGTAAACGCTCGTCACGAACTGCGACGACGTAGGGGTGCTGAAGTCGAACGTGGCAACGTTGGTCAGGATAGGTCTGGCCGCAGCGTTGAATTCCGGCGTCGAGAAGTTCAAGCCGAATTCGCCGCGCCACTCGTTCGTGCCGCTCTTGGTCACGATGTTGACCACGCCGCCGGTCGCGCCGCCAAATTCGGCTTCGAAGCCGCTCGATTTGACTTGCACTTCCTGCACGGACTGGAACGGAATGTCGTTGTTGGCGTTGAGCACGCCGGTACGGAAGTTCTCAACCGACTGGCCGTCAACGATGAAGCTGTTTTCGGAACCGGAACCGCCGTTGATCTGGAAACCACCGGACAGCGCCTCGGGACGGGCGGCGGCGGTCGTTCTCAGCAAGCTGGTGATGTTCGTGCCTTTGGGCAGCGCATCAATTTCGCGAGCGGTGATGCTCTCTTGAACTTTGGTGTCCGTCGGGTCAACGGCGAGACCAGCATCGTCGGACGTGACGGTCACGTCGGCCGTCGCGCCGCCAACCGTCACGTCGAAATCAACGGTGGTCGCTTGGCCGAGGGCGACCCGCACTCTTTCTTTGGTTTGACCGGTGAAACCGGCGGTCGCCGCAGCAGTAACGGTATAAATGCCGGGCGGGATCTGGCGGGCGCGGAAATAGCCTTCCTCGTCAGTCGTGATATCGCGGTTGAAACCGACGTCGATACCTTTGATGTTGACGGTGACGCCGGGAACTCGCGCGCCTGCCGGGTCTTTAACCGTCCCTTGAATCTCGCCGGTCGTTTCCTGTCCGAAGGCGGCAAAACCGCTCAGACAAAAAAGCAGGGCGAGAATTGACGGTAAAAACTTGAAATTCTTGACCATGGTTTTCTCCTAATACAAAAATGGTTAGTTGCGAAAAGTGACATCCCTAAAGCGCCTGACATCTGCCAGCACATTTACGGGGCATTCTGATGCTGTGGAACTATGCAACTGGAAGTCCACAGGCTGCGCATGCCATGCGCTTTCTTCATGGTTGCCGCAAATTAAAGGAAATAAAGGAATAAAGCGGCGGGGCGCGAGGGTGATGGCGGGTGTCGCGGAGACTGAATTTGCATTTCGTTCAACGAAAATTTGGATTTGCCTCCAGCTTTTTGAATAGACCCTCGCTCGATTCCTGCGGCCGGACTTGCGCCGCCATTCTACAAGCGGATTGGCGCGACGTTTTCTCGCAGTTGTTTATTCACTTTTAACCGGGCGGCGCGGCGGATGCCTCCGGCTCGGACGGCGCGAGAGGCAATGCGCCGTTCAATAACCGAAAGCATCTGCCGGGACAGTTGCCGGTCACAACTTCTGATCTCAATCCACGCCGTTCGAGCGGCGACTATCGCCAAAATAGTCCCGCAGGCTCAGGCCGCCTGTTTCAAGTACTGGTCGAACCAGCCCATAACCGTGTTGTACCAGAGGGCTGAGTTCTGCGGCTTGAGAATCCAATGGCCTTCGTCCGGGAAGTAGAGCAGCTTCGACGGCACGTTCTGCTTTTGCAGGTAGGTGAACAGTTGGAAGCCCTCGCCGATGGGCACGCGGTAATCGAGTTCGCCGTGCGTGACGAGCGTCGGCGTCTTGAAGTTCTTGGCGTGGAGATGCGGCGACCAGCGCGTGTAGAGTTCGGGATTGTCCCAGGGCGTTCCCTTGAACTCCCATTCGGGAAACCAGAGTTCCTCCGTCACGCCGTACATGCTCACCAGGTTGAAGACGCCCGCGTGCGAGACGAGGGCTTTGAAACGGACGCGCGGATCGTCGTTGTGGCCGAGAATCCAGTTGACCATGTAGCCGCCGTAAGAGCCGCCCGCCGCGCCCACGCGCTCCCTGTCAACGTCCGGCCGCGAGGCCACCTGCGCCACGCCGTTCATGATGTCTACGTAGACCTTGCCCGCCCAGTCGCCGGAGATTTCGTCCGTGAACTGCTGGCCGAAGCCGGTCGAGCCGCGCGGGTTCGGCATGAAGACCATGTAGCCGGCCGAGGCGAAGATTTGCGGATTCCAGCGATAGCTCCAGGCGTCGTTCCACGCGCCCTGCGGCCCGCCGTGGATGAGGACGAGGAGTGGGTACTTTTTGCCCGCCGCGTGGTTCGCGGGCTTGATGAGCCAGCCGGAAACTTTCGTGCCCCCGCCGCCTTCCCACGTCAACTCTTCGGCGGGCGTGAGACTGAACCCGGCGAGATACGCATCGTTCGTCTTCGTCACCTGCGCCACCGTGTTCGTGTCAACGCGCATGGGGTCTAAGAGACGCGCGCGGAAAATCTCGGTCGGCATCGTGGCGCTCGTGCGCGTGAAGACGAGGGTTTTGCCGTCGGCGGAAATTTTCAGATCGTCGTTGAATCCGTCGAGCACCTTCATCAAATGGTCGCCCTCGGTCGAGACCATGAAGATGGGATGTCGGCCGCGCTCGCCGGAGGCGAAATAGATGTGCTTGCCGTCGGGCGCAAACGTGAAGCCCTCGACGTAGGCGTCGAACTTCGAGGTCAGTTCGCGCGTCTTCTTCGTCTGCCGGTCGTAGAGCATCAGACGCCAGCGCGCACTCTCGAATCCGGCGGTGGCCTGCGAGCGGTAGGCGAGGTAGCGACCGTCGGGCGAATAGAGCGGCGACTGATCCGATCCCTTGTTGTCGCCCGTGATGCGTTGCGGCTCGCCGCCCGCGAGCGGCACGATGAAGATGTCGTTGTTGGTGGAAGTCGCTTCGACCTTTTCTGTGTTGCGCGCAAAGGCGAGTTCGCGCGAGTCGGGCGAGAAGGCGTAATCGCTCGGGCCGCCGAGCGAGAAGGGCGGGGCGTCGAAGTCGCCGGGCGTAAGATCGCGCGCCGCGCCGCCGTCGGAGGAGACGACGAAGACGTGCGTGCGCTTGCCGTCCTTCCAACTCGCCCAGTGGCGGTAGAGCAGCCGGTCAATCACTTTCGCCTTGACCTTGCTCGCCTCCGCCTCGGCGTCGCGCTTCTGGTTGCAGGCGTCGTCGGCGCAAGTAGGGTAGATGTCGGAGACGAAGGCGAGCCAGCGGCCGTCGGGCGACCAGACGGGGTCGCCCGCGCCCGTGGAGATGCTCGTGATCTTTTTAACGTCGCCGCCCGTCGCATCCATCGTGTGAATCTGCCCGCCGCGCACGAACGCGATCCGTTTGCCGTCGGGCGACCAGCGCGGGGAACTGGCCGAAGCGTCGCCCGTCGTCAGTTGCACGGGTTGGCCGCCCTCGACCGGGATCAGGTAGATGTGCGTGCGGCTGCGGTTCGCGGCCTTGTCGGGGTCGCTGATTTGATAAGCGACGAGCCGGCCGTCGGGCGAGAGTTGCGGGTCGCCGACGCGCCGGACTTTCAACAGATCGTCAATGGTCAACGGTCGCCGCTGGGTCTGCGCCGTGACGGCGACGGCCGACAGGAGCGCGAGCACAAAGACCAGGGCTGAAACAGTGGAACGCTTCATATAAGTCTCCTCGAAAATTTCTGATGTGTTGGGAAAGAGTTTCCGGCGCGCGGAAATTTATCACAGTTGCCGCGCGCGCCACTAACCGGATGCTTGTCCGGCAATGGACGCAGGCTGGAGGGTGAAGCTTAAAGGGGATAGGGGAAAGGATGAAGACCCGGCGCGAAGCCCGGTCACGAAGCCGAAGGACGAATCCCGCTGCGCTGCTTTAACTTTTACCTTTCGCCCTTATCCTTTATCCCTTCATTCGGATTTCCCTTGACGGCCGTGACCGAGCCTCGCATAATCTTCGTCGTCCACCTATGCAGCCACATACCGGAATCTCCCCCCGAAGTCCTCAAAGTTGAAATTTAGATCAAGGGTGTATTTTATGAACTTGTCATCGTGCCGCGCGCGGTGGTCAGCTTTTTCTTTCATCTTCGCGTCGTGCCTGATCCTCTGCGCCGGTTTTGAGACGCGCGCCGCCACCGTGCCTGCCGGCTTCACCGACACGCTCGTTGCGAGCAACCTGACGAACGCGACGGCGATGGCGATGGCGCCGGACGGCCGCATCTTCGTCTGCCTGCAAGGCGGCGCGCTGCGCGTCGTCAAAAACGGCGCGCTCCTGCCGACGCCCTTCCTCACCGTCGCGGTCAACGCGCAGGGCGAGCGCGGCCTGCTCGGCGTGGCCTTCGATCCGAACTTCAACACGAACGGGTTCGTCTACGTCTATTACACTACGGCCACGTCGCCGATTCACAACCGCGTCAGCCGCTTCACGGCCAACGGTGACGTGGCCGTCGCGGGAAGCGAAACCGTGCTGCTCGATCTGAACAACCTGAGCGCGGCGACCAATCACAACGGCGGCGCGATGCACTTCGGCCCGGACGGCAAACTCTACATCGCCGTCGGCGAAAACGCGACGCCCTCGAATTCGCAGACGCTCGCGAACCTTCTCGGCAAGATGCTGCGCATCAACACGGACGGATCGATCCCCACGGACAACCCTTTTTACAACACGGCGACGGGGCAGAACCGCGCCATCTGGGCGCTCGGCCTGCGCAACCCTTACACGTTCAACTTCCAACCCGGCACGGGTCGCATGTTCATCAACGACGTAGGCCAAAACGCCGTCGAAGAGATCAACGACGGCATCAGTGGGTCGAACTACGGCTGGCCGACCTGCGAAGGCGCGTGCGCCAATCCCAACTTCCGCAACCCCCTCTTCCAGTACGGCCACGGAGCAGGCGCGACAACCGGGTGCGCCATCACCGGCGGCGTGTTCTACAACCCGGCGACCGCGCAGTTTCCGGCAAGCTACACCGGCAAATATTTCTTCGCCGATTTTTGCAGCAACTGGATTCGCCTCTTCGATCCGTCGAGCGGCACGGCGGCCGACTTCGCCTCCGGCGCGTCCTCGCCCGTTGACCTCTTGGTCTCGCCCGACGGCAGCCTCTATTATTTGCAGCGCGGCTCGACCGGCCAACTCCGCCGCATTCAATACCCGGCGGGGCAGACGCCGCCCTCCATCAGCGCGCACCCGCAGAGTCAGACCATCAACTCCGGTCAGTCCGTTACCTTCACGGTCTCCGCCTCCGGCAGCGCGCCGCTCCAGTATCAATGGCAACGCAACAACGTAAACATCTCCGGCGCGAACGGTGAGAGCTACACGATCAGTTCCGTCAGCCCCGCCGACAACGGCGCGCAGTTTCGCGCGGTCGTCACGAACGCCTTCGGCAGCGCGACGAGCAACAGCGCGACGCTCACGGTCACTTCAACCAACACCGCACCGGCCGCGCAGATCAACACGCCCCCCGCCGGCACGCTCTACAACGCGGGCGACACCATCAACTATGCGGGCGCGGGCACTGACGCCGAGGACAGCACGCTCGCCGCGAGCGCGTTTACGTGGCAGGTGGACTTCCACCATGACACGCACACGCACCCCTTCATCCCGGCGACGAGCGGCGCGACGAGCGGTTCGTTCACCATCCCGACGACGGGCGAGACGGCGGCCAACGTCTTCTATCGCATCCATCTCACCGTCAGGGATTCGGGCGGTCTGACGCACACGGTCTTCCGCGACGTGACGCCGCGCACCGAGACCATCATGCTTCGCACGAGTCCCGCCGGTCTGCAAGTCACGCTCGACGGGCAGCCGAAAACGGATGGCTATTCCGAACTCAACGTCGTCGGCATCCAGCGCACGCTCGGCGTCGTCTCGCCGCAGACCTTGAACGGCGTCGCTTATAACTTCGTCTCATGGTCAGACAACGGCGCGGCCACGCACAACGTCAACGTGCCCGCGGGCGGCGCAACCTACACGGCCGTCTTCGCCAGAGCGGGAAGCGCGCGCGCTCTGCTGATTACGGAGTATCGCCTCGACGGGCCGGGCGGCCTGCGCGACGAGTTCGTCGAACTCTACAACAACACGAACGAGGCGATCACCGTGACGACGGCGGACGGCTCCGCGGGCTGGGCTCTGGTGACGGGGCGCGAGTCGGCAGCGGGCGTCACGCTCGAAACTTATCACGTCATCCCGAACGGCACGGTCATCCCGGCGCGCGCGCATTATCTCGTCGCGGGCAACGCCTATTCGCTGGCCGGTTATGGCGGCGCAGACCGCGCGCGCGGCGACGCCGTGAGCCAGAACGATCTCTCCGGCGACGACGCGCAGCATCCGTTCCGGGGCGTCGCGCTGTTCCGCACGGCGGACGCCGACAACTTCACGACGGCGAACCGGCTGGACGCCGCGGGCGGCGCGTGCGCCGACGCGCGCCTCGGCGAGGGACGCGTATCGGGTCTCTGCCAAAACGTCGGCACGGTTTCGACGCCGGCCGCAAACTACAGTCTCGTGCGCAAACAACCGGCGGGCACGCCGCAGGACACGGACAACAACGCCGACGATTTCATGCTCGTCGCCGTCGAGAGTCCTTTGCAGAGCGCGGGCACGGGCGCGAGCCTCGCGGCGGAACTCGGCGCGCCGGGGCCGGAAAATTTGAGCAGCCCCACGCAGCACAACGCGGGCATCAAAGCCTCTCTCATAGACCCGCAGACCGCGTCCACCCTGCCGCCGAACCGCGTGCGTGCGGGCGGCCAAATCCCGAACGGGCAATACGGCACGCTCACTATCCGCCGACGCTTCACCAACAAGACGGGGCGCACGGTGGTCGCCCTGCGTTTCCGCCTGGTCGGCATCACCACGCTCGGCACGCCCGCCGAATCGAACCCGCAGGCAGACCTGCGCGCCGCCAGTTCGTCCGACACGGAAGTGCAGACGAGCGCAGGGGGATTGCTCACGGTCAAAGGCACGATCCTCGAACAGCCGCCCGCGCAGGCTCTCGGCGGCGGCCTGAACTCAACTCTCGTCGTACCGCTCACGGGCGGCGCGCTCATTCCCAACGCGAGCGTTGACGTGCAGTTCGTTCTCGGCGTGCAGCAGGAGGGCGCGTTCCGCTTCTTCGTCAACGTCGAAGCCCTGACGCAGCCCGCCGCCAACGCCAGCCAGCAAAAAGGCGCGGAGGGCAAGGCGAACAGGTGAAACCGGAAAATAGACAGAACCGATACCGGCTTTCAGACGTTTTTCTTCGTGGACTTCGACGGAATGTTAAACTTCGGGCGCGGAATACCCTGTAACATCGAGCGTTCGTGTAGGGCGAGCCGGAAGGCGAGAGAGAGAACAGGCGATGAAACTCAAAATCTTTATTGTGATCGTGGCGGTGGTGTTGGCGTGGGTCGCGGGGCGCGGCGTCAAGAGCGGCGGCGAGAGCATCGTCCGCTCGGTGCAACAGGAAGCGCAGGGCGGCGAGACGGCCGAGCACGGCGCGTCGCACGGCGGAGAGAACGAGCGGCGCATCAACGAATCTTACGAACTGGCCGACGGCTCTCGGGTTGAGGTCTACGGCATCAACGGCCCCGTGACGGTCGAAGCCGTCGAGGGCAATACCGCCGAAGTCAACATCACGAGCACGGCCGGAAGCACGAGCGATCTCAACCACAACAAGATCATCATCGAACACACGGAATCGCGTCTCCTCGTGCACAGCAAAGGCGGCAACAGTGGGGGCTTCTGGAAATGGCTGCGCGGCGGCGGCCAGGTGCGCCACAAAGTCGTGTTGAAACTCCCGCGCCGCGTCGAGTTGGCGACGCGCGGCACAAACGGCAAAGTTATCATCGGCGAGATGGAAGGCCCGGTGGAGGTTTCCGGCGTCAACGGGCGCGTCGAGATCGGCGGAGCGCGCGGCTTCGCCGAAGTCAACGGCGTCAACGGCGGCGTCACCGTCACGGTCACGGAACTGGATGAGAAGGGCTTGAAAGTGAACGGCATCAACGGCGTCGTCGAACTTCGTCTCGGCAACAAGGTGAACGCCGATCTCAATCTCAACGGCGTGAACGGCCGGATCACGCTCGAAGCGCCGAACGTCGAGGTTCAGGAGCAGAAGCGCGACAAACTGCGCGCGCGCATCGGCACGGGCGGGGCCGGGATCAGGGGCAACGGCATCAACGGCAGCGTGCGGATAGTCGGCGTCTAACTTCGCGGCGGAAGCGTTCCCCTGCGTATGTTTCGCGAGAAGGCCGGAGAGTTGAAAAGCTCTCCGGCCTTCTCGCGTCCGGCGGAAGTGTAGTTGAAGGTCTGCATCCTCAAGCGCGCCTTGTCAGAGCCGCGCGCGCCGCGCCGACGAGGCGCAGGGCTTCGTCCGTGGTTGCGGCGAGCGCGGTGAGATGCCCCATCTTTCGCCCGGCGCGCGCCTCGTGCTTGCCGTAGAGGTGCAGCTTGACGTTCGGGATGGCGCAGGCGGCGCGCCAGTCGGGGTCGCCGTCCTGCCAGAGGTCGCCGAGCAAATTCGCCATCGCGGCGGGGCGCATCTGTTCGGTCGCGCCGAGCGGGAGGCCGCAGACGGCGCGAACCTGTTGCTCGAACTGGCTCGTCACGCAGGCGTCAATCGTGAAGTGGCCGGAGTTGTGCGGGCGCGGCGCGAGTTCGTTGACGAACAGTTCGCCGTCGCGCGCGAGGAAGAATTCGACGCAGAGCACGCCGACGACCGCGAGTTGTTCAAGCAGGCTCTCGGCGATCTCGATGGCGCGGCGTGCAACCTGCGGCGAGACACGCGCCGGGGCGACGGTGCAATCGAGGATGTGCCGCTCGTGCGAGTTTTCGCAGACGCCGAAGTGCGCCGTCTCGCCGTCCGCGCCGCGCGCGCAGACGACCGACACCTCGCGCTCGAAATCAACGAACGCTTCGAGGATGGCTTCCTGCCCGCCGAGCGCGTCGAACGACGCCGCGCTCTCGCCCGCCGACTCGATCAAACGCTGGCCTTTGCCGTCGTAGCCGAACCCGGCGGTCTTCAACACGGCGGGGAAGCCTAGCTCTGCGAGCGCGTCGTCGAGTTCCGCGCGCGTGCCGACGCGCCGGAAAGGCGTGACGGGGATGCCCGCCTTTTGCAGAAACGTCTTCTCGCGCAGGCGGTGTTGCGTCGTATAGAGCGTCGCGCCGTCCGGCCTGACGGGGACGATGCCGCCCAGGGCTTCGACCGTCGCCGCCGGGATGTTTTCAAATTCGAAGGTGACGACGTGGACGCGGCTCGCGAAATCGCGCACGGCGTCGAGGTCGTCGTATGAAGCGGTGACTTCGCAGTCTGCGACCTGACCCGTCGGCGTGTCGGTTTCGGGCGAGAAGGTGTGGACGAGATAGCCCATGCGCCGCGCGGCCATGGCGAACATGCGGCCGAGTTGGCCGCTGCCGAGCACGCCGATGGTCGCGCCGGGAAGGAGCGTTCGCGTGCTTGAGCGGGAAGAGTGCGCCTGGTTCACGGTTTTAGCAAACGGTAATTTAAGTGGAAAGCATTCACCACCCGAAGACAACTGACAACCAACCTAATCCAACTCCGCGGCGTACACCTGCCGTTCCTGCTCAACCCGAAACGCGCGTAGCCGTTCGCGCAAATCCGCGTCTTCGCCCGCGAGGATGGCGACGGCGAGCAGTGCGGCGTTGCGCGCGCCCGCCTGACCGATGGCGAGCGTGCCGACGGGAATCCCGGCGGGCATCTGCACGATGGAGAGCAGCGAGTCCAGCCCCTTGAGGGCTTTGCTCTTGACCGGCACGCCGAGCACGGGCACGAGCGTCTGCGCGGCCAGCATGCCGGGCAGGTGCGCCGCGCCGCCCGCGCCCGCGATGATCACTCGCACGCCGCGCGCCTCCGCTCCCTCCGCGAACTCCGCCAACAGGCGCGGCGTGCGATGCGCCGAGACGACGCGGCACTCGTGCGCCACGTCGAACTCGGTCAACACCTCGTCCGCCCCGCGCATCGTCTCCCAGTCGGACTTGCTGCCCATCACGACCGAGACGAGCGGCGTGCGCGCGGGAAGACCTTGCGCGTCAACTATCGTTTCCTGTTTCGACTCTTCTTTCACTTGGATCAATAGATGTTGAAGTTGTATTCGATGGTGATGTACTGCGAAACCGGCCGACCGTCCTTGACCGCAGGTGTAAAGCTTACCCTGCGGGCAGCCTTTATCGCCTCGTCGGTTAAGCCGTGAGCCAGCCTCGCGGCGACTGCGATTCCTTCAACTTCGCCGGAAGCACCCAGCACAAGGCGCAGTCTCACTGTGCCGGTAATCTGGAATCTACGCGCCCATTCCGTATAGAGCGGTTCGGGCTTGGCGTTGACGCTCGCCTTCTGCGTCACTTCCTTCGCGGAGAAGACCCGGTTGTAGTTCGTCGCCTGTGTTACGCCCCGCGTGGTGTCAGGGCTTTGTTTGTTACTTTTTTCCCTACTTACACCGGCTGTGCCCTCTCCCCTGTTGCTACCGCGCGTGGCCGCAGGCAGTGCAAACGATTTCAGGAAGTGCTCTATACTCGGAGCAGTTTCGTCCTCGCCCCACGCGCCCACGAGATAAATGTGCGTGTTGGTGGCGTAGGCGCGAACCGCGCCGCGTGCCCCGCCGAGCCTGAGCCAGTAATTTCGTCCGACTTGAGACTCTGATGATAGCTCCGCATCATAGGCCAACCAGTATTTAGCTGCCTCTGTGGGTTGCCATACGCGAGCGTCACGCTCCGGCTCAATGAGCATGTCCCATGCTAATTCGCCGCAGAGATCAAGATAACCATCCAGGCTCGCGCGCCGCAGTCGAGCGGGAAGCGAGTTTATCTTGAACGACCAGACCGCGTAGGTGAAGTTGGCACTATCTTTCACTCTGTAGCGGTTGCCCGCCATATCCGAACCGCCCGTGGTTTGCTTCTCAACTTCCGCCAATGGACTTCGCGGCATCATCACGGTGAACGCCTCGCTCCGCGGCGCGACCTTCACCCATGTGCGCGCCGCTTCCTCCTGCGCGCTTGCCGTCGCCGCGAAGACGACGCAGCAGAGCAACGCGGAAAGCGCGAGCCGGAAATTGAAGGTGAGTGACTTCAAATGTGTGAGCTGCATAGACGGTTCTCGTCGCCGTTCATTGCCCGCGCGGCTTCACCCCTGCGAGTAGCCGGGTTTGCCGTCGAAGTTGTAGAGGTTCTCGGTCTTGATGAAGTCGAGTCCGTTGTCGGCGATGCGTTGGAGCAGCGCCGTGATCTGCGAGTGTGAGACGACAGCGCCGTCCGTGGTCGCGACGTAGCGGCAGCGCCAGTGGTCGGAGAGGAAAGTTTCCGGCAATCCCTGCGGCCAGACGGTGATGCCGCGATTGCCGATGAGCGATAACTTGAGACCGTTGCCGCTCAACTTGTCGCACGTCTCGCCCAACTGCTCGGCCGTGCCGCTCTCCCAGTTCAGGAACACGTCAACGCCGACCAACTCTTTCTTCTCCGCGACCCCGCTGCCCGCGCCCGCCGTGCTCGTCTGGTCGCCGCCGCCGGGATTGTACTTGACGGCCTTCAAAGTTTGCGGCGTCTGACCCAGACGCTCGACCACGGCCGCCGCGAACTCGCGCGTGCCGACCTTCTGCTTGCTCACGCCCTCCGCGTAAATATCGTAAGTGTGGACGCCGTCTTCCACGGCGCGCAGCCACGCGTTATGGACGCGCTCGGCCACGTCGGGCTGGTTGATGTGAACGAGCATCATCACCGCGCCGAGCAGCAGACCCGACGGGTTGGCGAGATTCTGCCCGGCGCGTCGCGGCGCGGAGCCGTGGATCGCTTCGAACATCGCCCCGGAAGTGCCGATGTTGGCCGACCCGGCGAGTCCGACCGAACCGGCGATCTGCGCGGCCACGTCCGAGAGGATGTCGCCGTAGAGGTTCGGCATCACCACCACGTCGAAGGCTTCGGGCGTGTCGGCGAGTTTGGCCGCGCCGATGTCCACAATCCAGTGCTCGTTTTCGAGGTCGGCATACTCGGCCGCGATCTCGTCGAAGACTTTATGAAAAAGACCGTCGGTCATCTTCATGATGTTGTCTTTCGTGAAGCACGTCACCTTCTTGCGGTTGTTGCGCCGCGCGTACTCGAAGGCGTAGCGCACGATCTTTTCGCAGCCGGGGCGCGAGATGAGTTTCAGACATTGATAGACCTGCGCGGTCTGCCGGTGCTCGATCCCGGCGTAAAGGTCTTCCTCGTTTTCGCGCACGATCACCACGTCCATCTTCGCGTGCTTCGTATCCACGAACGGGTGATAGGAGACGCACGGGCGCACGTTCGCGTAGAGTCCGAGCGTTTTCCTGACGGTCACGTTGAGGCTCTTGTAGCCGCCGCCCTGCGGCGTCGTGATCGGAGCTTTCAAGAAAACCTTCGTGCGCCGCAGAGACTCCCACGCGCTCGCGGGGATGCCCGCCGTGTCGCCGCGCAAATAAACCTGCTCGCCGATCTCTATCGTCTCGATCTCCAGCGCCGCGCCCGCTTCTTTCAAAATGCGGAGCGTGGCCTCCATGATCTCCGGGCCGATGCCGTCGCCGTGCGCGACAGTGATAGGAACATTCTGTGCCATGATTTTGGTTCGAGCACCTTTCGCTAAATTCGATTTTAAGAAGACAACTCGGGTGGGCGATAGCTTACTACTTTTCACCCGCCCGCCGAAAGTTTCGAGCCGCACGCGCCGCGCGCCCGTGCCCTCCGGGAAGATCGAGGCGATCATCCGACCCGTTCGACCCGCGACGCAAACGCCCCGGTTATTCCTCTCCGCGCGTAAATTTAGTATGATGCCGCCGTGCCCGAAACCCCCATGCGAGTGATGGTCGAGAGAAGTTTATGCGCCGGAATTGGCACGAACACGCCCCCACCGCCCCCCTTGTAACTTACGTCCGCAGCAACTTACAGCCCGCGCTGGAAAACCACGGGTAAATCCGGATGTTGAATTTGACACGATCCACCTGGGGGCGTTATGCGCTCGCCGTCGTCGCCGTCGCCGTCGCGCTCGTCGTCACGTTTGCGCTCCTGCCTTTTAGTCGGAATATTCCGTTCGCCTTCTTCTTCGTCGCCGTCGTGGCGACCACGCTCTACTGCGGTTTGCGCTCGGGACTGCTCGCCATCATCCTGTCGGTTCTCGTCTGCGGCTTTTTCATTTTGCCCCCACGCTACACGCTCGACATCGGGCTCGAAGGGTGGCTCCAACTCTCGGTCTTCGTCGGCGTCTCGCTCGTGATCGCATTTTTGACCGAGCGCGGCAGTGAAGCCGAAGGGCACCTGCGCGTGTCCGAGCGACGCTTCCGCCAGTTGGCCGATAACATTGATCAGGTCTTCTGGGTGTACGACCTGAAAGAGGCGAGGGTCGTGTATGCCAACCCGGCCTATGAAACTGTCTGGGGCGAGAGGCTGGAGAATCTCTACAAAGACGAGCGCGCTTTCTTCGCCATACTCCACCCCGAAGACCGCGAGCGCATGACGGACGCGCTGCGGCGGCAGCGTGCGGGCGCGCGCACCGAAGTCGAGTATCGCATCGTCCGTGCCGACGGCGCGGTGCGTTGGATACGCGACCGCGGCTTCCCCGTCCGCGACGAGCGCGGCGAAGTTTTTCGCATCGTCGGCATCGCCGAAGACGTGACGGAGAGCCGCGCGGCCGAGAAGGCTCTGCGCGAACAGACAGAGGCGGTCGAGACGGTCAACCGCGTCGGGCAGATGCTCGCGGGCGAACTCGACCTGCACAAACTCGTGCAGGCCGTGACCGACGCGGCGACGGAACTGACGGGCGCGCATTTCGGCTCTTTCTTCTACAACGTGCTCGATGAAAGCGGCGCGTCCTACATGCTCTACACGCTCTCGGGCGTGCCGCGCGAAGCCTTCGCGCACTTCCCGATGCTGCGCGCCACAGACCTCTTCGGCCCGACCTTTCGCGGCGAAGGCACGATCCGCATTGACGACGTAAAACAAGACCCGCGCTACGGCAAAAATTCTCCCTACTTCGGAATGCCGGAAGGCCACCTGCCCGTGACGAGTTATCTGGCCGTGCCCGTCGTCTCGCGCTCCGGCGAGGTCGTCGGCGGTTTGTTCTTCGGCCACCCGGAGGCGGGCGTTTTCACGGAACGCGCCGGCCACATCGTCGAAGGACTCGCCGCGCAGGCCGCCATCGCCATGGACAACGCGCGCCTCTTTGAATCCGCGCGCGCCGAGCGCGCCAACGCCGAGGCCAACGAGCGTTACTACCGTTTTCTCGCCGAGGCGATCCCGCAGATCATCTGGACGGCGCGCCCCGACGGATTGCTCGACTACTACAATCAACGCTGGTACGAGTACACCGGCATGACGCGCGAAGAGTCCGAAGGATCGGGCTGGCAGCGCGTCCTGCACCCGGACGACATGCAGCCCAGCATCAAGCGTTGGCAGCACTGCGTCGAGCAGGGCGAAGTTTACGAGATCGAGTATCGCTTCCGGCGCGCGTCGGACGGCCAGTATCGCTGGCATCTCGGCCGCGCCCTCCCCCTCCGAGACGCCGACGGGCAGATCGTCAAATGGTTCGGCACGTGTACGGACATAGACGACCGCAAGCACGCCGAAGAACAGCAACGTTTCCTCGCCGAGGCGAGCGCCGTGCTCGTCGCCTCGCTCGATTACGAGGCGACGCTCACCGCGCTGGCGCGCCTCATGGTGCCGCGCCTCGCCGACTGGTGTACGGTTGACATGCTCAGCGACGAACGCACCATCGAGCGTCTCGCCGTCGCGCATCAAGACCCGGCGAAAGTCGAACTGGCATGGGAACTGAATCGCCTCTACCCGCACGACCTCTACGAGACGGAAGGCGTCTCGAAAGTCATCCGCACCGGGCGGTCTGAAATCTACCCGAACATTCCGGACGAACTTCTCGCCCTCGTCGCGCGCGACGCCGAACATCTGAAAATCCTGCGCCGGCTCGGCCTCCAGTCCAGCATGATGATCCCGCTCATCGCGCACAATCGCGTGCTCGGCGCGATCACGCTGATGGCCGCCGAGTCGGGCCGGCGTTTCACCACGGCCGATCTCAATTTCGCGGAAGACCTCGCCGGGCGCGCCGCGCTCGCCGTAGACAACGCGCGCCTCTACCGCGAGGCGCAGGAGGTCAACCGCCTCAAGGACGAATTTCTCGCCACGCTCTCGCACGAACTGCGCACGCCCCTGACGGCCGTGCTCGGCTGGACGCGACTGCTCGGCACGGGGCAACTCGACGAGGCGACGCACAAACGCGCACTCGAAACCATCGAGCGCAACGCGCAATCGCAGGTGCAACTCATTGACGACATCCTCGACGTTTCGCGCATCATCCGCGGCAAGCTGCGCCTGAACGTGCGCCCGGCAGACCTCCCGCCCGTCATCGAGGCGGCCGTGGATAGCGTGCGCCCGGCGGCCGAAGCCAAGGGCATCCGCTTGCAGGTCGTGCTCGACCCGCGCGCCGGGCCGGTCTCGGGCGACCCCGACCGCTTGCAGCAAGTGGTGTGGAATCTGCTGTCGAACGCCATCAAGTTCACGCCGAAGGAGGGGCGCGTGCAGGTCTTGCTCGCGCGCGTGAACTCGCATCTCGAACTCACGGTGAGCGACACGGGGCAGGGCATCGAAAAGGAGTTTTTGCCATACGTCTTCGACCGTTTCCGGCAAGCCGACCCTTCGACGACGCGCACGCACGGCGGACTCGGTCTCGGCCTCGCCATCGTGCGCCACCTCGTCGAACTCCACGGCGGCACGGTGACGGCGAAGAGCGAAGGCGCGGGGCAGGGCACGACCTTCAAAGTGTCTCTGCCCCTCATGATCGTGCATCAGCCCGAGTACGCGTCGCCCGCCGGAGGGGAGCACGCCGCTCCGGCGTCCGAACACCCGACGGCCGCCGGAGGTCGTCTGATGCTTCCGTGCCCGCCCGAACTCGAAGGCTTGCGCGTGCTGCTCGTAGAGGACGAACCGGATTCGCGCGAGATGCTCTCGGTCGTGCTCACACAATGCCGCGCCGATGTGCGCGCCGTGTCGAACGCCGCCGACGCGCTGTTACAAGTGGAATTGTGGCAGCCGGACGTACTCATCAGCGACATCGAGATGCCGGGCGAGGACGGGTACGCATTGATCCGCAAAGTTCGCGCCCTCTCGCCCGAGCGAGGCGGCAAAATTCCGGCCGCCGCGCTGACGGCTTACGCCCGCGCCGAAGACCGCATGCGCGCACTGCTCGCGGGCTTCCAACTCCACGTGCCGAAGCCCGTCGAACCGGCGGAACTCGCGGCCGTCGTCGCCAGCCTCGCCGGGCGCGCGGTGGAACAGGAAAAGGGTTGAATGGGGAAGGGCGAAAGAGTAGGGAAACTAAAATGGGAGGCTAAGGACGAAAGGCGAAAGCAGGACGGAGAGAAAGAAAGGCGAAAAAGTAAATGGGCCTCCGACTCCACTTTCTCCCTTCGCCTTACTACTTTAGCTCGCGGTCATGCTTGTTCCATCCTACAACCTGCTTATTAACATCATCTATTAAGCGCTCGCTTGATCACTGGCTATACCACCGGTTTCGGTCTGGAATGGTGATCGCTCCTTCAAAACTGAGGCGGCGGCAATTACTACAGAAATTCCGGCCAGCAACTTCAAAATTAGAAGAGCTCCGAAGTACCAATGAGACGCCCCTTTGTCATGGAAGTAAATATAGGCTGGTTGCGCAACCCCCCATACTAGAAAGATGATAGGAATCGGCGATGAAAGCCAAGGCCAAAACTTAAGCAACCAAGACCGCCTTCCTCGTGACTTTGGAGGTCTCATTCTTCTCCACAATTCCCAGCCGAACAAACATATAGCAATACCCGCCGCAAAAGTATCAACAAGGAGGAATATTGAAGTTTTTGATTTTAGTTGATAAGCGTCGGGTTGACGTAAGAGCAAGACCCCCACTAAGAGCGGTGCTACGATAGCCGCAAAAATCATATTAAGCACAGTATAAAATTCACGTGTGATACTCTCCTTCGGATACCGCTTGAGTAAGTGCCATCCCAGGATAAGGAAGAAGGAACTAAACAAAGATAAGAAACTGTCTATTGCATCCCACATGTATTCGATTTCAATGAGTTTAAGTAACGATGTTTCTAATCCCTTAAGTGACACAGACTCGTCCGTTGGAATATTTTTAGCCATGTAGGCTAGAAAATAAGGCATCAGAACGACTCCCACATAAAAACATGCGGTGATGGCATATGAGTTAATAAAGCATCGCATAAAACGCGCGCCTTTAGTCGCCAATGCAGTATGGCGGATAATGATGATGCATACGATAAGTATAGTGATGTGAAGCAGACCCCACATGAAATCATAGGTTCTATTTGCTCGCTCGCTATACTCGGATATCTTACCGGAAAGATATTTACGCTTTGTCTCAACATCCGAATTCTGATTCTGCGATGTCGGAGCGTCCGCGGTGGTCTTAATTGTCGGGGAAGGAGATTGGAAAGCCTCACCTGTTCCCGCTAGGATTAACAAAGCGATGAATGCAGTGAAAAATATGTTCCCCATGTTTCCACAGTGTCTATTCCATCGCATACATCCCTCCTATAGAATCCACGCTGGATCCTCAAATGCACCGGGAAAGGATTCAGGTGTGTTTACTTTGTTGTAGTTACGTAAGGCTTATCGAAATGAGTAGTTGCCTATTGACAGAACGCCCGCTCGACCGTGAGATGTGAGCAAGATATTCCTATGGAGGACACTGTGTCAACTAATAGTTGAAATTCAAACGCCTAACACCGGAAATTGTATGTTGAAAATGTGTGTGGAGCAGCAAGCGATAGCATCATTCGGGAGCCCAACAGTACTCACCCCATGCTGAACTTCTGCCAACACGTGCTGCTCACATTTCAAGTTAGTGTCCGGCGGCGGCTCCGGCGACGCGTGAGCGCCCGGTTACGGCCGGGCGACGCTCGTGCTTGGCGCAGGCGCGCGCGAGCGCCTGCTCGACACGCGGTTCGACGTTGCATTCCGGCTGGCGGCACACGGCGGCGAGTTCGGAGACGACGAGATAATGAGCGCGTTCAAGCATCCGCTGCTCGCGGAAACTGAGCGGCTTGACGTGGCTCAGGTAAGTCAGGTGCTTGAGCACGTCGGCGACTTCGAAAATGTCGCCCGTGCGCATCTTTTCCGAGAATTCTTTGAAGCGATCCTTCCAGTCGTTCGGCGCGGCGGCGAAGTCGTCGCCCAAATTCTTCAACAACATCTCGCACTCGGCGGAAGAGATCGGGGAGCGCAAGCCCACTTCACCGGCGTTGGCGACGGGGACGAGGACGACTGAGTTGGTGGCTGCGAGGCGAAGGGTGTAAAAAGGAATGGATGTTGCGCCTATCTGTTTCTGCTCAACCTGCTCGATGGTTCCGATGCCATGATTGGGATAGACGACTTTCTGACCGATTTTGAAGCCCACCACGTACCTCCTAAACACTATCTGAGAAAAGTTTCACTGCGTGAGCAGTGGCCGGGTTTTGTAGATTTACCCTCTTGAACTTGGGGCGCAGGACGCGCCAAAGGCTCTGCCCAAATCGTCACAAAAGTGTAACAGCGGTTCTTGCGAAGCGTCAAGAGCAAGGATGACGGGGGGCGTCTCAGGATGAATGAAAGCGTCTGCCGTTCATTCGTCGTCCGGCGATCATCGGTGTTCGGCTTCATCACTATGCGGCAGTTCGATGGTGAATGTCGAGCCTTCGCCGGAAGTTGAACGCACCGTGGCCTCGCCGCCGTGCGCGCGCGCGAGATGTTTGACGATGGCGAGTCCGAGTCCCGTCCCGCCCAGAGCGCGCGAGCGGGCGCGGTCAACCCGGTAGAAACGCTCGAAGATGCGTTCGACGTGGGCGGGCGCGATGCCTTCGCCCGTGTCGGCGACGCGGATGTGGTCGCGCGCCCCCACGCGCTCGTGCGAGACAGTGACCGCGCCGCCCTCGGCGTTGAACTTGATCGCGTTGTCGCACAGGTTCGTGAGCATCTGTTCGAGGCGGCGCGGGTCGGCGTGGACGAACACGTCTCCGGCAACCTCGTTGCGGAGCGTGACATTGCGTTCGGCCGCGCGCGGCGCGAGCGCGGTCAGCACGTCGTCGATCATGGAAGGCAGGCGGACAGGTCGCGCCTCGACCGTAACCATCCCCGCCTCGATGGCCGAGAGTTCGAGGATGTCGTCAATGAGGCTGTGCATGCGCGCGGCGTTGCGATCAATGATGGAGAGAAAGCGGCGGTTGTTATCGGCGTCTTCGAGCGCGCCGCCTTCGAGCGTCTCGACGAAGGTGCGGATGGCCGTCAAAGGCGTGCGCAGTTCGTGCGAGACGTTGGAGAGAAATTCCTGTCGAACGCGTTCGAGACGTTCGAGCTGCGTGATGTCGAAGAAGACGCCCACCGCGCCGCGCGCCGCCGCCCCCGGCAAGCCCGCGCCGCGATGTTGCCTGAGCGGCGCGACGCGCAGATCGAAGACGCGCCGCTCCGCGTCCGCCATCGAGACTTTGACTTCCACGCGCTCGCCCCGCTCAATCGCGTCGAGGTAGGCCGAGAGCACGGCCGGGTTGCGCGTCAACTCGTTGAGCTGCGGCAACTGCCCTCTCGCCGCCGTGCCGCCCCTGCCGAACCCGAAGAGGACGCGCGCCGCCGCGTTCGACGCCACCACGTTCAGGTCGGCATCCACCACCAGCATCCCCTCGCGCATGCTGTCCATCATCGTCTCGACCAGCTCGCCCGCCGGCACGACCTCGGCCGTCGCCCCCGCCGTCGCCGAATCCGCGCCCCGCGCCGTTTGAGTCGTCTCATGCCCGGGCGAAGCCCCGTTGTCGCGCTCCGCGCCGCCCGTCGCGCCGCGCGTCAGAAGGCGCGCGACGCACGCGCCCGCCAGCGCAAACGCCAGAGCCGGTAACGCCGTCGCGGGACGCCAAAAAGTGAGTGCGAAAAAAGAGATGACGAGCGCGGCTGAGAGCGTGACGGCTAAGGGTATGCGGAGAGACATTTATGAAGTCTCGGACACGGGAGCGAAACGGTCAACCGTTACCCGTTCGATTCCGTATCGGCCGGCTTCGGGCATCCGACGAAGCGGTAGCCGACGCCGACGACCGTCTCGATGCAGTTGCCGCACTCGCCCAGTTTCTGACGCAGGCGGCGGATGTGTACGTCGAGCGTGCGCGTGTCGCCGTAGTATTCGTAGCCCCACACGTTGTCGAGGATGTGTTGGCGCGTGGCGACGCGGCTGCCGGTTTTGGAGAGCGTTTCAAGCAGGGCGAATTCCTTGCGCGTGAGCTTGACGGGCGCGCCGTCGCACGTCACGCGCATGTCCGCGAAATCAATCGTGAGACGTGCGTCGCTGTAGCCCGGCGCGCTCCCTTCGTCCGTGCGTCTGAGGATCGCGCGCACGCGCGCCATGACCTCTTTTACGGAAAAGGGCTTCGTGATGTAGTCGTCCGCGCCGAGGTCGAGACCGCTGATGCGCTCCGCCTCGCCGGTGCGCGCCGTGAGCATCATGATGGGCGTGCGGCGCGTGGCCGGTTCGCGCCGCAGGCGGCGGCACAACTCCGTGCCGCTCATCCCCGGCAACATCAAGTCGAGGATGATGAGCGCGGGCGCGCGGCGTGCATCGAGCGCGGCCGCCAAACCCTGCTCGCCCGTCGGCGCGATGATCGCCTCCAACCCCTCGCGCTCCAGGTTGTAACGCAAGCCCTCGGCGATGTCCGGGTCGTCTTCGACGATGAGAATCGGCTTTGCCATATTTTTAAGTAATGAGTGATGAGTAATGAGTGATGAGTGAAAAGGATTTGTATTTACTCATCACTCATCACTCATTACTCATCACTTAATTGCTGTGTTTGATGAATGCCGCCTCGGCCATGTAGACCGTGAGTTCGCAGATGTCCGTGACGTAATCGCCGACGCGTTCGAGGTGCTTGGCGACGAGCAGCAGGCGCGCGCCGCGTCCGGTGGTCGTCGGGTCAGCGGTCATCAGCTTGATCAGAGTTTGGAACATGTGTTCGTAGAGCGCGTCAATTTCGTCGTCGCCGTGGATGACGGCGCGCGCCTCGGCCGCGTTGCCCGTGGTGAAGGCGTCGAGCGCGGCGCGCAGCATCGCGGAGGCTTGCGCGGCCATGCGCGGCAGTTCGGCGAAGGGTTTGAGTTGCGGCTCGTCGTTGAGATCAATGGCGGCGCGGGCGATGTTGCAGGCGTGGTCGGCGATGCGTTCGAGGATGGGCGTGACCTTCGCCACCGAGACGACGAAACGCAGATCGCGCGCGGCCGGTTGGCGCAACGCCAGCACGTCTATGCAGAGACGATCTATTTCCACTTCGAGTTGATCGATCTGGTCGTCGTCGCGCAGGACCTCGCGCGCCGCGACGGTGTCGCGCTCGGCGAGTGCCGACATGGCGCGCGCGAGCGCGGTTTCGGTTTTGCCGCCGAGCAGCAGCACGCGGTTACGTAAGTTGTCGAGATCGTAGTCCAGATTCCTGTGCCGTTCCATGTTGTAAATTTCGGGAGGGTAGCGATTCCGGTGTGCGGCTCTCAACTTAAAGCCCACCTCTCAAATCTGAGATCGCAGATTTGAAATCCGCAATCGCCGCTTCCTCAGCCGAACCTCCCCGTGATGTAGTCCTCGGTCAATTTCTCGGTCGGATTCGTGAACATCCGCTCGGTCGCGTTGACCTCGATGAGTTTGCCGAGCCAGAAAAAGGCGGTCACGTCCGAGACGCGCGCCGCCTGCTGCATGTTGTGCGTGACGATGACGATGGTGTACTGCCGCTTGAGTTCCACGATCAACTCTTCGATCTTCTGCGTCGCGATGGGGTCGAGCGCGGAGGCCGGCTCGTCCATCAACAACACTTCGGGGCGCACGGCCAGAGCGCGCGCGATGCAGAGCCGCTGCTGCTGCCCGCCGGAGAGTCCGAGCGCGGAAGCCTTCAGGCGATCCTTGACCTCCGACCAGATGGCCGCGCCTTCCAAAGCCTGCTGGACGCGATCCTGCAACTCGGACTTGTTCGTCGTCAGGCGATTGACCCGCAGGCCGTAGGCGACGTTGTCGAAGATGGATTTGGGGAACGGGTTCGACTTCTGAAAGACCATCCCGACCCTGCGCCTGAGGTCTACGACGTTCAAGCCCGGCGCATAGATATCTTCGCCGTCAATCAAGACCTCGCCCGCCGCGCGCGCGCCCGGGATCGTGTCGTTCATCCGGTTGAGCGTGCGCAGGAAGGTTGACTTGCCGCAGCCCGAAGGGCCGATGAAGGCCATCACGCGTCGCGGCTCGATCTCAAGCGAGATGTTGAAGAGAGCCTGCGTCGCGCCGTAGAAAAAGTTCAGATCGCGCACGCTGATTTTCGCGCGCCCCGGCTCTTCCTGCGCCTGCCCGGCCGACGGCTCGCTCTCGCGCCGTTCGATCATAAGAGATGATGTGGTCGTTGACATAAGCAATGGTCAGTAGTCCGTTGTGCGTGGTCAGTTGTTCAATTCAATCTTTAGCAACTCGCTTACCCGTCACGTACAACGGACAACGGGCGAAGGACAACTGACAGCCCTTCAAATCTTTCGCCGCGTAAAGAAGCGGACGGTGATGTTGATGACGAGGATGAGCGTCATCAATATGAGCGTGGCCGCCCACGCCTGCGCGTGCCATTCGTCGTAGGGCGAGATAGCGTAATTGTAAATCTGCACGGTCAAAGAAGCCATCGGCTGGTCGAGATAGACGTTGAAGAAGCGGCTGCCGAAGGCCGTGAACAAAAGCGGCGCGGTCTCGCCGGAGACGCGCGCCACGGCGAGCATCGCGCCCGTCACGATGCCGGAGGCGGCGGCCGGCAGGACGACCCCGGTCGTCACCCTCCACTGCGGCGCGCCGAGCGCGAGCGCGCCCTCGCGCAAACTCGCGGGCACGAGCCGGATCATCTCCTCGGTCGTGCGGGCGACGATGGGGATCATGATGACGGCGAGCGCGATGCCGCCCGCCATCGCCGAAAATTGCTTCATCGGCAGCACGATGATCGTGTAGACGAAGACGCCGACGAGGATCGAGGGGATGCCCGTCAGCGTGTC
>DATHAZ010000208.1:0-47811 GCA_035296445.1 Pyrinomonadaceae bacterium | reverse complement strand
GGTTCGATGATGCCGCGCCGCGCCGCGTAGTGTGCCCAGACGCCGGCGTAAAAGTCTGCTTGCAGTTCCAGCATGACGGAGAGCCGGTTTGAGTCCGCCTCGCTCATGCGTCTCTGCTGCGCGCTGACTTGCTCCATCGTGCCGAGCAGGTGTTGGATGTGGTGGCCGACCTCGTGCGCGATGACGTAAGCCTGCGCGAAGTCGCCGGGCGCGCCGAGTTTCGTCTTCAAGTCGCGGTAGAAGGAGAGGTCTATGTAAACCTTCTCGTCGCCCGAACAATAGAAGGGGCCGACGCTCGCGCCCGCCACGCCGCACGCCGAGCGCGTCTGCTCCGTGAAGAGCGTGAGCTTCGGCTCGCGGTAACGCCTGCCCGCCTGTTGAAAGAGCGTGTTCCACACGTCCTCCGTCTCGGCCAGCACGACGGACGTAAATTTCTTCAGATCGTCTTCCTGCGGGTTAACCTGTCGCGCCGTCTGCGTTCCCTGCGCGGGGTTGCCCCCCTGACCCTGATCGAGCAACTCGCGCGGGTCTGCGCCGAACAGCAACGCCAGCACGATCAAGACTATTGTGCCGAGTCCGCCGCCGACGGCCATCCCGCCGCGCGACACGCCCCGCCGATCCTCCACGTTCGCGCTTTCACGCCGCCCTCTCCAACGCATATTTTTAAGCTCCCCCCGATTTTGATTCCGCCGACATTTTCGATTATAAACGCCCGACGGACGTTAGACCCCGGATGTTAGTATGTGACAATCTGTTTGGGGCGATGTCCGTGGATTCTAACATCTGGCCGCCGACATCGAACATCTCCTTTATGTCCTCCAACCGTTTCATCAACGAGCGCAAGGGCGCATGGCAACGTCTGGAAGATTTGCTGGTGCTGCTGGATCGCATGTCGCTGCGCCGACTGCACCGCGAAGAGGTGCGCGAACTCGGCCGCATCTATCGCCGCACATCGTCCGACCTGGCGATTGCGCGCGCCGAATCGCGCGACCCGCGTCTGGTCAACTACCTGAACAGCCTCGTCATTCGCGCGCACGGGCGCATCTACCGCGCCGGTGCGTTGGAGGGTGGAGATCGCCTGCGCCGTTTTTTCTCGCGCGATTTCCCGCAGACGTTTCGCCGCACGTGGCGTCACACGGCGGCGGCCTTCGCAGTCTTCATGGTCTTCTTCATCGCCGGATTCTTCGGCACGGGGCGCGACGCGGAGTTTTCCGGTCTTGCCGGAATCAGCCCCGCGTGGCGCGCCGCGAACACGGACGCGCGCGTGCGCTGGTGGCACTCTCTGAACAAAGCCAATCAGGTGGGCGGCGCGCAGATCATGACCAACAACATACAGGTCATGTTCTACGCCTTCGCCTTCGGCGCGCTCGTCGGCGTCGGCACGTTCTACATCATGGCGATGAACGGGGCGAGCATCGGCGCGGTGCTCGCGCTCACCTACCGCGCCGGGTACGGGCACGAACTCGTCGCCTTCATGGCCGGGCACGGCGTCATCGAACTGACCTGCATCTTCATCGCGGGCGGCGCGGGGCTGCTCGTCGGCGGCGCACTACTCATCCCCGGCGACCTCTCGCGCTTCGACGCGTTGCGCCTGCGCGGCCGCGACAGTATCCGGCTCGTCATCGGCTGCATCCCCCTGCTCGTCCTCGCCGGCATCATCGAAGGCTTCATCTCGCCCGCGCCCATCTCGCCCGCCTACAAGTTCGGCGTCGCCGCCGCCACCGGCGTCGCGCTCTACACTTACCTGTTATTAGCCGGGCGTGAAGAAACTCAGGAAGAGTCAACTACAGCAAGCCGCGCTCTTTGACCCTGATGTAACTCTCAAGCAGCGCGGGCGCGAGCGTGGCGGCGGTCACGTCTAAGGCGAGACCGCCGAGACGTTCGACCATGCGCAGCGCCGCCTCGCGTTGGAACATGATCTCTTCGGCGACGGATTGCGTGAACAGGTCGCGCACGGTTTCCGGCGTGTCGCGCACGGCCGCGCTCAGGTCGCGGTCGCCGATGGTGACGACGAGCGGCAGATGGCGCGGGCGCAGGAGTTTCAAAGACGTGAGCAGTTCGCGCGAGCCTTCTTCGTCAACTAAATCGGTGAGCACCACGACGAGCGCGCGCCGCCTGCAATTGGCGGCGATGTATTCGAAGGCGCGCGTGTAGGAAGGCTCGATCATCTCCGGCTCGATGCCGTGGAGGGCTTCGAGCACCGCCTCCATCTGCTCGTGCCCGCGCGCGGGCGGGATGTACGCGCCGACGCGGCGACCGAAGACGGCCAGCCCCGCGTTATCGCCGCCGCGCGCCGCCGCGCTCATCAGTGCAAGCGCGGCGTGAATGGCCGAATCGAACTTCGACTCGTCTTCGATGCGCGCCGTCATCAGTCGCCCGGCGTCGAGCGCGACGAGGATCGTCTGGTCGCGCTCGATTTGATACTGGCGCGTCGTTAACTTTCCGCGCCGCGCCGTCGCGCTCCAACTGATGTGGCGCAACTCGTCGCCCGGCACGTATTCGCGTAGCGACTCGAAATCCCGCCCCTCCCCGCGCCACGTCGAACGCCTATGCGCGGCGACGAGCGAACGCGCGCCGAGAGCCTTCAACTCCGCCTCACGCGCGCGCCGCAAATTCGGATAGACCTTGATCCACCCCGGCTCGCCCACGCGCGCCGCGCACCACACCAGACCGAGACGCGAAAGATAACGCACGGCCACGCGCCCGAACTCATAACGCCCGCGTCGCGGCGGCGTCAGACCGTAAGCGAGCGTCGCCGTGCTCTGCGCTTCAACTTGCAGAGACGCCTCGCGCGGCGACGATAGACGCAACTCCGGCGGGTGTTCGTCCTTAACCTGCAAGCTCAGAGGGCGCGGCGTGTGATTGGCGATGCGGACGCGCACCTCCGTCTCCGCGCCGATGTGAAAACGCCCCGCGAGTTCGCGCCCGATCTCGACGCCCGCCGGCAGAGCGCGGCTGATGCGCGCATCTATGAAGGCGACGAGCAGCAGCGTCACGTCGTAGCAGGCGACGTACCAGCGCAGGTCGGGCCACGCCCACGCAAGCGACAGCGGCACGAAGCCGAGCGCGAGCAGCAGGTAAAAGAGTTTGGAGAAGACGAAGCGCATTGATGAGATGTTATTATAAGCGTCGGACGCCCGATGGTATAATGACTTTTATGAAAATCCTCAACTACACAGTTGTGATGACGCCGGATGAGAGCGGAGGTTATGTTGTTACGTGCCCCGCGCTGCCCGGATTGGTGACTGAAGGCGACACACTTGAAGAGGCGCGCGAAATGGCGGCAGATGCGATTTTGGGTTATCTCGAAAGCCTACGCAAGGATGGCGAGCCGATTCCGGCAGACAATTCCATCACAGAAGAAATAACAGTCAAGTTTGCTTAACCCCTCCGGATCATCTGCGGTAGTTAATCTTCAAAGTAAATCCAAGAATTCCTCCACGGTCAGACCCGACTGGGCGATGACGGACGCCAGCGTACCCGGTTTTAAATCTTTGTTGTGATATGCGACTGTCACTCTCAAATTTCCCTTCTTGAGAATGTAATGGCTGCCGGTTATATGGTGAATATGAAAGCCATTTCGCTCAAGCGCCTTAATGACCTTCTTTGGTTTTAACGACGGCAATTTTCCGGTCATCCTCTCACCTACACCTTTCTCAGCTAACAAAATGAGCACCACCTTCGCAGACAGCTTTTCTGTCTGTCTCGCGCTATATGTTACGAAAATAAATAAAAAGTGAAGCGTTCGATCCAGAGGTGACGAGATTTTAGAGGCTAATTATCTGGCGCGCGTTCCCCAACACGGCTACAATGCTCGCCACGTGCTTCACCATTCGTTCGGCGTTCGCGCCTCACAAATTTCATTCGAGGTTAAATATGAAACGTTCACTACTCATGCTGTTCATCGCCCTCTTTGTCTTGACGTTCAATACGAGCGCGCAGGAGAAAGATAAAAGCATCCGCGCGCGCACGAAGGGCTTGCAGAAACTCGACGGTTACATGCCGCTTTACTGGGACGCCGAAAACGGCAAGCTGCTGATGGAGATCGAACGCTTCAACGCGGAGTTTCTCTATCAGGTGTCGCTGCCGACGGGCGTCGGCTCGAACCCCATCGGCCTCGACCGCGGCCAACTCGGCAGCACCAACGTCGCCTTCTTCGAGCACACCGGCCAGAAGGTCATGCTCGTCCGCCCGAACTATCGCTACCGCGCCATCACGAACGACGCGCAGGAGCGGCGCGCGGTCGAAGAGTCGTTCGCGCGCTCCGTGCTGTGGGGCTTCAAAGTCGAGGCGTCGGATGATGCGCGCGTGCTCGTTGATGCGACCGCCTTCTTCATGCGCGACGCGCACGGCGTCGTCGAAACCTTGCGCCGCGCCAATCAGGGGCGCTTTCAGTTGGACGAGTCGCGGAGCAGTTTCCACCTCGCGCGCACGAAAAACTTTCCGCAGAACACCGAAGTCGAAACGCAACTCACTTTCACGGGCGACGAACCCGGCCGCCTCGTGCGCGAGACCGTGCCGACGCCGCAGGCCATCACCGTCCGCCAGCATCATTCGTTCGTCGCCCTGCCCGAAGCGGGCTACACGCCGCGCCGCCTCGACCCGCGCGTCGGCGTGATGGGCGTGGAGTTTTACGATTACGCCTCGCCCATCACCGAACCCATTGAGAAGCGTTGGATCAACCGCCACCGCTTGCAGAAGCGAGACCCCGCGGCGGCCGTCTCCGAACCCGTCAAGCCGATCATTTACTACGTTGACGCGGGCGCGCCCGAACCGATTCGCAGCGCACTCATCGAGGGCGCGTCGTGGTGGAACGAGGCGTTCGAGGCCGCCGGTTTTCGTAACGCCTTTCAGGTCAAACTACTGCCCCCGGACGCCGACCCGATGGACGTGCGCTACAACATGATCAACTGGGTGCATCGCTCGACGCGCGGCTGGTCTTACGGCGGCAGCGTCGAAGACCCGCGCACGGGCGAGATCATCAAAGGCAACGTCACATTGGGGAGCCTGCGCGTCAGACAGGACTTCCTGCTCGGCACGGGCATGATTCCGCCCTACGCTCCGGGCGGCGCGCGGCACGGCGGCGATGGCGATGCCCTCTGCGAACTCGGCATGATGTCCGGCAGCGGCGACGACGACTATCTGACCCAGGACGCTTCGACCGACTCCGCGGCCATGTCCATCGCGCGCATACGCCAACTCTCGGCGCACGAGGTCGGTCACACGCTCGGCCTCGCGCACAACTTCGCGGCCAGCACCTACGGCGGGCGCGCCTCCGTCATGGACTATCCCGCGCCGCTCGTCGAGATCAAAAACGGCAAGCTGGATTTCTCGAACGCTTACGGGCGCGGCATCGGCGAGTATGACAAGTTTGCGATTCGATATGCCTACGCGCAGTTTGCGCCGGGCGCGGACGAGGCGGCGGAACTCGAACGCCTCCTCCAGGACGGAACGACGCGCGGCATGCTCTTCATCTCCGACCGGGACGCGCGCCCGCTCGGCGCGGCGCACCCGCTCGCGAACCTCTGGGACAACGGCGACGATCCCGTCGCGATGCTCCGGCACGAGATGGAAGTGCGCCGCATCGGCCTCGCGCAGTTCGGTCTGGGTAACATCCCGCGCGGCACGCCGCTCTCGATGCTCGAAGCCAAGCTCCTGCCGCTCTACCTGCATCATCGCTACCAGCTACAGGCAGCCGCGAAATCCGTCGGCGGGCTTTACTACACTTACGCCGTCAAAACGAGCGCGGGTGTGAACCCGGCGCGCGCGCACGAGATCGTCGCGCCCGCGCGCCAACGCGAAGCGCTCAACGCCGTGCTCGACACGCTCCGGCCTGAGACGCTCGCCGTCCCGCCCCGCATACTCGCGCTCATCCCGCCGCGCGCCTACGGCTACGAAGGCGGCACGGGCGAATTCTTCCAGAACCGCGCCGACCCCGTCTTCGACCCCCTCGCCGCCGCGACCGTTGCCGCCGACCTCGCCATCCTCCCGCTCGTCGAACCACATCGCGCGGCGCGACTCAACAATTTCCACGCGCTCAACCCGGCGAACCCCGACTTCAAACAAATCCTCGACGCGCTCGTCGCGCGCACCTGGCTTGCCGACGCGCCGCGCGACGCTTATCACGCCTCAATCGCGCGCGCCGTGCAGAGTCTCACCGTGACGCGCCTGATGGACACGGCCGCCAACGCCGACGCCGCGCCGCAGGTGCGCGCCGCCGCCACCGAAACGCTGCGCGACTTGAACGAACGACTCAAACTGCCCTCGCCCGATGCTCCGACCGCCGCGCACCGCCGCACGACCCGCGAAGACATCGAACGCTTCCTCACGCGCCCCGACGCGCCGCGCAAACAGACCGTGCCCCTCGCCGTCCCGCAGGGCGATCCGATTGGCGGCGGTAGCCGCCAGCCCTGACAACATCAATTTTCTGCTTTGCCTTTCAGCGCGAGGATGTAATGAGAGTTTTCAGTTCGTGTTTGATTTTGATCGCCTGTGGCGTTCTGTGCTTTGAGGATATTCTCGTCCCGTCTCGCGCGCAAAGTGGTGAGAGCGCGCAGGCGCGCAAGGTGTTGACTTACGACGATAAAATCGGAGGCAGTGAGGCCGAGCAGTGGCATCTTGAGGACTTCCGCGAACTGTTGTTGAAAGAACCAAACTCGCGGGCTTTCATCGCCGCCTACAACGGGCGCGAGGACAATCCCGGCAAGGCTCGACGCTACGCCTTGCGAGCTAAAAATTATCTGGTGAATTCTCGCGCCATCGTCCCTCAGCGCATCGTGGCTGTTGCAGGCGAAAGGCGCGAGAAGTTCATCGTAGAACTATGGCTTGTCCCTCAAGGCGCGAAAGTTCCTGAACCCGCACCAACCACCAGCGAGCAAACTGATCCGGGCGATAACCTCTTGTACGATTCATACAGCCACGGTTACGACAACTTTGCGAAGTATGAAAGCGGGGAGGCTCGGCTGGACGGTTTTGCGGCGGCGTTGAAGCAGGAGCGGGGAGCATGGGGCTGCATCATCGCTTATGCGCAGAACGGGGATGACAACGTAGGCATCGAATGGGATTCACCCGGCACGGCGCGAAAAACCTCGCAGGGCGTCAAGAATTATCTGATCAGCCAGCACGGTTTTCTCCCGTCGAGAATCACCGCCGTGGATGGCGGTTATAGTGAAGGACGAACGGTAGAGCTTTGGCTCATGCGACCGGGGGCGCGATTCGACAGAGGCCCTTTCGTCTATAACAACAGGTTGAAAGCCGGACGCCGCTTGACTCTCACGATCACCGACCGTAATACGCTGGATGTTTGTTGCAAAGCATGCGTGCGGAAGACGACGCAAACTAAAAACCAGCGCCGGACACGGAAGTAGAAAGTCTTTATCGTTGATCAAGTTTCTATCGTTGGTGACGACTCTTGCACACCGCCGTCGCCGTGCTCTAGCGCGGGACTTCAACCGTGTTGAGAATGTCCGTGATGACGCTATCGGCCGTCGCGCCGTCGAGTTCGGCCTCGGCGCGCAGGCGCAGGCGATGGCGTAAGACCGGGCGCGTAATGTCGCGCACGTCGTCGGGCGTGGCGAACTCGCGGCCGCGCATGGCGGCGAGCGCCTTCGCGCATAACAGCAACGCGACGGACGCGCGCGGGCTGGCGCCGTAAGCGATTGAAGGATGCTCGCGCGTGCGGCGCACTATCTGGACGAGATAATTCTGCACGCCCGTCTCCATCTGCGTGCGGCGCACCTCGGCGCGGCACTGCGGGATGGCGTCCGGCTCGGCGAGCGGGCGGATGGCGATTTGATCGAGGCGGCGCGCGTTGAACCCGGCGTCCCAGTTGGCGACGATCTGCGACTCGTCCGCCGCCGACGGGTAGCCGATGATCACTTTCAAGAGGAAGCGGTCGAGTTGCGCTTCGGGCAGCGGGTACGTGCCTTCATACTCGATGGGGTTCTCGGTGGCGAGCACGGTGAAGAGCGGCGAGAGCGGGTGGAGTTCGCCGTCAATCGTCACCTGCCGCTCCTCCATCGCTTCCAGGAGCGCGGCCTGCGTCTTCGGCGGCGTGCGGTTGATCTCGTCCGCGAGCAGGATGTCCGTGAAGATCGCGCCGCGCCGCAAGCTGAAACTCGACGTGGCGACGTTGAAGACGTTTGTGCCCGTGATGTCCGAGGGCATCAAATCGGGCGTGAACTGGATGCGGCCGAAGTCCGCGCCGACGATGCGCGCGAGCGTCTTGACCAGGAGCGTCTTCGCCGTACCCGGCACACCCTCGATCAGCGCGTGCCCCTCCGCCAGCAGCGCCACCAGGACCTGCTCGATCACCTCGTCCTGCCCGACGATCACCTTGCGCAATTCCGTCAGGATGTGTTCGACCGTTGAAGATACGTTTTGCAGCAAGTTATCAAGTGATGAAGAAAAGTCGTGAATCGTGAAGCGCGAATCCTGAATAGAGAAAACAATGTTCCTGCTGTCAGCGATTCGCGATTCGCCATTCACTTAATCTTCACTTCATATTCCCTTCCTGTGAATTTTGTCGCCTGTCGAAGCTCAGCGGGCGGCGACGGCCTGCGCGGCGGCGAGCCAGCCCGCGTATTTCGCCTTCGTCCGCGCCAGCCATTCCGCAACGATTTTTGTCTCGACTTGAGTTTCCAGTCCCTTGGCGGATATTGATTCCATGTCCCGCGCGTCGGCAAGCAGGTTGGTCTTGATTTCATGTTGGCCGTGCCGGAGAAATTTTCCCAGCGCGGGGATGGTTTCCAAACCGAGTTCGGGCAAGTGACTTTGGAGTTCGTTCAGCAAGTGCGATTCCGCCATCTCTTCGATGCCGCCGGCTACGCTGCGGAAATAATACGTTATTTCCGCCGGAGACAGGTTATCTCTTTCGTCCCAGGAATTGAACAACTCCAACACGCGGCTCAGGTGTTGGGCGTGGCCGAGCGACTTCGCCCTGATCAGAGCGGCGAGACCGGCCGTGCCTTCATAAGAGCCGTCGGCGAACACGACCGCGCTGATTTCGAGCGTATCCGATTGCGTCGGGCGATAGCCATCCGTACCGGCGCAGGCGCGATCTTCGCTCAGCATTGCTATGCGGTGCGAGTCGCCCGCCTTGATCAAAGGCCGCGAGCGGCCTTCTTCATGCCATCGCAATGCCGAAAAATTACCGCCCTTGTGGGAGTTGATCTGTATTGCCAGCACGTCCTTGCCGGAGCGGTTTTTGAGCGCGAGTTGGTAGGGTTCGGGCAGGGGGCGCGCCTCCAGTTTCTCCACCACGATGGATTGAGTTCTATTCATTACGCGCGGCGCGCGCGCCGCTGCCGCCGAAACCCTGACGACCGCCACGCGGAAAGTTTGAACGCCGTACTGCATAACTTCGCTCACCTCCGCCCGCTCGTTGGTCTGCAAAGCGTAAGTGGCGACCTGCTGCGCCCCGCCATCGTAATACTCTCCCAGACCGACAGAGACGTTGACGCGCCACAACTCCCCGGCCGGCTGCGCCGTCACCGTCACTGTCCAGACGCTCGGACTCGCTTCGCCGCGAGGTGAAGCGGGCGGCGGTTTCGACAGGACTGCTTTGAACTCACCCTGCTGCCCGTTCGCCCGCTTGAGCGGGGCGAAGCTACAGCCGCCGCTATCACCCACCTCGATGACATATTCGGGAAACACCGGCGCTTCGACCTCCTTCTGCGCGAACGCGCGCTCCACCATTGAGAGGCAGACGAGACAGAGGACGGCTCGGGCGATGAGGCGTGTGTGAGACATGCCGTTTTCTCCTTTCCTGATTCGGGCGCATGACGAATAAGTCGAGTCGGAGACATTTGCGAGTCGAATTGATTATAGCCTTCCGGCCTGCCTGATCTCGCGTGCGCGCATACGTATGCCGAGCGTGCGTTCGAGTTCGCGCAAAGAGGCGACGAGCGCGAGCGATTGGCGCGGCGTGACGGGCGCGCCGTTGATGGCGTCTTCGCACTCGCGCATCAGCGATTCGATCTCGTCGCGGCTGCGGCCGGAGCGAGCGGCGACCCCGGCGGCGATTGTAGCGCGCGTCGCGGACACGTCTGAGCCGCCGTAGCGTGCCAGAGCGCGACGCGTGCGCCCGTAGACGTTTTCGATGGCGAGGTCGAAGGCGCGCGCGCGTTGTTGCAATTCGGCCATCGAGGCGACGAACTCCAACTTGGAACGCCTGTCCACACGCGGCGCGGGCAGCGGGCGCGCAAAGCGTCTTCCGCGCGTCCAGACGACGGCCGCCGCAATCAAAAACAGTTGCGCGCACATGGCGAGAACGGGCGTGCCTGCGAAGTAGGAGGCGAACTCGTTGCGCGTCGTGCCGCGCCCCTGATGAAACTCGTCGAAGGCGATGAGGCCGCCGCCCGCCGCGATGATGTTCACGGCGAGTTGCAGATTGTCCGCGCGATTAATGCCGCGGTTGGCGACGATGAAAGGATCGCTCAGGACGACGATGCGCCCGCGTCCCCGCGTGAAATCCGCCAGCAACCCCCCGCGCTCGTCGCTCAAGTGAAAGACGGGCGCGCCCCACTGCGACAGCGCATCTTCCGCTTCAACACCGGCCGCCGCGTCGCCACTCGTCGTCTCGTCGCCCGCGCTCTCATTACTCTCCGTCGGCGCGTCGCCCGCGTTTTGATTGCCTTCCGGCGTCTCTTCGTTCTCATTCCGCGCGGCAGGCTCGTCCTGTACGATGACGGGCGCGCTCGTCATGGTCGGGGATGCGCCCTCCGGTTGATCGTCCGCGCTCTCGCCGGGCACTTTGCGCGCGGCGAGCAGGCGTGTGGCATAGCGTGAGGGCGCGACGCTTGCGACATCGCGCGTCAGCAGCGTCGGCTGCGCGGGCGCGAGTTGCGCCGCGCCGCGCGTCAGAGCCTCCGCGTCGTCGGCGCGCAAGTCGCCCTCGGGCAGCGACACGTCGTGAGTAGAGACGCCCCACCCGTCGCCCTCGACGAACTTCGGGTGCGGTGCGCGATCAACGACGACGAGACGCCCGCCCGCTTCCACCCACCCCAGCAAACTCTCCGCTTCCTCCGGCTTAAACTCGACGCGCGTCCGCCCCACGACCACAAACGTCGAAGGCCGCGCGCCCTCGGCCGCACGCGCGAGCGCGGCGGGCGGTTCGCGCCAGCGCGTCACACGCTGCCCGGACTCTTCCAAAAATTCATACAGCGCGCGCGTGCCCGACGGGCCCGCGTTCAACGTCGAACGATCAGGCCGCAATTCCAACTCGGCCTCCTGCTCGACGCGCACGTATGACGCCGCGTTCAAAGCGATGAGCAATACCAGCAGCGCGCCGACGAAAACTATGATGGAGAATCTTCCACGCATGAGAAAAGTTTCAAGTTTCAGGTTTCAGGTTTCAGGTTCAAGACCAGGGAACTTTTCAGTCTTGAAACTTGAAACCTGAAACCTGAAACTCATTCTTGAACCCTGAAACCTTCAACTTGAAACTTTGATGGCCTCACGGCAACGGGAACGGAAGTCGTGCCAGTCGGCGTCGGTCGCGGGGGCAAAGCCGTACCAGTGGCGTTCGTAGTTATGTGTGAGCGGCTGCATGTCGCCGTAGAGAGCGGCGCGCTCTCGACGGATGGCCGATAGGTAGTCGCGATTGGTTTTGTGCGCGGCGAGGCGCAGCACGCGGCGTTCCCCGAGTTCGACGAGGACGGCGATGTAGGCTTTGCGGATCGCGCCGCGCAGGTCGCCCGCGCGGGCGAGCGCTTCGGCCTGCTGGATCAAGTCGGCCGGCGTCTGGCCGGGCGCGAGGCGTTCGCCGAGCACGACGCGCGCCTCGCTGCCGGTCTTCTTCTTCCCGGCGCGATTGCGCGGCAGAAGTTGCGCGCCGTATTTCCAGAGCACAAAGATGATCACGGCGGCCGTCAGCGCGAAGACGAAGAGGCGCGCGAAGACGGAAAACGTGTTGGCTGTTCCCTCGCCGAGCGGCTTCGACTCCGGCGCCAGGCTGCGCAGCCACTCTTTGAAATTTTTCCAGGCACGCCCCAGCGCGGTGTCTTCCGCGGCCTGTTCGTTGTATTCGCGGCGTCGGAGGATGGCGTTCAAGCGACCCTTCTCGGCCTCCTTGTCGCGCGCGACTTGCGCCGTGTTCGCGACTTCCGCGAGGCGTGCGTCGAGCGCGTGCAGACGTTCCGTGACGCGTAAGAGCAGTTCGTCGCGTTCGTCCGTTTTGTCCGCCGCGATGTTAGCGTAGAGGTTCAACTCGTCGTGCAGCCAGCGGTTGTCCACGTCGAAGGCGAAGCCCGCGCCTTCGATCTTTTCCCGCGCGGGAAGGGCGGCGCGCGCTCCCTGAACAACTCTCTCTTCGAATTGGCCGAACGCTTCCGCGCTCATGTCATCCGCTTCGCCGTAGGTAAACTGCAACCCCTCCAACATCTCCGTCGCCGATAGCACGCGCGCGCGATAGTCTTCGAGCGTGGCGGCGAAGGCGCGTTGCGGGAAGGCGATGAAGCAGCAGAGCGACGCGAAGAGAAACGCCGCGAGGGCTTTCGCGCGCGGCGGAGGGTGCGGGGTGGGGCGGGCGCGGCGCGTCATTGCGGACTCCTCTTCGAGAGTCCGAGCGTCGTGATATTTGAAAGAGGGGTAAACGACTCTTCGCGTGCTTCAAGCGGTGCGCGCGGCGCGGCGGAGGGCGTCGCGGAGATGGCGGGCGCGAGCGGCGCGAGACCGCCGCCGGGCAGAAGAGGCATCTCGCCGAGCCGCTGCACGGCCATGAGTTCGATGTCGTAGCCTTCGTGGCGCACGCGCTCGTCCACGTATAAGAGCGACAGGCCGAGCATCCACACGGGCGCGAGCAAAATCGAACTCGCCTGCGTCAACACCTGATAGCCGATGGCATACCAGATCGGCCACTCCGCCTCGCTCAGCGCGAACGGGTTGATGCCTTGCAGGTAGCCGTACCAGCCGAGCGGGATGATGAAGAGCATCAGAGCGGAGTATGTGGCGAAAGTCGTGAAGAGAAACATCGCCGTCAGGCGGCGGACATTTCCGCGCGCGAGCGTCATGCTGCGGCCGATGGCATCGAATACGCCGCGCCCTTCGACGAGCATTACCTGCGGCACGTAAGCCGCGCGCCCGACGATGGAGAAGAAGAGGAAGAGCGCCCCCGCCGTGACGATGATGAAGAGCAGGCCGCCGAGTATGCCGCCGACCCACATCACGCCGCCGCCAATCGCCATCACGCCGCCCACCACCAACATCACCGTAATAAGCCACACGACCAGAATGATTATGCCGACGACCCACCCGAAAATGCCGATGAGAAAGAGCGCGCCGACGAGTCCCCAGAAACGCGCGCGCACGCTCCGGTAGATCGTGCGCACGGCGACCGGTTCGCCCCAGAGCAGGTGCATCACAAGGTTGCGCGACGCGCCGCCCATCACGAGCAGGAAAAAGAAGCTTCCGGTCATCAGCAGCAACCACCCGACCACGGCCATGCCGATGTAGAGCACGAGCAGCCCGCCGCTCCCCGTGGCGGGGATGGCATGCATGCTCACCGTCCACAGCACGGAGCCGACCGCCGAGCCGACGACCGGCGGCGCGGCCGTGCGGATGAGCGTCAGGAAATGGCGGCGATAGAGACGGATCGTGCGGTCAATGAGATCGCCCGCGCCGAGAGGTGACAGCGACAAACGACTGGCGGCGGGCGTGTTGGTCTGCATCGGATGAGAAGATTTCGGATGAGCGCGCGTCGGTTAAGTCAGACGAGCGGATTCTAGCACACGCCCCGGCCATCATTCATCGCCGCCCTCACGCGAACTCAAGCAACTTCGCCGCCGCCCGCGCGGGAAATGTCCGGCGCGCTCGCCTTCAACTTTTGCTCCGGCACTTGTCGAAAGGTTATTCCAGCGGTTTGAGCCTGGAGGTTGGGTGAGGAGGGCAGTTTTCCATTTTTCTGGATTTTAATCTAGATTTCTGGAAAGCCGCGTCAAAATTTCTGGAAGGCTACGTCAACGCCGCCCATAAAGTTCCCAAATTATTCTTAATTTCAACAGGCGTCCCTATGGCTTGAGAATTGCAACTAGGGTCGGCCACACTACTTGAGTCTGAGTGTTTCCCTCCTAACTAAAACAGTTTTAGTGTGGATTGCTTCGATTAGATCAGAACATCTGTTGCGTGCGGGGTAAATCGAAGTCCCTTGTAGTGATTAAAAATTGAAACCGTCGCGAGCGTCTTTCAGGGAAGTTCGAAAACTTCCTGTTTCAGACGTTGACCCTCTTAAATTTCAGGAGAACATCAATGAGGCCGAAAGTTCTAATTTTACTGGTTGCTCTCTTCAGCTTTTCGCTGACGGCGGCGGCCCAGACGAGCCGCGGCACTGTCAGCGGCGTGGTAACTGACCCGGCGGGTGCAGTTGTTTCCGGGGCGACCGTGACGCTGACCAGCGCCACGACCGGCGTGACGCGCACGGCAACCACCAACGAAGAGGGTTTCTATCGCTTCGACGCGGTTGATCTGGGCACTTATTCCATCAACATCGCGGCATCTGGTTTTGGTGCGCTGACTAAGACCAACATCATAGTCAATGCCAATCAGACTTCCGCCATAGACGCCCAGGTGTCTCCGGGCGGTCAGGAAGTGACCATTGACGTGATCGCGGACGCGGGCGCGGCGCTCCAGACTGAAGCCCCCGTGCGCGGCGGCAATATTTCGACGGTTCAAATCACACAGTTGCCGATTGCTAGCCGTAATCCGGTCGGTCTCGCCCTGACGCTGCCCGGTGTCTCCAGCAATACCAGCGGCGTCGGTATCGGCACTTTTTCAGTTAACGGCGCACGCAGCCGTTCAAACAACTTTTTGATTGATGGCACGGAGAACAACGACATTTCGGTTGCCGGGCAAGGCTTCCAGATCACGAACCCCGACGCGGTGCAGGAAGTTTCAGTGCAGACCTCGAATTATGACGCAGAATTCGGACGTGCGGGCGGGGGAGTCGTTAATGTAATTACCAAGGCAGGCACGAACGAGTTTCATGGCACGCTGGGGTTCCAGTATGACTCAAGCGCCGACGATGCGATCACCAGTTTGCAGTCACGCAACCCTACGGTGATCGCGCGCGGCAGGCGTCTGTCCGCCACCGAGTACATTCCTTCGGCAACCTTCGGCGGCCCCCTCCATTTACCGCGCTTTGGCGAGGGCGGCCCGGCGTTCATTGATGGCCGTAACCGGACATTCTTTTTCGTTGCTTATCAGGAGACGCGCTTTCGCTCACCGGGCGGAACAGTTTCGTTAGTGACACCCACACAAGCCGGACGCGATCAGTTGCGTGCGCTTTTTCCGGTAGGTGCTAGTCCTAATGTGGATCAGTATCTCAACCTGACCCAGAGTGCAGTTGGGACCGCAACCCCATTTAATGTCGCGCTGGGAACGGTGAACGGGGTGAACCGCGGCAACATTCAATTCGGGACGTTTTTCAGACAGGTGCCGTCAGAGTCCATCGGCAAACAGTTTCAGTTGCGCATCGATCACAAACTGGGCGAGAACGATCAGCTTTCAGGACGATTCCTGCGAGACAGTAATGTTCAGCCGAGAGGCGGCAGCACAGGATTTGAGGGTTTCGATGCTGATTTCGCGTCCAAATACAACAACTTCCTTCTGGCTGAGACGCACGTTTTTTCACCAACTCTGACGAACGAGCTACGCCTCGCCTACAATCGTATTGACTTTGGCTTCCCGCTATCTGATCCGGGTGGGTTGGCCGGGACGCTTCCGTCAACTACTATCGGGAGCGGCGCCACGGGTTTTGGTGCTAACAGTGCCTTCCCGCAGGGACGCATTGCGAATAACTATGTCGTGCAGGACACGGCGACGAAAGTTTTGGGCAACCACACTTTCCGCGGCGGCATTGACTACCTGCGGCAGATTTCAAGGCAATCAGCCCCCTTTAATAGTCGTGGCAGCCTGACTTTCGGCAGCAGCACCGGATTTACTTCTTTCGCTAACTTCGTTGACAATTTTGGTGGCACAGGTAATGTCAGCCGCGACTTCGGCAGCCCGGTCTATTTCCCGTCGCTGCACCGCATTGCTGCCTTCTTCCAGGATCGTTGGAAGGCGACCGAGGCGCTGACTCTGACGCTTGGAGTCCGCTATGAAAACTTCGGTACTCCGTTCAACACCTTGCGGACGCCGGCTTTCACCGGCCTCTTCAACGTTGACCCGGTAACGCTTACCGGCCCGTTTAGTCAACCCAACAAAGTTCAATCTGACAATAATAACTTTGCTCCGACGGTCGGCATCGCTTACTCACCCTCGTTTACGAGCGGTGTGTTAGGCACAATCTTCGGTGAGAAGAGGTCGGTGCTCCGTGCCGGCTACCAGATCGGCTACGATTCATTCTTTAACAACATTGCCTCGAATGCATCGTCGTCTTCTCCCAACTCCATCGTCACTACCATCAGCTCCACGCCCAACGCAACGAATCCGCGCGGGACGGCAAATTTATCCTCCCAGTTTCCGAGCACAGCGGCGGCTCTCACACCGCGAGACAGTCAAACGCTGCTCATTCCTAATCTGGTCAATCCGTACTATCAGCGTTATTCGCTTGGGTTTCAGCGCGAGTTGCCCTTCAAACTCATCATGGATACCTCGTATGTCGGTTCGAGGGGGGTGAAGCTCTTCATCAATGAAGACGTGAACCCGCTCGTTCGGCCTGAGTTGCGAATTACACCGGCTGCGTTTACAGGATCGAGGACGTGTACTCCGGGAACCGCCGGGTGTCTGATTACAGGCCGTTTGGATAATCTACAAGGCTCGCGGCTGATTCGCACCAACGGCGGCTCGTCCACTTATCATTCGGGACAGCTTGAAGTCAGACGCCGTTTTGCCGATAACTTCCAGATTACTGGCGCTTACACCTACTCGAAGCTAATCAGCAATGCTGACGAAGTCTTTGCTATCGGCGTCGGTACGGCTTCGTCCGTGTCCGCCCTGCCGATTATTCTCGGCGGAGACCGTTTGGAACGTGGCGTGTCGCAATTCGACCGCACACACCGCGCGGTCTTCTCTTACGTCGTTGAGATTCCGTTCTTCAGGGAACAGCGTGGTTTTATCGGAAAACTCCTTGGTGGGTACCAAATCTCAGGCGTGACGACGTTAGAGTCCGGTTCACCCTTCACCGTCTTTAACGGTTTAGACTCAGACGGTATCGGCGGAGGCAATGAGCGCCCGACATTCAACCCGAACGGACAGCGAGGCGTCCGCGCTATCCCCATCGTTGCACCGGCAACACTTCCCGGTCCTACTCCCGGCACAACGATCCCTAATCCCAACTTCGGCGCGATCACCGGCTATTACAATCCGGATCAGGTAATAGGCTTCAACGCGAATGGGACGCCTATATTTGTTAGCGGATTAGCGGGACAGCCGACAATCGATCCAAATACCGCGCAGTTCATTGTTAATCCGACATTCCTCGCCGGCGCTGCGATGAGCGTTCCGCGCTTTGGTAATCTCGGACGTAATACCGAACGCGCGCCGGGAATCAACAACACTAATCTTAACTTCCTGAAGCGAACGCGGATTAGTGAATCGGTGGCGATAGAAACCCGTGCGGAATTCTTCAATGCCTTCAACCATCCGCAATTCACAAGCAGCGTCGCGTCCAATGCGAATTCCACGATTGGACTACGTTTCCTTAATCCGGACACTCCGGTCACAAGCGGCGGTGCAAGAGAGATTCGCTATCAGGTGAAACTCATTTTCTAAGGAAGTGAGGCTGGACGGAAGGCAGAAAGCTGCTTTCCCTTTCTAAAAGAGAAACGCCCCGGAGCTTTATAGCTGTGGGGCGTTCCTCTTTTCCCTGGCCGCTTTTTAACAGCCGAGCATTTTCGCTATGCCGTCAAAGTCGAGCGCGCGGACGGGCAGGCCGAGTTGTCGCTGTAGCTCGTCGTGCGTCGTGCCGTCGAGCATGATAGGTTCGTCGCTCTTGAAGGCCACGTTCGGAATGATGACGAAACTGCCCTCGATTTGATCACGTGCGGCGAGTATGTCCCGGCCTGTCATGAGTCCGGCGACGACGATGTCAGGCCCGAAATAATCGTTCGGGACGGCGACGACTCGGAGGCGCGTGCCGAAGCGTTCGTTTAGACGCGCGATCAAATCTTGCAAGACCGGCGCAAAGAGTTTGCCGGTCAGGATCGTGCCATCGAGTTTCGCGGGCGCAGCGGGCGGGCGGCGTTCGAGTTTGCGCCAGAGGCGGCGGAAGTCTTCGTAAAAAGCGCGCACCATGCCGACGCCGTCTTCGATCTGCGGGTAGTCGCCGTAGTGCCGGCGCGAGGGAACATTCATCCCGGCGCGCAGGTAAAACTCGTCGCCGAGAAAAGCGAAGTTCGTGCCGAGACGCGCTTGCAACTCGCGCTGCAACCCTTTCACCTGCCGGATCGTCCGGCGGCAAAACTCCGGCGTGACGGGCGTCAGGCGCGCGTCCGTGTTATAGCGCGTGAGGCCGAGCGGCACGATGGCGACGCTGCGAACCAGTGGGTAATCGGCGGAGAGGTCTCGGACGGTGCGCTCTAAAATCTCGCCGTCGTTGATCTCCGGGCACAACACGACCTGCGCGTGAATCTCGATGCGCGCGTCCAGCATGCGCCGCATCTTCGAGCGAATGTCCGCGCGCCGTTTATCCACGCCGAGCAGGTAGGCGCGCACGTCGAGGTCTGTCGCGTGGACGGAGACGTACTGCGGCGTGAGTCGTTGTTCGATGACGCGCGACATCTCGGCCTCCGTGATCGAGGTGAGCGTCGTGTAGTTGCCGTAGAGGAATGAGAGGCGCACGTCTTCGTCGCGGAAGGATAGTGCGGGGCGCGCGTCTGGCGGGTTGCCGTGGCAGAAGCAGAAGAGGCACTCGTTGGCGCACTGGCGCGGCACGATGTTCTCGAACTGCAACCCGAAATCCTCGCCCTCGCCGCGCTCGATCTCCAGTTCCCACTCCTCACCGTTTCGCTTCAACACGTCGAGCGTCAGTTCGGTCTCGCCGCCGGTCTGAAAACGAAAGTCGAGATAGTCGCGCACGGCGCGCCCGTTGACGCGAAGTATCCGGTCGCCCGCTTCGAGTTCCAACTCGGCGGCGAGGCTCGCGGGCGCGACCTCCGAGACTTCCACGCCGCGGCGGCGAATCTGCGTGATGGCTGGTGTGACGGCGAATTCGTACATCTTAAATCAACTAACTCTCCGGTTGAGCCTGACAGGACAAAATTTGTGACCCCGGCGAAACGAATAGTATCGTCTATCGCGGCGGGGGATTCAACTCGCTGACACGTCAAAACGCCGCATCGGTGTGATGCAATCTGACCGCCCGCGCTGCCAAAATGATGTCTCCTGACCGCCTCCTGCGCCACCCTCTAAAAGGTTTAGACCGGCCGACGACACCGTTCATCCTGCACGCGCTCTTCCCCGTTTGATGGCAAGCCTTCTATTCGCCCGAACTTGCGCGCTTCGACCGAAGCGGTCTGCCCGCCCGCCCCGCCCGAACGTGGGAGAGCGGGGCGTGTGGGCATACGACTTGCCACTAAAATATTTTAGAGCCGCACCCAAAGCGGCCGAGCATCGCCAAGGAATTTGCATTTAACAATGAGCATGCCTGAGACAGTTCTCGAACAACCGGCCGCGCCGGACACTTTCCCACCGATTCACGCCCGACCGACCGTCCTGCTCGCGGAAGACGACGCGGCGGTGCGCCGTTACCTCGAAGTCATCCTGCGCCGCGCGGGCTACACGGTAATCTGCGCCGCCAACGGACTCGAAGCGATCAAGGCCGCGTTGTCGTCAAAAGTTGATGTCGTCGTAACGGACGCTTTGATGCCGCACCTGAGCGGGCACGAACTCTGCCGTTACCTGCGCGCCCGCCCCGAACTCGCGCGCATCCCGGTCATGCTCCTGAGCGGGCTTGAACCGAACGCGGACGCTCTCGCAACCAGCGCCTACGCCGATGCGCATCTCACCAAGCCCGTGCGCCCCGAAGACTTCACCGACTGTCTTGCGCGTCTGCTCGCGGCGAATAGCTAATCTTTCACCGAGCAGACATCCTAAGTTTTGCGACAAAGAGAGAGGCCGCACTGCGAACAGTGCGGCCTCTCTCTTTTGGTTAAATTGGCGATTGCCTGAGAGCGCGGATTTCTAAACTTTCGCCGCCCCCGCGCCGCCGCCCGCCAGCATGCTGTCGAGCGTCGTGTATTCGAGTCCCTGCGCTTCGGCCACCGCCTCGTAAGTCAGCTTCCCGGCGTAGGTGTTGACGCCGGCCTTGAGGCCGGGGTCGCTTGTGACCGCAGCGAGAAATCCTTTGTTCGCCAGTTTCAAAGTGTAGGGCAGGGTGGCGTTCGTCAGCGCGAAGGTCGAGGTGCGCGGCACCGCGCCCGGCATGTTGGCGACGCAATAATGCAGGACGCCTTCGACGTAATAGGTCGGGTCGCTGTGCGTCGTCGGGTGCGTCGTCTCGATGCAGCCGCCCTGATCCACCGCCACGTCAACGATGACCGCGCCGTTCGGCACTTTCTTCAACATCTCGCGCGTGATGAGCTTCGGCGCTGCCGCGCCGGGCACGAGCACCGCGCCGACGATCAGATCGGCCTCGGCTATCGCGCCCTGAATCGCGTAGGCCGAAGAGGCAAGCGTCGTGATGCGCGAGAGAAAGATGTCGTCGAGTTCGCGCAGGCGATCCAGATTGTTATCAATGATCGTGACGTGCGCGCCGAGGCCGACGGCCATCTTCGCCGAGTTCGTGCCGACGACGCCGCCGCCGATGATGACGACCTTCGCCGCCGGAACTCCGGGCACGCCGCCGAGGAGCACGCCGCGTCCGCCGCTCATTTTTTCGAGATATTGCGCGCCGACCTGAATCGCCATGCGGCCGGCCACCTCGGACATCGGCGTCAGGAGCGGGAGCGTGCCTTTCCTGTCCGTGATCGTCTCGTAGGCGACGCCCGTCACTTTGCGTTCGAGCAGTTGGCGCGTGAGTTCGAGATCGGGCGCGAGGTGCAGGTAGGTAAAGAGCAGTTGGCCTTCGCGCATGCGCGGGTATTCGGGCGCAACCGGCTCTTTCACTTTCACGATCATCTCGCCCTGCGCCCACACCTCGTCCGCCGTCTCTAAGATCGTCGCGCCCGCGCGCTCGTACAGCGCGTCCTCGAAGCCCGAACCTTCGCCCGCGCCGCGCTCGACGACAACCTTGTGTCCGGCGTCCACCAGAGCGCGCACGCCCGCCGGCGTCATCCCGACGCGGTATTCGTTATCCTTGATCTCTTTGGGGAGTCCGACTAGCACTTAATTTAACCTCCAGAGGTTAGAGGTCGGAGGTCGGAGGTTAGTGAGGAACAGTTTTATCTGACCTCTGACCTCTGACCTCTGACCTCTGTGTTATTCAAACTTCACTTCGTCAATCTGCGCGCGCTGCAACTTGCCGCTGTAGTCAACGTAGACGGACTTCCACTCGGTGAAGATGTCCAAGACCTGTGTGCCCGCTTCGCGGTGGCCGTTGCCGGTGGCCTTCGTGCCGCCGAAGGGCAGGTGAACTTCCGCGCCGATGGTCGAAGAGTTGACGTAGAAGATGCCCGTGTACATGTCGTTCATCGCGTGAAACGCGCGGTTCACGTCCTGCGTGTAGATGGCCGCAGACAGGCCGTAGCGCACACCGTTGGCGATCTCGACCGCCTCTTCCAGATTGTTCGCCGGGATGACGGCCGTGACGGGGCCGAAAATCTCTTCCTGCGCGATGCGCATCGCGGGCGCAACGTCCGTGAAGACGGTCGGCTCGATGAAATACCCGTTGGCGTGCGCGCCCGTGTCCAGACGGCTGCCGCCCGTCGCCAGTCGTGCGCCGTCTTCTCTTTCGCCGACTTCGATGTAGCCCATAATTTTATGAACCGCGGCGGCGTTGATGACCGGCCCCATGTCCGTGTTCGCGTCCGCGCCGTCGCCGACACGCAAACTTTCGGCGCGCTCGACGAGTTTCTGCGTGAACTTTTTATAGACCTTCTTGTGGACGACGATGCGCGAAGAGGCCGTGCAGCGTTGACCCGAAGTGCCGAACGCGCCCCAGACCGCGCCCTCGACGGCGAGGTCTATGTCGGCGTCGTCCATCACGATAATGACGTTTTTGCCGCCGAGTTCGAGCGAGCAGATGGCGTTGCGGTCGGCGCACGCCCCGGCGATGAGTCGCCCCGTTTCGGTCGAACCCGTAAAGGAAATCAGCCGCACGTCGCGGTGCTCGGTCAAAGGCTTGCCCGCCGCCGCGCCGTAGCCCGTCACCATATTGACGACGCCGCGCGGCACGCCCGCCTCTTCGCACGCTTTGATCAAATTGTAGGTTGAGAGCGGCGTGTCTTCGGCGGGTTTGATGACGACCGTGTTGCCGCAGACGAGCGCGGGGATCAGTTTCCACGAGGGGATCGCCATCGGGAAATTCCACGGCGTGATCAGGCCGCAGAGGCCGACGGGCTGGCGCACGCACATGGCGAACTTGTCGGGCATCTCGGCGGGCGTCGTGTAGCCGTGCAGGCGTCGGCCTTCGCCCGCCGTGTAGAAGGTGCAATCAATCGCCTCCTGCACGTCGCCGCCGGTCTCCTTCAAGACCTTGCCCATCTCGCGCGTCATGTCTGAGGCGTGCGAGTCTTTGTCGCGGATGAGAATGTTGCCGAGCCGGAAGAGTATCTCGGCGCGGCGCGGCGCGGGCATCCGACGCCAGCCTTCCGCCGCCGCCTTCGCGGCTGCGACGGCGCGATCCACGTCCTCGGTGTTCGAGACGGGAAAGCGGCCGATCACATCGCGCGTGTCGGCCGGATTGACGTTCTCGAAATACTCGCCGCTCTCGGCCGCCACCCACTCGCCGCCGATGTAGTTGCTGTAAGTTTTGACGGACGCCCGCGCGCCGCCCTTCCGGCCGTTACCGTTCGCGCCCGCTACCTGTCGCGCTGCCGTGGTTGCCGTGCGCGAGCCTTTTTTCGTCGCCTTGCTTAGCGCTTTTTTCGCCTGTGCCATATGTTAAGTGACAAGTGACAAGTGACGAGTGACGAGCAAGAAATTAAGACAAAGTTTTTGTCTTAACTTGTCACTCGTCACTTGTCACTCGTCACTGGTAAGTAAACTGGATGATCGTCTGCGTGATGAGGTTGCGGCGGTCGAGGAACGTGACGTTCATCACGACCGCGTCGCCGACCTTCAGATTGTTGATGACGCGCTCGAACTCGGCCAGCGTGCTGACCGGGATGCGATTGACGCGCTGGATGACCATGTTCTCGGTGATCTGCGCCTCGTAGGCCAGCCCGCTTTGATCCACGTCGCGCACCAAGAGGCCGCGCACGCCCTTGAGGTTTCGCTCGTTGGCGAGTTGCGGCGTCAGTTCGCTCAAGGTGAGTCCGAGCACGGGGCGCTCGGCGCTACCCGGCTTGGCGGGTATCAGTTGAGCTGGGGGCGGTGTGGGCGTCGGCGTCGCCTCGGCCGCGCTGCGCGGCGGACGCTCGCCCACCGAGACGCTGACGGTGCGCCGTTCGAGTTGGCCGTTCACGTCGCGCAGGAAAGTCAGTTGCACGGTTTCGCCGACGGGCGTGCTCGCCACCTTGTTGATCAAGTCCTGCGAGTTGGCGATGGGCTTCGCGTTGAACTCGACGATGATGTCGTTGACCTGAATGCCGGCGGTGCGCGCCGGGCCTTCGCGCACGTCCGTGATGATCGCGCCCTTGGCGTCCTTCATCCCGTAGACGCGCGCGAACTCGGCCTTCACCGAATCGAGCAGCACGCCGAGGTAGCCGCGTTTGACGCGTCCGCCCGAGACGAGTTGACCGTAGACGAAGCTGGCCTCGTTCGACGGCAGGGCGAAGCCGATGCCGTTGTAGTCGCCGGTCGAGGTGGCGATCTGCGAGTTGATGCCGATGACCTCGCCGCGCATGTTGACGAGCGGCCCGCCGGAGTTGCCGCGGTTGATGGCGGCGTCGGTCTGTAAGAAACGTTGGAAGCTCGATGAGACGGGCGTCGTGCGCTCGCGCGTCGAGATGATGCCGGCCGTGACGGTTTGATCGAGACCGAAGGGCGAGCCGACGGCCAAGACCCAGTCGCCCACCTGCGCCTCGTCGGAGTTGCCGAGTTTCACGGTCGGCAGGTCGCGCGCGGGTTCGACTTTGATAACCGCAATGTCCGTCTCGTCGTCTTCGCCGACGACGCGCCCGCGCATGAGTTCGCCCGACTGCAAGCGCACGGTGATGCGCGTCGCGCCTTCGACGACGTGCTGGTTCGTCAGGATGTAGCCTTTCGGGTCAACGATGAAGCCGCTGCCGACGCCGCGCGAAGGGCGTTGCGGCATCTGGCGTCGAAACATCTCCATTAGGGGATTGTCGCCCCCGCCATCCTTCTCGTCCGAGTCGTCATCGCCGTTGCTGTTGCCGTTACCCGTGCCACGCTCCGCCACCTGCGGCGCGGAAACCGTGTCAATGTTGACGACGGCCGGTTCGACGCGCTGCGCGATCTCGGCGAAGGACGCGGAGAGGGCTTCCGGGGCGCGCGCGTTTTGCGCCGCCCGCTGCGAATCGTTCTGCGCCACGGCGGGTCGTCCCGCCAGTATCGCCCCGATGCCGACGCCCACTACCAGGCACGCCAGCCCGAGCGCCGCGATCCACACCCGCAGGCGACGCAAAATCGCTTGCTCCGCCTCATTCGTTTGGCCTTGAGGAAGTTGATACATAGAACTTTTACCGCCTTCTACCGCTCTTGAAAACGTCACGGCCACACGCGCCTCGTGCGCCCGCCCGGTAGCCGACTGAGTTTTGACAGCCGCGCCCTTGTTATCCGAAGCCCGTATTCGCGCCCTCTGATGTGCGAAGCGAAGTCTGTCGAGTATAACGAATCGCCCGACGCGCCGCAAAGCAACAGAGAGACGCGCCCGGCAAATATCCAAAACTACGGATGACGGGCGTGCGAAATTGTTGTCGGGCAATTTCCGCTAAGTAACTTCTGCCGCGTGCGCCTTCTCGTTCGCCCTGCGCTCTCGCCTCTCGCTCCAACGCGTTTCGGAGATGATGATGCCGGCGAAGACCAGCCCCGCGCCCACCCAGCCGCGCCCGCCCATCCACTCGCTCGTGCCGATGACGGCGACGGCGAAGGCCGTGGCGAAGACGGGTTCGAGGCTGAAGATGATGGCGGCGTGCGTGGCGGTAGCGCGCCCCTGCCCCCACGTCCAGAGCAGGAACGCGCCGACCGTGGCGACCGTTGCCAGGTAGACGAGTTGCCACACGACGCGCCCGCTCCACGCGAGCGGCAGAGTCTCGCGCGCGAGCGCGGCGGGCAGAGCATCCGCGCCCGCGAAACTTTCCCACCCGAGCAAGCCCACCCACACGACGGTGAACAGAGCAGCCACGCACGCGACCTGCAAGACGGTCAACTGCCGCACGTCGTAGCGGCGCGCATAGACGCTCATCAACGTGATGTGCGTGGCGAACAAACCGGTCGCGGCGAGCGTCAACATATCGCCGAGGTTGACGCTTGTGTCCGCGCCCTGCGGCGCGAGGATCAACAAACCGCCGAGCGACGCGAACACGACGCCGAGCAAATTTTCGACGCCCGGCCGCGCGCGCAAAATCAGGTAAGCGACGAAGGGCACGAGCGGCGTCGTCAGCCCCGTCACGAAGGCGGATTTCGAGGCGGTCGTGTAGACCTGTCCCGCCGCCTGCAACCCGAAGCCGAGGCCCATCAGGAGGCCGAGCGTCGCGCCCGCGCGCCACTCCTCGCCGCGCGCCCCGGCGAGCCTCTGCGGAAACATCGCCGCCAGCAACAGGGCCGCCACCGCGAAGCGGACGAACATGTAAGCCATCGGCGGCCAGACGCCGAGGATGTCCTTCGCCATGAAGAAGGTCGAACCCCAGATGAGCGTCGTCAACATCAACGCGCCGTCGGCTGCCCAGTTGGATTTCAGTCGCATATCAACAACAGTGACGAGTGACGGGTGACAAGAGACAAGTTAAAGCAGTTGAACTTTCTGACTTGTCACTTGTCACCCGTCACTCGTCACTCTTTTAAGGTCTGAGCAAAACTTTCAAGACGCCGCTCTCGGTGGCGCGTTGCATGGCGCGCACCCCTTCGGCGAGCGGGAACTCTTCTGTGATGAGACTCGCAACATCTACGGCGTCGCGCGCGAGCAGTTCGAGCGCGGGGGCGAAGCGCCCGCAGCGCGAGCCGACGACGCTGATCTCGTCAACGACGATTCGCGCGGCGTTGATCTCGGTCGAGCCGTGGAAAGTTGACTTCAAGACGAGCATGCCGCGCGGTCGCGTGAGTGCGACCGCGAGCGCGAAGCCGTCGCCCGCGCCCGACGCCTCGACGACCACGTCGAACGCGCCCGACCATTCCGGCGGCAACTCAGCCGCGAGCGCGGTCTCAACGCCGCGCGCGCGCGCGATCCGTAGTTTGTTTTCGTGTCTGCCGATGAGTGTGACGCGAGCCGCGCTTTGCGCCCGGATGGCCTGCGCACAGAGAAGCCCGAGTTTGCCGTCGCCGATGACGGCGACGCGCGTGTCGCGTCCGATCTCCACGCGTTCCATGACGCCGCACGCCGCCGCGAGCGGTTCGGCGAAGACGGCGCGCTCATCTTCGACCTCGTCCGGCACGGTCAACAAATTCACGATTGGCAAACTCAAGCGTTCCGCGAACGCTCCGTCGCGCCCGACGATGCCGAGCACCGTGCGCCGCGTACAATGGCGCGGGTCGCCAGCCGCGCACAATTCGCAATGCCCGCACCCCGCGTTGATCTCGCCCACCACGCGCCGCCCCACGAGTTGCGGCGCTTCGGCCGCGCTCTCCACCACGCCGACGAACTCGTGGCCGAGCGTTCCGGCAAACCCCGCGTAGCCGCGCGCGATCTCCACGTCGGTGTTACAAATCCCCGCGAGCCGGACGCGCACCACGGCCTCGCCCGCCCCCTCGCGCGGCGCGGCCGTCTCGGCCAATTTCAACTCCCCGTTCTCGTATCGCAGAGCTTTCATAACTTGCTGGTAAATGGTGAATAGTGAATGGTGAATGGAATTTGCTTTCGTCCATTTACCATTTACCATTCACCATTTACTAAAATCTTTTCGTCCTCATGTAAGCGTTCGCGGCGGTGAGTTCGACCGTCTGTTCGCGGCCGGCAACGTTGACGGGGAGTCGCCAGGTGACTTCCTGCGCGCCTTCCTGCGTGGCATGTATCCACCAGCGGCCGGGCGGGACGTAGACGATGGTTTGGCCGCTCGCGTCGAGTTGCGTGCGGATGGGCTGGCGCGCGCCCATGCGCCGCACGATGAAGTCTTCAAAACGCTGGCCGGGGCGTCGCTCGTCGAGGAACTCGCGCTGCGCCGCCGCGACATCTATCGAGTAGAGTTGGACGGTCATGGTGGCGGCGTCCGGGTTCTGCCCGCCGCCGGGGCGCGGGAGGACGAGTATGCGCAGGAGCGTGTCGCGCGTCTGCCCGGGCGCGCCGAGGCTGTGCGGGGCTTCGTCGGGCGGCAGGCGGCGATAGATGAGCCAGCCCGCCCCGGCGAGCGCGAGGACGAGCGCGACGCGCAAAACTGCGACGAGCCAACGATGTGTGGGAACCGGATCGCTCACTTAAAATCGAATCGTGTACTTAACCGGCGACGCGGCGACCGGCGCGCCACTGGTCGCGGCGTTTACTCGCGCGAAGTGTTTCAAGGCACGGTCGCCCCGCTTCTTTCACTCAACACCGTCCGCGCCGGTCGCCGGAGAGCCTCGTGGTCAGGCCATGAAACCCTTTTCGCGCAGCGCGCTCTCCAACTCGCGGTTGGACGGAACCGAAAGCACCTGCCCGGCGATGTCGAGCGTCGGCTTCCGCTCCTTGCCCTCGTTGTGCTGACGCACCCACTCGGCGGCCTCCGCGTTCTCTTCCACGTCAATGTACGTGTGCGCAATGCCGAGTTCCTTCAAGTGCTGCAAAGTATCCTGCGTGTCGTGACACCAACCCGCCCCGTAAACTTTGACTTCCATGTTGTTCCCCCTCGAAATTATTAGAATTATTTGACGGCAATCATAGCAAAGCAGCGTTGAAGTAGGAACGCGGGACGCGCGAGGCGGGAGACGGAAAACAGAAGTCAGGAGTCTGAATAAAAACGCGGAAGCGGATTTCTTCTGACTCCTGACTTCTGTTTTCTGTCTTCTCCTTCAACGTTCTCCCGCCGGGTGTTACAATGCGCCTTCAACTTACTTTCTCTGCTGCAAATTTTCCTGTGACCACGAAACCGACAGATAAATTTCGCGACGAGTGTGGCGTCTTCGGCATCTACGGCCACGCGGAGGCGGCGCGCCTCGCCTACCTCGGACTCTACGCGTTGCAACATCGCGGGCAGGAATCCTGCGGCATCGTCTCGTCAGATGGCAGAGAGTTGCGCTCGGAACGCGCAATGGGGCTTGTCTCCGATGTGTTCGACGCCGAACGCCTCAACCGCCTGCCCGGCGCATCGGCCATCGGCCACGTTCGCTACTCCACGGCCGGCGAGGTTTCCATACGCGAAGCGCAGCCCTTCCTCGTCGCCTGCCAGCACGGGCAAGTGGCCGTCTGTCACAACGGCAACCTCCCCTTCGCCGGCGAGGAGCGCAAGCGTCTTGAGCGCGCGGGCGCGATCTTCTCTTCCACCTCCGACACCGAAGTCATCCTGCACGGCATCGCGCGCTCGCAGGCGGCGGGGATCAACGAGGCGATCCCCGAAGTGCTGCGCGAGACCGAAGGCGCGTTCTCGATGCTCTTTCTCACCCCCGAATCGCTCATCGCCATCCGCGACGCGCGCGGCTTTCGCCCGCTCGCCCTCGGCCGCCTCGGCGACTCGACGTGGGTCGTCGCCTCCGAGACCTGCGCCTTCGATCTCATCGAAGCCACTTATGTGCGCGACGTTGAACCGGGCGAGATGATCATCGTTGACGCGAGCGGCCTGCATTCGTCCTACCCGCTCACCTCCCGCGAGCATTCGATGTGCATCTTCGAGCACGTCTATTTCGCGCGCCCCGATTCCCTGATCTACGGCCACTCGGTCAACGAGTCGCGCCACAAGATGGGCAAGCGGCTCGCCGTCGAGCAGCCGACGGAGGCCGACATCGTCGTGCCCGTGCCCGATTCCGGCGTCGCCGCCGCCATCGGTTACGCCGCGCAGAGCGGCATCAGTTACCGCCAGGGGTTGGTGCGCAACCACTACGTGCATCGCACCTTCATCGAGCCGAAGCAGGCGATTCGCTCTTTCGGCGTGCGCATCAAGTTAAACCCGGTGCGACACCTGATCGAAGGCCGCCGCGTCGTACTCATTGACGACTCCATCGTGCGCGGCACGACATCGAAGAAGATCGTCCGCATGGTGAGGGAAGCCGGGGCGGCGGAAGTACACCTGCGCATCAGTTGCCCGCCGACCATCAGCCCCTGCTTTTACGGCGTGGACACGCCGAACCGCGACGACCTCATCGCCGCGCAGATGTCCGTCGAAGAGATACGCCGGTTCATCGGCGCGGACTCGCTCGGCTACCTCTCCCTCGAAGGCATGCTCGAAGCGTCCGGCATCCGTCCCGCCGCCTCCTGCGTCGCCTGCTGGACGGGCAACTACCCCACCCGTATCACACGCGAGGCCGAAACCCAGTGGGCGCGCGAACGCGAACCCGTCCCGTCCGATTGAAGAGAAGATGTGTGCAGGTTGTAACTATTGATATACTGTTTGACAAATCAGCCTGAAGTTTCCGGTCTTGAAGAAAATTATGTCAAACAACTTATTGGAGAGAATAACTGTCAATCCCGAACAATGCGGCGGTCGCCCGTGCATTCGCGGGATGCGCATCAGGGTGATTGACGTGCTCGATCTATTTGCCGCCGGTCTGAGTTCAGAACAGATTTTGGAAGAGATGCCTGATCTTGAGATGGATGATCTGAGAGCCGTTCATCTATACGCGGCGCGGAGGCTGAATCATCCGGTAATCGCGGCGTGACCATTTGGGTTGATGCGCAGCTATCTCCGGCCATCGCAGAGTGGATCAGCGTTAACTTTTCCGTGCCCGCCGTGGCGCTACGTGATCTCGGATTGCGCGACGAAACGGATCGCGCCATATTTCTTCGCGGCGCGCAGGGCGTCGGCCATTTTGATGACGAAGGACAGCGATTTTCTACGCCTGCTGGATGAACTCGGCTCTCCACCCAAAGTCATTTGGCTCACCTGCGGTAATACTTCCAACGCACGGCTCAGGCAAATTTTGACGAAGACTTTGCCCCGCGCGTTATCGCTTCTACAATCAGAGCAACTTGTGGAAATCAACTCTGACTGAAAATGTTTGTGAGATTGTCTTATGACACGACTTCGGAAGTTGTGCCGCAAATCCGGGAGGTAGTGCAGGGTGGCTCAAAGTAGAAGCGTGCGCGGGTGCGGGTGCGTGGGGGTGGTGCTGGCGATCATCGTGGTGGCCGGGCTGGTCGCTTATTTCAAATTTTACAAACCCGCGCCGGGGCCGCAACTTCCGCCGCCTTCGGGCGACGAACTCTCGGTTCACGTCCTCGACGTGGGGCAGGGCGACGCGATCTTGATCGTCGCGCCGGGGGGCAAGACCGCGCTCGTGGACGCGAGCGTGCCGGGCAGCGGCAAGAAAATTCTCGCCGCGATGGCGCGCGCCGGCGTTGACCACATAGACCTGCTCGTCACGACGCACGCCCACGCGGATCACATCGGCGGCGCGGACGAGGTGATCAAGGGCACGAAAGTTTTCAAGGTGCTCGACAGCAAAGTGCCGAACACGACGAAGAACTATGAAGACTTTCTCGACGCCATCGAAGCGCGCGTCGAAAATCCGCAGGACAACTTCATCACGGCCGCGCCCGGTCAAACCTTCGACCTCGGCAGCGGCGCGATCATCTCGGTGCTCGCCCCCATCCAGCCGCTCTTCACGAAAGACCAGTTGCGCTCCGGCGGCAACGAACCGAACGCCAACTCCGTCGTGACCCGGCTCGACTACGGCAAGTTCTCGATGCTCCTGACCGGCGACGCGGAGGCGCAGACCGAGGCGCGGATGATGGAGCAGGGCGCGCGGCTCGGGGCGAAAGTTTTGAAGGTCGGACACCACGGCTCGAAGTACGCCAGTTCGCAAGACTTCCTGCGGCAGGCCAGATTCAAAGACGCGGTCATCTCATGCGGCGCGGACAACCGCTACGGCCATCCCAGCCAGGAGGTCTTGGATCGGCTCAGGGAGTCGGGCGTGAGAATCTATCGCACGGACTTGCAGGGCGAGATCACGATCAAGACGCGCGGCGCGGAGGACTACCAGATCACGACCGAACGGCAGGCCGCCCCGGATGAAATCTCCACGGGTCGCAAGGCGCAGAAGGACGACTCGGCCAAGTCGGGCTTTATTCAATACGGCGACTTCGGCCCCGCCCAGAAGCCCTCGCCCAAAGCGAAATCGGCGAACAGCAGGTGAACTGACATGACCGAGCGCAAAGAGAATCAGGGAGAGAGTTCCGGCGTCGTCGAGGTACGCGCCGTCGTTGACCGCATCGAAGACGGCGACATCGCCGTGCTCAGTCTCGAAGACGAAGCGAAGTCGCAACTCGACGTGCCGCGCAAGCAGTTGCCGGAGGGCGCGAACTCCGACGGCGACCACTTGCTCCTGCGGTTCGACGTTGACGCCAAAAGCGGAGAGCGCACGCTCAAGTCCATCAAGGCCGCGCCGCAAGCCCGCGCGGCGGCCTCCGACCGGATCAAGAAAATGCAGGAGCGCCTTGCACGCATGAGCGGCGCGGCCGACAAGAAGGATTTCAAACTTTAGAAGTCAGAAGTCAGAAGTCAGAAGTCAGAAGTCAGAATAAATTGCCGCTACCTGGCCGATCTTCTGAATTCTGATTTCTGAATTCTGTGTTCTCGTTTCCTATGACCAAACCGATCACATACAGCGACGCGGGCGTCTCGATTGATGCGGCCAACGCGGCCGTGGATCGGATCAAGGAGATGGCGCGCGCCACTTTCAACGCGCGCACGCTCTCCGAGATCGGCAGCTTCGGCGGCATGTTCGACGGCGCGTTCCCCGCGCTCAGAGCGCCCGTCCTCGTCGCTTCGGCCGACGGCGTCGGGACGAAACTCAAAGTCGCCTTCGAGACGAACACGCACAACACGGTGGGGCGTGATCTCGTCAACCACTGCGTCAACGACATCCTCGTGCAGGGCGCGCGCCCGCTCTTCTTCCTCGACTACGTCGCCACGGGCGCGCTCTCGCCCGAAGTGATCGCCGCGGTCGTCGAAGGCATGGCGCGCGGGTGTCGCGAGAACAACTGCGTGCTGCTCGGCGGCGAGACGGCGGAGATGCCCGGCTTCTACGCCGCCGGGGAATACGACGTGGCCGGTTTCATCGTCGGCGTCGTTGACCGCGAGCGTGTGATTGACGGCCAATCAATCGCGGCGGGCGACCGCGTGCTCGCCCTGCCTTCCGTCGGCCTGCACACGAACGGCTACTCGCTCGCGCGCAAACTCTTCTTTGAAGTCGCGGGCTACGACGCCTCGACGCACGTCGAAGAACTCGGCATGACCGTCGGCGAGGCGTTGCTCGCGCCGCACCCGAGTTACCTGCCCGCGCTCGAAGAATTGCTCGACACGGGCGCGCTCAAAGGTCTCGCGCACATCACGGGCGGCGGCCTCGTAGACAACATCCCGCGCATCCTGCCCGAAGGCACGGCCGTTGAAATCAGACGCGGCTCGTGGCCTGAGCTTCCCGTCTTCACGCTCATGCAGCGACTCGGCAACGTCTCGGAGCGGGAGATGCACCGCACCTTCAACATGGGCGTCGGCATGGCGATCATCTGCGCCGACGCCGACGCGCAGACGATCCGCGCGCACGTCGAAGCGCGCGGCGAGCAAATTTTCGAGATCGGCCGTGTCGTCGCGGGCGCGCGCTCGGTGGAATTCGTCTGAAAGAATTTCAAGTTTCAGGTTTCGAGTTTCAAATTAAAGACCGGAGAACCTCAGACTTGAAACTTGAAACTTCATTCCTGAAACCTGAAACCTAAAACTTGAAACTTGCCGTCCTCATTTCCGGCCGCGGGTCGAACATGGTTGCGCTCGCGGAATCAATCGAGCGCGGGCGCGTGCCCGGGGCGAGGATCGCGCTCGTCTTGAGCGATCACGCCGACGCGCGCGGCTTAGAGCGCGCCGCCGAACGCGGCATCGAGACGCTCGCCGTCGAACGCGCGGGACGCACGCGCGCCGAACACGAGCGCGAGATCATCGCCGCCCTCGAAGCGCGCGGAATCGAACTCGTCTGTCTCGCCGGTTTCATGCGGCTGCTCTCGCCCCGGTTCATCGAAGTTTTTCGCGGGCGCATACTGAACATCCACCCCAGCCTGCTGCCCGCCTTCCCCGGTCTCGACGCGCAACGTCAGGCCATCGAACACGGCGTCAAGGTGAGCGGCTGCACCGTCCACTTCGTTGACGAGACACTGGACGGCGGCCCCATCATCAAGCAACGCGCCGTCGCCGTCCACGACGACGACACGCCGGAGACGCTCGCCGCGCGCATCCTCCTCGAAGAACATCAAGCCTACGCGGAAGCGGTCGCGCTGGTCGTCGGCGGCGATTATGAGATTAAAGGTCGGGGTGTGTTGAAAAGAAGGCGTTGAGTTGTTTCATACCGCACGCGCGGCCGTCGGCGATACTCTGCCCATCACCTCTTGCGACCGAGCGCGACGGCGCGCTGGAAGGCGGCGTAGACGGCTTTCGAGAGCACGGTGCGCAGGCCGCCCTTTTCCATCTGATAGATCGCTTCGGCCGAAGTGCCGCCGGGCGACGTGACCATGTTGCGGAGTTCCGCCGGGTGCTTGTGCGATTCCATCGCGAAGCGCACCGAGCCGAGCATCGTCTGCAAGACCAGTTCGCGCGCCACCTCGCGCGAGAAGCCCATATGGACGCCCGCGTCCACGAGCGACTCCATGACGAGGAAGATGTACGTCGGGCCGGTCGCGCTCAAGGCCGTCGCCATGTCAACCTGCCGCTCCTCCTCGACGCGCATCTCGCGGCCGAGCGCGCCGAGCATCGCGCTCACCTGTCGCCGCCGCGCCTCGTCCACTTCGGCCGTCGCCGTCCACACCGTCATCCCCTCGCCCACCTGCGCGGGTGTGTTCGGCATCGCGCGCACGACCGCCGGGTGCGACAACTCGCCCGCTATCGTCTCCAGCGATGCGCCAGCGACGATGGACAGCACGAGGTCGCCGGGTCTCAGCGTGTCTCTCAACTCGCGCAGCACGCCGTCCAACTTCTGCGGCTTGACCGCGAGGACGACGATTGAGCCTGACACTGTCGAACCCGTGTCGCCGTCGCCCGCCGCCTCGTGCAATACCGCCGCGCGGTTGCTTTCGACGACGCGGATGCCGTAACTCGCTTCGAGTTCGGCGCGGCGCGCGGCGCGCGGGTGGCTGCCGGAGACCTGCGCGGGCGCGACGAGTTGCCGCTTCAACAGCCCCGCGATCATGGACTCGGCCATCACGCCCACCCCGACGAATATGAGGCGCACGTCGCCGAGCGGATTCTCGCCGCCTGTTCCCTTCAATTCAATGGCCGCGTGTGAGTTGGTCATGTCAGGGAAAGTAGCCCAAACTACCGGCGGACTCAAAGCCCGCACATCGCGCATCGCCCAAAGTGTCCCCCGTCTATTTACGATTTACGATTCACGATTTACGATTGAGCCATGACGATTGACGAACAACTCGCCTACCTGCGCAAAGGCGCGGCCGAGATCATCCGCGAAGAAGACCTGCGCGCCAAGCTGGAGCAAAGCGCGCGCACCGGCGTGCCGCTGCGCGTCAAGTACGGCGCAGACCCCACCGCTCCCGACATACACATCGGCCACACGGTCGTCATACGCAAGCTGCGCGCTTTTCAGGAACTCGGCCACACGGCCATTTTTCTCATCGGCGACTTCACCGGCCTCATCGGCGACCCTTCGGGCAAGAACGCCACGCGCCCGCAACTCACGCGCGAGGAGATTGCCGCCAACGCCGAAACTTACAAAACGCAAATCTTCAAACTGCTCGACCCCGACAAGACCGTCATTGATTTCAACTCGCGCTGGATGGACACGCTCGGCTCGGACGGCTTCGTGCGTCTCGCCGCGCGCACCACGGTCAAGCAGATTTTGGAGCGCGACGATTTCCAGAAGCGGCTCGCCGACGAACGCCCCATCGCGCTGCACGAACTTCTCTACCCGCTCGTGCAGGGCTTCGACTCCGTCACGCTCAAGGCCGACGTGGAACTCGGCGGCACGGATCAGAAGTTCAACATGCTCGTCGGCCGCAACCTCCAACGCGAATACGGGCAAGAGCCGCAGGTCGTCATCACCATGCCGCTCCTCGAAGGCACGGACGGCGTCCAGAAGATGTCGAAGTCTTACGGCAATTACATCGGCATCAACGAACCGCCGCAGGAGATGTTCGGCAAGATCATGTCCATCTCCGACGAACTCATGTGGCGTTACTACGAACTGTTGACCGACCTCCGCCCGGACGAAATTGCCGCCTTGCGCGCCGCGGCCGGTACGGGCGAGCGCAACCCGCGCGACCTCAAAGTAGAACTCGGCAAACGCGTTATCACAGACTTTCATTCCGCGCCGGACGCCGACGCGGCGGAAGAAGAATTCAACCGCGTCTTCAAGCGCAAGGAAGTGCCGGAGGAGATCGAAGTCCGCGAAATAGAAGCCGATAATGTATGGCCTCTGCCGCAACTGCTCTTTAAAACAGGACTCGCCCCATCAGTCTCCGAAGCGAGACGATTGATAGAACAAGGCGGCGTGCGCATTGGAGGTGTGCGTCAAGACGATACCGGAATTGTGTTCTCGATCAAACACGGCGAGGAAAGTCTTATACAAGTCGGCAAACGTCGCTTCCTGCGCGTGCGCGGAGTATGAAAGCTGAGATGAAATATTCGGGCACTTTTGTTTTCCTCTCGTCACTTGTCACACGTCACTTGTCACTGTCTTAAAAATGTCAGCAACCATCGCCAACGAAGAAACGCTTGTGATCGAGACGCCCGAGCGCGTGCCGCTGCACTTCGCGCTGGCCTCAATCGGGAATCGGTTTCTGGCCTGCGCGGTTGACCACGGGTTGCAGTTGTCTGCGATGCTGCTCGTCGCGCTGGTGTTTCTGTGGACGGGTTATTGGGCGCAGGTGGGCGATAGCGTGTCGCAGATGCCGAACTGGTTGCAGGCGGCCGTGATCATTTTGGTGTTCGTATTGTGGGCGGGCTACTTCGCCATCTTCGAATGGATGTGGAACGGGCAGACGCCCGGCAAGCGCATGTTACGCCTGCGCGTCATCCGCGAGGACGGCCGACCCGTCACCGTCTGGGAAGCGGCGGCGCGAAACCTTTTGCGCCTTTTCGACATGATGCCGTTTCCCTTTTACTCTATCGGGCTGGTGTGTGTGTTTATGAGCGAGCGCGACCAACGCGTGGGCGATTTCGTGGCGGGCACGGTCGTCGTGCGCGAGCGCGAGGCGCAGGCTCCGACGTTCGCCGAAGTGTTTGCCGCGCCGACGAGCGACGTGGCCCTGCGCCGTTCGTTCAAACCCGTCCTGTTCAAGGGCGACCTGCACGCCCTCGGCGAGCGCGAGATCGAGGTGGTCGAGACGTTTCTCCGGCGGCGTTGGGAACTCGCGGACGCCACGCGTCAATGGATGGCGTGGCGCGTGGCGACGCCGATTCTCTACACGCTCAAACCCGACTTCGACCGCGAGACTTTCACCTACGAAGGCTTCCTCGAAGAACTCCTCCACCGCTATCGCGCGGAGCATCGCTTTACCGATTGAGCGCGCTTCGATTCAACCGGCGGGTGAGAAGATGCCCGCCGCGCGCAAAAGAGAAAAGCGTGCGCCTATCGCAGGCACACGCTTTTCTCTTCGTCCCAACCGAATTTGGCGGCTTTACCTCTTCCACTCGATGGGGAATAAAGCTCCCGCCTGCGTCGAATCCATCCGCACGCCCGCGAGTTGGAAGGCGCGCGCCAGCACCGGGTCGCGCATGGTAGCCATGTCTTCCGCCGTCGGAATCAACACTTCGTCCGGGATGACGCCCACGTGCTCAAGGCTCTTGCCGTCCGTCATAATCACGTCGGCATTAGTGATGCTTGCGCCGTACAGGACGAGGCGGTTCACGCCCAGTTCCATCCCGTACCCCCTCGACTGCATGACCGCGCCCGACGATTGATCGCCGAGCACCACGCCGCGTTTTTCAAGCTGCATCACGCGGGCGAACAATTCGGCCGCCGAGGCCGATTTGCTGTCAATGAGCACGATGACCTTGCCTTCGAACGGCTTGGCCCCGCGCTTTTTGGCAACCATCGGCTTCATCTCTTTACGCCCCTTCAAATCGGCGATCTTCAGTTCGCGGTCGAAGAAATGGCTGACCATGCGTTCGAGCGTCACCACGTAGCCGCCCGGATTGCCGCGCAGGTCAAGGATCAGCGCGTTGCTCCCGGCGATTTGACCGTTCATGATCACCTCAGCCTGTTCCGGCAAAAAGCTGAAGCTATCCATCTTCCATGCGACCACGCCGCCGAACTTCTGGAAGCGATGTCGTTGCAGGCGGTCGTTGTCTTCCGACTCGCGGATGTAGTCGTTGATGTCGCCGCTCGAAGTGCCCGCGCCGGATAAATTTAAGATTCGTTTCTCCTGCCGCACCTTCGCCGCCACTTCGAGTTCGCGCGGCTGCTGGCCGGGGGATTGCACTACCAGCCGCATGCCCGGTCGCGGGCTGAGGGTGTAGTAGAAGTATTCCATCTTCCACAGTTCTCTGCGCGACGGCTTGAAACCGTCAATCGAGATCAGCCGGTCGCCCGGTTTGAGACCCTTCTTTTCCGCGTCGCTGCCCGGTTTGATCGCGCTCACGTAGCACTCGTTGCCGATGGCCTGCATCTGCCACCCGTACTCCACGCTGACGGGGCGCGAAGGCGGTTGGAAAAAAGTGTGCGAGTCGTTGAGGTCGAGCAACGCCTGCGCGATGGCGCCGAAAGCCTGCCCGAGTGTAGTGGCCTGCTTGATCTTCTCTTCGGCCGCTTTGAACCGGGCGTCCACGTCCATGCCGCGGAAGGTCGGGTCGTAATAATTTTTCTTGAGTTCGCCTTTGATCGCGTTGAGCATCGTTTGGGCGCGCTCGCGCTCGATGCGGTCGAAGGCTTGCGCGCAGAGCGGCTGCGGCGTGAGGCCGACGAGCAACAGGCCGAGCGCAGCGACGAAGATAAATCGGCGCACGGACGCTAAGATAGAGGGGGCTTCCATTTCACAATTCTTCACGAGGGTTTACTCCTTAAGGGAAAACTTTAGAGGTTCGGGTTGAGGAATCTCACGTCGGGGACGACTGCAAGGCGACAATATTGCCACAGGTTCAACATATTTCGCAACGCCGCGCACGACTCTCCGGCGCGGCGGATTTCGCCCGCCCGCGAAGGCCGCCCGACAAAAGAGAGCGGGCAGCTTAAGGTCGCTCGTTTTCATCTAAATTTTACGGCGACAGAGCATGAGTCGGGCGAGTTTGACGCGAAGTTTGCGCGTCTGTTACTTTCATCTGTTTTATACACAGGTCAATTTTCAACCAGCAAGAGGAAGTAGAAAAATAATGGCACAAGACGTTTTCATTTTAGGCGGCAAGCGCACGCCGATGACCGAGTACGTGGGCGCGTTGAAGGATGTCAAAGCGATTGATCTCGGCGCGGCGGCCGCGCGCGGCGCGCTCGACGCGACCGGCGTTGCGGCCGAAGAGATCGATCACACCATCATCGGCAACGCCTTGCAGACTTCGGGCGACGCCATCTACGGGGCGCGTCACGTCGCGTTGAAGGCGGGCGTGCCGGCAGACCGTCCCGCGCTCACCATCAATCGCCTGTGCGGCAGTGGGATTCAGTCAATCATCTCCGGCGCGCACATGATCATGCTCGGCGAGGCCGGAACCGCGCTCGTCGGCGGCATGGAATCAATGTCCATGGCTCCGCACGCCATCTATGGCGCGCGCTCGGGCTTCGGGCTCGGACAGGGCAAACTCGAAGACACCCTGATGGTCGCGCTCCTGGACACCTACTGCAACACGACGATGGCGGGCACGGCCGAAAACCTCGCGCGCCGCTACGAAATCTCGCGCGAGGAGCAGGACGCTTACGCCTTGCGCTCGCAAACCGAGGCGAAGCGCGCGCAGGACGCGGGGCTGTTCAGGGAAGAGATCACGGCCGTCGAAGTGAAGACGCGCAAGGGCGTCAAAGTGGTTGACACGGACGACCACCTGCGCCCCGACACGACGCTCGAAGTGCTGGCGAAACTGCCGACGGCCTTCAGCAAAGACGGCTTCGTCACGGCCGGTAACGCTTCGGGGATCGTTGACGGCGCGGCTGCTCTCGTCATCGCGGGCGAAGAGTTTGTGAAGTCGCGCGGGGTGCAGCCGCTCGGCCGCATCGTGGCGTGGGCTTACGCAGGCGTCGAGCCTGACGTGATGGGCATCGGCCCCGTGCCCGCCGTGCGCAAGGCTCTGGAGAAGGCGGGGCTGAAACTGTCTGACATTGATCTGGTCGAAGTCAACGAAGCGTTCGCCGGTCAATACCTCGCCGTCGAGAAGGAACTCGGCCTTGACCGCGCGCGCACGAACGTCAACGGCGGCGCCATCGCGCTCGGCCACCCGCTCGGCGCATCCGGCACGCGCCTCGTGCTCACGTCGCTGCTCGAACTCGGTCGTCGCGGCGGTCGCTACGCACTCTCCACCGCCTGCATCGGCGGCGGCCAGGGCATCGCGATCATTGTCGAGCGGCAAGGATAAAGGATTGTCAGTTGTCAGTCGTCCGTAGTCAGTTGTTCAATCTGAATCTTTAGCAACTCGTGTGACTGCCACATGCAACTGACAACTGACAACTGACCACGGAAAACTGACCGTCTTCTTCCATGCGAACGCCCCGGTTAGGCTCTCTCCTCAAAAAGCCTGCCGGGGCGTCCGACGTTTGCGCCAACAGTTTTCCCCCCTCTGGCGCAAATATCAATTCTCAGTCGTGACGGGGTCGGCGAGCATGTCGGACTATCCGTTGACCTGCACGTCTTATCTCAATCGTCGTGCCACGCGCGGCGCGCGGCGGCACACGCCGGAAACCGCGCCAAATGCCGCGATTTCGGCGCACAATAAACTCTCTCGGAACTCGCGCCGGCACGGGCAAGCGGGATACTTGCTTCGCACCTTTTGCGCCCGACACTCGATGATCGTGGAGTAATGCGGGCAAACGCCTGTGTTTTATGGCAAGTGCGAATGAAGTAGCCGGTGCGAATGAAGTAGCGGCATCGAGAGGTCTGCCCGACAATTACGATTCCTCAATAAATGTCGGGCAAAGCCGTCGTCGAGAGATGTTTAAGAGCCGGTGGGAGCGGTTCGGAAAGTCCGCCGCGCTACGGCGTGGCGCGCCGGGCGGGGGGTTTGGATTTGACTGTGGGACTATTTTTACGCCCGAATGAACAATTCAAAGCCCGCCCGCGTAATAATTTCGCCGCCACCGGGGGAGCAGGAGAATGGCCGCAGTTTAGGCTTGCCGCGACGTGCGAATTTGTAGTATTTAACATCCCGTTTATTTCGTTGTAAGACTCGCGCAAACGCCTCGTCTTATGATATAAACTTGCTTTTCAAGCAACGCAGTCTTTTACTACCTACACAAGGTTTATCGCTAACATCTTCGGACGCGGAAGTCGCCCCCTTAAGGTCTGCCCTGTGTCTGAACTCAGCCCAACAATCGAAATTAGAAAAGGACGAACTATGTCAACAACATTCCTCCGCCGACCAGCCTGCGCGCTGGTGATTCTGATGCTCTGTCTGGCCTTCGGGGTCAACCCGGCAGCGGCTCAGTCCACGACGGACGGCGCCATCGGCGGCCTGATCAAAGACCCGAACGGCGCGGTAGTGCCGAATGCAACCGTGACCGTGCGTAATGAGGGAACTAACCGGGAGAGCACGGCAACTTCGGACGACGAAGGCCGCTTCCGCGTCGTGCAGTTGCAGCCCGGCAACTATACGGTCAGCGTCGCCGGGTCGGGTTTCGCCCCCTTCTCGAAGCAGAACGTCGTGGTCGAAGTCGGGCGCGTGACCTCGCTCGAAATCCCGCTCGCCATCACCGGCTCGACAGAACAGGTCGAAGTGACGGCCGAAGCTCCGGTCATCAACACCACCCAGCAGGACTTCGCCAACAACATCAACCAGACCTCAATCAACGAGCTTCCGATCAACGGTCGGCGCGCGTCCAACTTCGTGTTGTTGACGCCCGGCGTCGTCGCCGAGGGCGGTTTCGGTCTCAACAGTTTCCGCGGCGTCTCCGGCCTGTTGAACAACAGCACGGTTGACGGCGGCGACAACAACAACGCCTTTTACGCAGAGGAGCGCGGGCGCACGCGCATCAGCTACGTCGTCAGCCAGGCCGCCATCCGCGAGTTTCAGGTCAACACGTCGAACTACTCTGCGGAGTACGGGCGCGCTGCCGGCGCCGTCATCAACACAGTCACCAAGAGCGGCACCAACGAGTTCCACGGCGGCGCCTTCTACTACCTCCGCAACAACCGCTTCGGCGCGACCAACCCGTTCACCACGCGCCCCGTCGTGACGGGCGGCGTGACCGTGAACGAGCGTTTCAAGCCGGTCGATAAGCGCCACCAGTTCGGCGGCACCATCGGCGGCCCCATCGTCAAGAACAGCCTCTTCTTCTTCTTCACCTACGACCAGCAGAAGCGCGACTTCCCTGGCTCGGCGGTGCTCAGCAACCAGTCCTTCCTCAACGACCTCCCCGCGACCGCGACCTGCGCCACGACCACGGTCGGCATCAACCGCCCATGCCTGACGAGCAGGTCGGCCACGCTCCTCAACAACGCGAGGATCGACGAGGCGAAGGGCTTCATCTCCAGCCTGCTCGGCGAAGTCCCCCGCACGCAGGATCAGACCATCTTCTTCCCCAAGATCGACTGGGTCATCAACAGCTCGAACAACTTTACCGCCTCCTACAACCGGATGCGCTCCGAGTCGCCGGCCGGCATCCAGACGCAGCCGACGACGACGAGCGGCCGCGCCAGCTTCGGCGACGACTTCGTCGAGACTGACGTGTTCAACGCGCGCCTGACTTCGACCATCTCGCCCACGCTGCTCAACGAGGCGCGCTTCCAGTGGGGCCGCGACAATTTGTTCGCCTTCGGCCAAGAGCCGACCGCCGGCGAGCAGGCACTGCTGCCCGCGGGGGCCACGCGGGTGCCGAACGTCTTCATCACCAACGGCCTCCAGTTCGGCACGCCGACGTTCCTCGACCGCTTCGCCAACCCCGACGAGAAGCGCGTCCAGTTCGCCAACACGATGACGCTGACGAAAGGCTCGCACACGCTCAGGTACGGGTTCGATTTCAACCACGTCAACGACCTGCTCGACAACCTCGTCAACCAGAACGGCGCTTACAGCTACGCCAACTCCAGCGACTTCATCATCGACTACACCAACGCCCGGCAGGCGGGCGCGCTGCGCGCCGCCGGCGTGGTGTGCGCCACTTCGACGAGGCTCGCCGGCAAGTGCTACAACACGACCGGCTTCACGCAGGGCTTCGGCCCGACCGCCTTCGAGATCGCGACTGACGACTACAGCTTCTTCATTCAGGACGATTGGCGCGCCGCGCCTCGCCTGACCCTCAATCTCGGCCTGCGCTACGAGTATGAGAAGCTGCCCGAGCCGCAGATTCCGAGTTCGCTGGCTAACATCGCGGGCCAGGCCATCGGCCCGGAGCAGACGAGACAGTTCCCGTCCGACAAGAACAACTTCGGCCCGCGCTTCGGATTCGCCTACGACCTGACGGGTGACGGCAAGACATCCCTGCGCGCCGGCTATGGCATCTACTACGGCCGCATCATCAACTCGACGATCATCAACGCCGTCAGTAACACCGGCGTGGCCGAGGCGCAGCGCACCGTCGTCTTCAGCGCGACGGACGCGACCTCGCCCATCTTCCCGAACATCCTGACGACCCCGCCGGCCCCCGTCGCCGCGTGCGGCACCGCCTGCCCCAACATCGTGGTCTTCTCCCCGAACATGAAGAACCCGCTCATCCACCAGGCGGACATCATCTTCGAGCGGGAGATCGCGCCCAACACGGCCGTGTCGGTCTCGTACCTCTTCAGCCGCGGGCGCAGTCTCCCGACCTTCGTCGATGAGAATTTGCCGGCCCCGGTTAACGCCACGTACACGTTCTCCGGGGGCGCCCTCGACGGGCAGACGATCACCGTGCCCTTCTTCAGGAGGACGAGCGCCGCCAACAACGGCAGGCCCGACATTCGCTTCGGCGCGATCACGCAGATTCGTAGCGACATCGAGTCGAAGTACGACGCGCTCGTGCTGCAGCTCAACCGCCGCCTGACGAAGGGGCTCCAGTTCCAGACCCACTACACTTTCTCGCGGGCGGAGGATAACGGGCAGAACTCCCAGACCTTCACCTTCACGCAGGGCCGTCTCAACCCGTTCGGCCAGGAACTGGATGGCGAAGGCCGTTCGAACAACGATGTCCCGCACCGCTTCGTGGCGAGCGCGGTCTGGACTCCGGGCGCGCCTTTCGGCCTGGAGAATTCGAGAGTCGGTCGCGCCATCTTCGGCGGTTGGACCATCGCCCCGATCTTCGTCGCGCAGTCGGGCAACCCCTACACCGCGACTTTCACCGGCAACCTTTCCACCAACCTGGCAAGCACGACCGTCAGCAACCCCATTGCGGGCGGCCTGACCGGGTCGGGCGGCGGTTCAAGAATTCCTCTCTTCGAGCGCAACTCCTTCCGCCAGCCGAAGCTCGTGAACCTCGATCTGAGGCTCTCGCGCCGCTTCCGCTTCACCGAAGATACGAACCTGGAGTTCCTCGCCGAGGCGTTCAACCTCTTTAACCGTTATCAGGTGACGGGCGTTAACGCCACCGCCTATGCCCTCTCCATCCCCAGCGGCACTTCCAGCACCCTCGCCAATACTACGCTCACGCCGCAGGCGCCCTTCGGCACGGTAACCTCGGCGGGCAACTCGATCTACCGCGAGCGTCAGGTTCAATTCGCCGTGCGCTTCCAGTTCTAAACGGAACGCGAAACGGCACTCACCCGAAACACAAAGAGGGCGCGTCCCACATGGGACGCGCCCTCTTTGTGTTTGTCCGAAGACGAAGCGCACCGCCCGCGCACTGTACGGAAACGGATGACGGAGGCTATGCGCTCATTTCTTCGGTCAACGCGGCGCGCTTCGCGCAATTCCTTCTCTCGCAGAGATTTTCAGTCGCCCGCTCTATGTCTTGAACGCATCCTCCACACTGGCACACCCGTTGCGAATGTATTTCCCGATTGAGCATGAACAAGCGTTTCTGCTTCTGGCAACACATCAAGCGGGCGGACAATTTTTGAGGAGGCATACACACATGGGTTTACTCAACAACGACGAGGTCGAGGGGAAATTCGATCAGGCTAAAGGCGCGGTGAAGGACAAAGTGGGCGAAGCCACGGGCGACCGCGACATGGAAGCCGAAGGCGAGGCTGACCGCGCCTCCGGCAACGTGCAGGAAGGTTTCGGCACGGCGCGCCGCAAAGTCGGCGAAACCATCGAAGACATCGGCGATAAGATTAGCCGGTAACAAACCGAAGTGATGAGTAATGAGTGATGGGTGATGAGTGAGAACTAAATGTTTTCACTCATCACCCATCACTCATTACTCATCACTATTTTTTATTCCTGCCTGATGTGTTCCGCGCCGAGGTCTCCGAGAAGTTTTTCGATCTGGTCGCCGTCCTCGTTCGACTTGGCTTCGACGCCGATGAGGATGCCGCCGCCGCGCAGTCCCGCATCATAAACTTTCGCGCGATGCTCGGGGATACCCGCGCCGACGAGCGCGCCGATGATGCCGCCCGCCGCGCCGCCCGCGCCCGCGCCGGCGAGCGCCGCCGCTATCGGCCCCGCGATCACCAGGCCGATTCCCGGCAACGCAATGCTCGTCCCCACCGCCGCAATCGCCGCCAGCACCGCGCCCACCGTGCCGCCGACCGCGCCGCCGATCCCCGCGCCATCCGCCGCATGCGTGCCCGACTCAATCGCGAACTCTTTACTCTTCGTCGCGTCGGACATCAGCACGCTGATGTCGTCGCGCGTGTAGCCGTGTTTGATGAGCGCGTCCACGGCGGCCTCCGCCGCCAGGCGAGTCTTGAACAGTCCCGTCACGAGTTTTGCCATAAAGTCCTCCTCTAATTTTCCACTCTTAACTCTAAGAGATGATCCGTTTTGAACAACTGAACAGCAAACTTTATGCCGACTCGCCGTGCGGCCTTAAAGTCCCCGGCCCGCGCGAAATTACGTTGGAGAACACGACACATCGCCCGCGTCTGGTGTAATGTTAAGCCTCATTACACACAGGGGAAGGAAGTTTATTTAACTCATGCTCAAAGCTATTATTTTCGACATTGACGGCACGCTCGTTGATTCGGTTGACCTGCACGCGCGCGCGTGGCAGGAAGCGTTTCGACACTTCGGTCGCGAAGTCGAATTTGAAAAAGTACGTCATCAAATCGGCAAGGGCGGCGACCAGCTAATGCCCGTCTTCTTCTCCGCCGAGGAACTCGAACGCTTCGGCGAAGAGATGGAGAAGTTTCGCGGCGACCTCTACAAGCGCGAATACATCTCGCGCGTGCGCGCCTTCCCGCAAGTGCGCGAACTCTTCGAGCGCATCCGCAGCGACGGCAAGCGCATCGCGCTCGCCTCTTCCGCTAAGAAGGACGAACTCAAGGTCTACAAAGAACTCGCGCGCATCACAGACCTCGTCGAAGAAGAAACTTCCGCAGACGACGCCGAGAAGTCGAAGCCGCACCCGGACATCTTCGAGGCCGCGCTCGCCGCGCTCGGCGACGTGCAGGCCGACGAGGCTATCGTCGTCGGCGACACGCCCTACGACGCGGAGGCGGCGGGCAAAATCAACCTGCGCACCATCGGCGTCCTCTGCGGCGGTTTCCCCGAAGAGGAACTCCGCGCCGCCGGATGCGCCAGTATCTACCGCGACCCCGCCGACCTGCTCGCGCGCTACGACGCCTCGCCATTCGCGCTAAAATCTTCCTCGTCGGTGGCTAACACGACCGGCGACGACTGATCGTGAAAATTCTCCAACTCAGTTCGGCGCGTACTTTCGGCGGCGGCGAGAGACATTTCGCCGACCTCTCTAACGCTCTGGCCGAACGCGGCCACGACGTTTACGCCGCCCTCTCGCCTGCATCGCCGCTGCAAGTGAAACTCACGCGCCTGCCCGGCTCTCGCATCCTCGCGCTCCCCCTTCGCAACGCGCTCGATCTGCCGAGCGCGACCCGGCTCGCGCGCCTCATTCGCGAACATGAAGTCGAGATCATCCACGCGCACCTCGCGCGCGATTACCCGCTCGCCGCCTACGCCGCGCGACGCGCCGGGGGCGTTCCCTTCATCCTCACGCGCCACGTGCCGTTCGCCATGAGCCGCCTGCACAAGTTCACGCTCTCAAACGCCGCGCGCGTCATCGCCGTTTCGGAAGGCGTCGCGCGCGGTCTCGGCGCGCGGCATATCTTCCCCGTCGAAAAAATCCGCGTTATCCCGAACGGCATCTCCGTCGCAGGGCTTGATCACGCGCTCGGGGATTTCGACCGCGCCGAATTTCGGCGCAGGCTTTCCGCAAAGACATCTCTCTTCGTCGGCACGGTCGGCGAGTTGAGTCCGGTCAAAGGGCAGGAAGATTTCGTGCGCGCGGCGGCGACGATTACCCGTCGAGAGAATTTTACGGGCGCGCAGTTTCTCATCATCGGCGACGACCTCTCGCGCGGAGGGGAAACGCGCGCGCGGCTTGAGAGTTTGATCGCCGAATACGAACTACAAGACCACGTGCGGCTGCTCGGTCACGTCTCCGACCTCACGCCGCTTATCAGTTCGCTCGACCTCTACGTCTCGGCCTCGCGCGCAGAGGCTTTCGGTTTGGCAACTCTCGAAGCGTTGATGTGCGGCGTCGCCGTCGTCGCCACCGAGACGGACGGCGCGCGTGAGATGATGGACGACGGCGTGACCGGGAAACTCGTGCCCGTCGGTGATGCCGGATCGCTCGCGCGCGCGATGCTTCACCTGCTTCGCAACGACGACGAACGCGCACGTATAAGCGAACGCGCACGCGAAGAATCACGTGCGCGTTTCAGTCTCGAACGAATGGTTGAGGCGACGGAAAAAGTTTACCGCGAGGCTCTCGCCGCTCGGTGAGTTGAAAAGTTATGCCGCGCGTCGAGCGCCGCCTCGAACTTCAGACGCGGCTCGCGCGTACTGCCGCTGCGGGTCGTAGTCCCTTTCCAGATACTGCCGCGCGATGTACTTGAGCGTCGCGGAGACATGCTTGCACTCGTAGCGCGGTTCGGCGTCGCCGCGATAGATGAAGTCGGCGCAGGTGCAAACCAGCCGCTTCGTTTCCGGGTCGCGAAACAGGTGATAGTTCTGTTCCGTGCCCGCCTCGGAAAAAGCGATCCAGCCGTAAGGCTCTGCGTCCCTCACCTCGATGCGCTCGCTGCGCGCCGCGCGCTGCTCGGCCGCCGAAAAAATTTGCGCCTTCGTCGTCTGTTTCTTGCTGCTCATTTCCTGCTTCCTTCTGTGGTTTGATTCGCGCTCGACGCGCCGGACGCGACCGGGAAATCACGCTGATTTTATCAACAATTTAGATGCACGGACGCTGTCGCGAGTTTGACGCCGCGCAAACGGCATGCTATCTACGCCTCAATTCGCGAGTGAATTTCGGAGATATTTTAACAGTCTCAATTTGCCGTTCAACCCTTCGCGCCTTTCGCTTTCCCGCTTTTCG
>DATHAZ010000207.1:0-41676 GCA_035296445.1 Pyrinomonadaceae bacterium | reverse complement strand
GGCATCTGGCGGCCGTGCGAGTTGGGGTCGGCCTCCGCGCCGACGGCCGAGAGCAGTTGTTCGAGCGGCGTCATGCCGAGTTGCAGGCAGAGCGCGCGGTCGCGGTAATAGGGGTAGAACCAATCGTAGCCGGGACGCAGGGCCATCCCGGCGGCCGTCAGCACAGCCTCGTGCCCCGCGCCGCTGATCTGGAAAAAGATTTTGTTTTGACCCTTGAGTTGAATCTCTTTGTCGTCAACGCGCCGCGACATGTACATCGTCCGGTAGATGCCGATCATCTGCTCTCGATCCAGCCCGCGATACTCACGCGCCTTCAATTCGGTCGCCATGCTGTTATTACTCCTGCTTCTAATAGTCAGAATTTAATCTTCGCCAACAGTTCCGTCCGACTCAATTCAAAGTGTGCCGCCACGTCATCCAAAATTGCGGCAAACGTGCCGACACGCAAGGGATCATGACCGGGATCGTAACGTGATGCTCGCCGTTTTCCGCGGTCGTCAAACGCAGATGGCTGCCGGTTTGACGCGTGACCTGGTAGCCGAAAGTTCTGAGAGACCCGGCGAGACCTTCACCCGACACGTCGCGCGGTAACTTCATGCCGCGATAACTTCTTCGCGGACAAAATGCAGCCGAATAATCTTCGGACCCTGTCCCTCATCGAAATGACAGCGCACCGCGTCGCGCACCGACTCGCGTAGACTATTCAGATCATCGGCCTCTGTAAAGATCGAGACGCCGAGCGCGCGTGCCGTGTAACCACCTTCGGGTGCGTCTTCGACGAGAAAGATTAGTTCGTCTTTATCTGCCTTCTTCATTGTTGTTTGGCCTTGATTTAATAAACCTTCGCGCGCCCTGATTGCAAGCCGCGCGATTTCGTTTCCCGCGCCGCGCCCGCCGCCGCCGGGACATGCCCGCCGCGCCGGGACGCTCACTCGACCGTAAAATTAACTCGCTGCGATGCGCTCGTCTTCGCCCCGCGGTCAAGCACCGTGACTTGCAACGCGTAACGCCCGACCGCCAGCGACGCGAGCGATATTTCCGCCCCGTAAGCGATCCGGGAAAAGTCCTGTCCTTCGGGCGACACCTTGCGTAATTCGTCCGTCACCACCGGCTGGTCGTTGCGGAAAATCTGTATCTGGAGAACCACGTCGGGGGCTGCGCCTTGCGCGCCCTTCGACGCGTTATAGATAAAGGTCAGGAAGCGCAGGTGAGAGTCGCGTGAGAAGCGGCGTTCGGGGCTGAACTGCCCTAAGAAGTTGGCCGCATCGTTGACCGCCGCCGCCTGCGCCGGGCGTTCGCCGAGTTGCAGGCTGCCCAGAGTGAGGCGGCCGCTCTTGAGGTCTGGAATCTCCACCCATTCCGCCGCGCCGCCGACGCGCCCGCTGCGAGCGTCGCGCGCCGCGACGCGCACCTGATAGAGGCCCGGGGCGAGGCCGACTTGATGGTTGTATAAAACGCTGCGCCGCCCTTGAGATGTCTGCTGCGTCGCCTGCTCGGCCGGAGTGGTCTGCGAGATGCTCACGCGATCTTTGAAGCGCGAGCCGGACTTGCCCTGAGCATTATAGATATGGCCTTCGAAGTCGAGCGCGCCCTCGCCCTTCCCGCCCGCCGGGTCGAGCGCGAGAGCTTCAAACGGGACGGACATCGAGGCCGTCAACACTATGCCGTTTTGCGGTGTGTCAACGTAATTGACGGTCAGGTACGTCGGCAAGTCGGTCACGGGATAGACGGCGGAAATGGCGGCGCGCAGTTCTTCGGCGGGCGTCTTCGCCTTGTCCTGCGGTGGCGGCGGGGTCTTGGCCGCACCCGCCTTAGCCATTGATTCGTCGGCCGCTCTTTGGAGAAAGCCGCGCTGCGCCAGCACTTTCAGTTCCGGCCGTCCCTTGACGGTGACTTCGACGCGACGGAACTTCAAGCCCTTCTGCTCGTCGCCGGCCGGCTGCCACGCCAGCACGTAGTAGGCGGAAGTCTCCTTGACGGTCTTGCCGATGGCCGCGTCAATGGCGTTCGTGTTGAGCAGGGCGCGTCCGCCGGTGTCTTCGGCAATCGCGCGCAAGACCTCCTGCGTGGCCGACAACTCTCCGCCGGTCGCGCGCGAGGCGCGCGCGTCGAAGAGTCCCGCGCTGCCTGCGTCGAGCGACGGGTCGGTGCTGAGGCCGCGCGCGTCCGCCGTATAAACCACCACGCCGCTGCGCGCCGCCCCGGCGGTCAGCCTGCGCATCTGTTCGTTCACGCTCGTCTCGCTCGGGCGGAGCAGGAAGCCGTCGGACAGGAAATAGACGACCTTCCGCCCGGGGAGCGACGCGGCGTTGCGCACCAGACTGTCGAGCGAGGCGAGCGTGTTCCGCGTGCGCACGGACGACTGCTTGAGAATCTGCTCGGCGCGCCCTCTGACGAAGCTTTCGGCGGCAGAGCGCGGCATCCCGTCCCTGAGCAGAGGCTCGACGAACAACTCCAGCACGTCCCGGTCATGCCGCTCCTGAATGGCGAGCGCGAGATACTCGGACATGGGCGGGTTCTGCATGTCGTTCGTGTTCTGGGGCAGCGGCTTGAGGCGTTCGGCGGCGGTGCGCAGCACGGTTTTGTTGTCGGTCAACTGCTGGAGAAAGCCGATCTGGCCGCTGGCCGACGAAACGACGGCCTGATCGTTTTGCCCCACCTCCCGCTCGATGAATTGCAGGATCATTTTGCGTGCGCGCATCATGCTGTCGGCCTGCATGTGCAGGTCGTCCACGAAAAAGAAGAACACGCGCCCACGATCCGGCAGGCCGACGCGCGCCTGATTCCTGTCCGCCGCCGCAGCGGGCGACTTGCCGCGCGCCGCCGACAGCAACGCCTCTTCGCTCGCGCTCCCCGTCAGCACCCGCTCGAAGAACGAGATCGGCTGCGGCTTGCCGTCAACCTTCAACTCGAAATGCTCGCGCTCCAGCCCCTCGACGAAATGTCCCTGCTTATCCAGCACGGTGACGGCCGCCTGCACCAGTTCCGTGTTGACCCTGATTAACTCGTCCTGATCATCCGGCCGGTTCTGAGGCTGGTTCTGTGTCTGCCCGGCGACCGGAATCCGCGCGAGCAGAAAGAGGGCTAAGACGATGGCCGCGCCGCCGCGTGAAGTGGCGAAGGATTGCATATAAGGACATCCCGACAAAAGACTCGAAGGCGTATGGAGGCATTTGCGCGAAGAGCGCGTTAAATAAACGGGGGCGAGCCTGAGTATTTCCCGCCCCACGCCGTACTGGCAACGCGCGTCCGGCAGGGCGCCGGGCGACGGGTCTCGCTTCACCCGCCTCCGCGCTCCGTGTTGCGGTTAATCCTCGTACTCGTTCTCAAGCGTCATCCGGTAGTCTTCCGCCATCGAGGGGTGGCCGTGGGCGGTCGCGACTTCGATGCCGCGTCGGTAAGCGGCGCGGGCGGCGTCGCGGTTGCCCAGGTGTTGGTGCGCCTGCGCGAGCATGCCGTAAGCGTTGCCTTCGTCGTTGAAGAGTTGGAGATATTTCGTCAGCGAGGCAACCACGTCCGCGTGCCGCCCCGCCTTCTCATATTCCTTCGCCAGCCCGAACAGCACCATCGTATTTTCCGGATCGCTCTCAAGCATCTGCTCGAAGACTTCTATGCGTGAAGACATAATTCGTGAATGGTGAATGGTAAATGGTGAATGGTAAAAACCGGGGTCTTTCTATTCACCATTTACCATTCACCATTTACCTTCCTATTGTACTTTCGGCTGCCGGTTGTCAATCATCAGCTTGGCGATGGTTTGCAACTGCATGTTGGACGTGCCCTCGTAGATCGCGCCGATCTTCGAGTCGCGCCAGAATTTTTCGACCGGGTAATCCTTGACGAAGCCATAACCGCCGTAGAGTTCGATGGCCTTCGAGGCGATTGTTTCGGCGGCGCGAGACGAGTAGAGTTTCGCCATCGCGGCCTCTTTGACGAAGGGCAGTCCGGCGTCCTTCAGGCGGGCGGCGTTGTAGACCAGCAGGCGCGCGGCTTCGAGTTCGACGGCGAGTTCCGCGAGTTGGAACTGCACGCCCTGAAACCCGTTGATCGGCTTGCCGAACTGTTGGCGTTCCGACGTGTAGGCCAGGGCGGCTTCGAGCGCGCCGCGCGCAAGGCCGATCATCTGCGCGCCGATGCCGATGCGCCCCTCGTTCAAAGTCTCGATTGAAACTTTGTAGCCCTTGCCGAATTCGCCGAGCAAATTCTCTTTCGGCACGCGGCAGTTGTCGAAGATGATCTCGGTGGTGGAAGAGGCGCGGATGCCAAGCTTGTTCTCCTTCTTGCCGACGCTGATCCCTTCGAAATTTTTCTCGACGATGAAGGCGGTCACGCCCCTGTAGCCCTCTTCGGGTTTGGCGTTGGCGAAGACGACGAAGATTTCCGCCTCGACGCCGTTCGTGATCCAGAGTTTCTGCCCGTTCAGTAAATAATGGTCGCCGCCGTCCGTGGCTTTGGTCTGCATGGCGAAGGCGTCCGAGCCGGAACTGGCCTCGCTCAGACAATACGCGCCGATCTTGTTCTCGGCGAGTTGCGGCAGATACTTCTTCTTCTGCTCGGCGTTGCCCCAGCGGATGATGGCGTTGTTGACGAGCGTGTTCTGCACGTCCATCAGGACGCCGACCGAGGGGTCTACGCGCGACAGTTCTTCAACGCCGATGATGGCCGAGAAGAACGACGCGCCCGCGCCGCCGAACTCCTCGGGCGTCTCGATGCTCATCAGGCCGAGATCGAAGAGGTGTTTGATGATCGAAGCATCCATTTTGGCGTGCTCGTCCATCTCTTCGCGGCGGGGCTTGATCTCGCCCTCGGCAAACTCGCGCACGCTGGCGCGAAACATGTTTTCGTCTTCGGAATAGACGGTTAAAGGCGTGCCGCTCAAAAGTTCGGTTGCTGCTTTGCTCATCGCTCTCCACAGACCCTTTGATTAAGATTCAATTTTATGTGCAGACAATTGTAACCGTAAGCATCGCCGATCAATAAGCCTCCGGTCAACCCGAGAAAGCAGTGACGAGTGACGAGTGACAAGTGACGAGATTAAGACCAGCCTTTCGCTTTAACTTGTCACTTGTCACTCATCACTTGTCACTGTTCTTTCGCCTGTCGCATTTTTACGACAAGGGGGATTCGCGCCGGTCGGTTTGCGCGGACGGATGCCGACGGTTTCCGTCGCGGCGGCTCTTGCGGCAAGGGGTGGCGCGAGAGTTGCTATGTTCGCGAAGGGTAGAGGCGCGAGACGTTCGGCGGCGCGCGGGCAGGCGGTTGAGACCGGCGGCGCAATAACGTATCTTGCTAAGTCCTACGTGGACTACACTGGCGGCAACCTTCGCGTCTGGAGGCGACTGAACTTTCAACGGGACAAGCGGATGACCGAGAGCAGGCAGGAGAAACGACGGAGCACGTCCGGCAAGTTGGCGGGAATCATCTTCGCCGTGGGCGGCCTGCTGCTCTTCGCCTACTACGTCTGGAAGGCCGGGCCGCAGAGCATCTGGCAGAACATCACGCAACTGGGCGCGGGCTTCATCGTCGTGCTGCTCATCTCGGCCGTGCGCCCGCTCGTGCGCGCCGTCGCCTGGACGCGCTGCTTCGAGGGCGGCGCGCGCCTGCGCGTGCGCGACGCGCTCAGGGCTTACCTTGCGGGCGATGCGCTCGGCAGCCTGACGCCGCTCGGCATGGTAGTGAGCGAACCGGCCAAGGCGGCCTTCGTGCGCGACCGCGTGCCGGTCGTCGCGAGCATCTCCGCGCTTGCCGTCGAAAATCTCTTTTACATGCTCTCCGTCGCGCTCTTCATCTTCGCGGGCACGGCCGCGCTGCTCCTCAGTTTCCCGCTCAACTCAAAGCTGCGTTTCGCCAGTTACGCGACGCTCGTCGTGGTCGTCGTCGTCGTCGGCACAGGCTATTCGGCGGTGCGCAGGCAGTGGCGATTCGTGAGCGGCGCGCTCGAAGCGTTCGGGCGGCGGGGCATCGGGCGCGCCTTCGTCGCGGCGCGCGGCGAGCGCGTGCGCGCCGTCGAAGCGCGCATCTACGGGTTTTACGAAAACAATCGCGCGCGCTTCCTGCCCATCCTCGCGCTCGAAGGCTGCTTCCACCTCGCGGGCGTGGCCGAAGTCTACGCCACGCTCTATTTCATCCTCGACCATCCGCCCGCCTTCCGTGAACTCGCGCTCGCCGCCTTCGTCCTCGAATCCGTCAACCGCGTCATCAACGTAATTTTCAAGTTCGTGCCGATGCGCGTCGGGATAGACGAGGCGGGCACGGGTCTGATCACCAAAGTCTTGAAATTCGGGACGACAGTCGGCGTCACGCTCGCCATCATCCGCAAGGCGCGCGTCATCTTCTGGACGGGCGTCGGCGTCGCCGTGCTGGTGCGGCGTGGGCTGAGCGTGCGGAGCATGGCGCGCGAGGCGCGCGAGGCCGCCGCCATCGCCGCCACGCAAATCAGTCATCAGCCTGCGGTAGAGGCAACGACGGGCATCGGGCGCGGCGACGACGGCGGCAACGACGCCGTCGTCAACGAAGAAGAACTGACCGTGCCTCGCTAGAGAAGGGTTTCGCGGTCGGAGTTTTACTTGGAACGATCTCTCGAATTAACTCCCGAAGAGGCGGCGGGCGCGAACCTTTTGCACACCCCGGCGACGCGCGCCCGGGCGTGCGGCCATCGTCCACGAGACGCCCGGCGTCGCGCGCCACTACCTACACAAGTTCAACCGCCCCGACCTCGATTCGCGTGTGCTCTCCGACTCTGCCTTCCGGCTCGAAGACGCGGCGCAGCCCGCCTACATCATCCTCCGGCACGGCCGCACCTATTTCGAGAACCGCGAGAAGATGAATGAGACACGCGCGCGGCCGGAAAGTTTACGAAGGCTTCGTCGCCGGCCTGAGCGCGGTTGAAGTGTACGAGTTGAAGTGAATTCAAATTCTTCTTTGCGTCTTCGCTCCTTTGCGAGAAAATCAATTTCACGCTGGAGGCGCACAGACGCAAAGGAAAGCACGGATTAATGAGAAGACTTTTAGCTGCGGAGAAGTTGCTGCGAAGCATCGCGTCCTGTCTCGCGTTGCTTGGCGCGTTCAGTCTCGCGCCCGCGCAATCTGAGAAGGCGACCGGACAGCGCGCGTGGATCACCGTCCTGTCAACGACGGATTTGCACGGCAACATCCTGCCCGTTGATTACTATACGAACAAGCCGGATGCGCGAGGCTTGGCGAAGGTGGCGACGCTCATCCGGCAGGCGCGCAGGGAAAACCCCACGGGGACGCTCCTCCTCGATTCGGGCGACACGATTCAGGGCACGCCGCTCGAATATTTTCACAACAAGAAGAACAACGCCCCGCCCGACCCGATGATGCTCACGATGAACGCGCTCCGGTTCGACGCGCTCGCCGTCGGCAATCACGAGTACAACTTCGGCCTCGGCGTGCTTGAGAAGGCGAGGCGCGAAGCGAGTTTCCCGTGGCTCTCGGCCAACACTTATAAAAAGGGAACGAACGAAACTCACTTCCAGCCCTACGTCGTCAGGGAATTAAACGGCGTGCGCGTCGGCCTCCTGGGCTTGACGACGCCGGGCGTGCCCTTCTGGGAGAACCGGGAGAATTTCGCGGGGCTTGAGTTTCGCGAACCCGTTGCGGAGGCGCGCAGGTGGGTTGCCGTACTGCGCGAGCGTGAGCGTGTTGACCTCGTCGTCGTCGCGATGCACATGGGGATCGAAGAGGACTTGCGCACGGGCGAAGCGAGTCCCGGTCAGGTGTCGAACGAGAACACGGCCGCGCGGCTCGCGCGCGAAGTGCCCGGCGTTGATCTCATCCTGATGGGACACACGCACCGCGAAGTGCCGTCTCTCTTGATCAATAACGTCCTGCTCATGCAGGCGAATTTCTGGGGGCGGCATCTGGCGCGCGCCGACGTGTATCTGGAGAGGGGCAAGGGCGGGCGTTGGCGCGTCGCGGCCAAATCCGCACGCACGATTCCCGTCACAGCGGCCATGGAGACGGACGCCGAAATCGCGCGGCTCGTCGAACCTTACGACCGCGAGACGCAAACGTGGCTCGCGCGCGTCATCGGCGAATCGGCGGCCGAGTTAACGGCCGTCGAGTCTCGCTTTCAAGATACGGCCATCCTCGATTTGATCCAGCGCGTGCAGTTGGACGCGGGGCGCGCGGACGTGTCAATGGTGGCGAGTTTCAACCCGCAGGCGCGCCTGCCGCGCGGCGCGGTGACGGTGCGCGACATCGCGGGGCTGTACATTTACGAGAACACGCTCGTCGTCCTCGAAGTGACGGGGCGGCAGTTGAAGGACGCGCTCGAACACTCGGCGAAGTATTTCCGCGCTTACGAGCCGGGGCGCACGCCCGCCGAACTCGTGGACGAAAAAATTCCGGCCTACAATTTCGACATCGCCGAGGGCGTCACCTACGATCTCGACCTGACGAAGCCGCACGGCGCGCGCGTCCGCAACCTGCGCTTTCGCGGGCAGCCGCTCGACCCGGCGCAGAAGCTCAAACTCGCCACGAACAACTACCGCGTCAACGGCGGCGGCGGCTACACGATGTTTCGCGGCGCGCCCGAAGTTTACCGTTCGAGCACGGAGATTCGCGAACTGATCATTGATTGGGTGGAGCGCAACAAACGCGTCCCCGCCGAGCCGACGAACAACTGGCGTCTGTTGACCAACTGACGGAGGCGGCCGTCGCATCTTGAGAGATAAAGATCATGAAAACATTCATCGCGGCCGCGCTCGTCGTTTTGAGCCTCGCGTCCGCCGTGTCGCTGACTCCTGCGAAGATGGCGGGCGAAACCACGATGCCGATTGAAGCCCACGCGAACGCGGAGACGAAACCGGGCGAGACGTTCGCGGCCGGCGGCATGCAGTCGCCGCAAGCCGCGCCCCGGCAGTCGCCGCTCAAGCTCCCGCTCGTCAAGCCGCGCATCGTCGTCTCGAAAAGTAAGCGTCAACTGCTGCTCTACGCGGGCGGGGCGTTGGTGCGCACCTACAAGATCGCGCTCGGCGGAAACCCGGTTGACGATAAAGTGCGGCAGGGCGACCGCGCGACGCCCGAGGGCGATTTCTACGTCTGCGTCAAAAACGCGCGCAGCAATTTTCACCTCTCGCTCGGCCTCAATTACCCGAACGCGGAGGATGCCGAGCGCGGCCTGCGCGACAAACTGATCACGCGCGCCGAGTATGAACGGATCATGCACGCGATACGAAATAAGCGGCGACCGCCGTGGGACACCGCTCTCGGCGGCGAGATTTTCATTCACGGCGGCGGGTCTGAAAGCGACTGGACGTGGGGCTGCGTCGCGCTCTCCAACCCGGAGATCGAAGAACTCTTCGACGCCGTGCCGTTGGGCACGCCGGTGCGCATCGAACGCTAGGCGCGACAAACCTTTTTTAAGTCGAATAAGTTATTCGTCCGCGCGTGCGGGGGCTGCGGCGGCGTTCGCTTCGTCCTGATGAAAGGTCGAGCGTTCTTTCCAACGCCCGTACATGTAGAGCGAGAAGCCGAGCCAGAGGCCGCCGAGGAAATACGCGCCGATGGTGTCGCTCGGCCAGTGCGCGCCCAGATAGACGCGCGAGAGGCCGACGAGGGCGATCATCAGGGAGGTGAGCGTGAGCGCGAGCCGGCGCGCGCGCGAGCGTTTAGGCAGGAGCACGTAAGCGACGAAGAAGAGGAAGCCGAAGTAGCAGACGTAAAAGGTGACATGTCCCGAGGGGAAACTCTGCCCGCCGTGCAGGCGAAAGACGTTCACGTCGGGCGCGGCGGGGCGCGGGCGCGCGATGAGCATTTTGATGGCGCGGTTGAGGAGGCCGCTGCCCGCCGTGCTCAGGAGCAGCGCGTAGGCTTCGCTGCGCCGTCGCGCGGCGAGGAAGGCGAGCGCGGTCGCCGCGGCAATCGCGTAGGGGATGACGCCGTAGCCGACGTAGGAGACGAAGTACATCAACCAGTCGAGCGCGGGCGCGCGGAAACCCTGAATCCAATGCGCGACGGCTCTGTCCCAGGCGAAGTAGGCGTTGGCGCGCGCGAAGAAGGCGAGGACTGCGAAGGCCAAGAGCACGACGCCGTAACGCACCTGCGCGCGCCACAGCCGCGACGCGGCGACGCGGCGCAACAGTCTTAGCCGCGCGCTCTCCAGGGGTGATTGCTCGCTTTGGTTTTCTTCCATGTTCCGCCGTGTCGGGCGGCGTCCGCATCGCCGAACGCGACCGCCCGCGCCTGTTTTATAATACCCTTTGCGCCGCACGGCAAACGAATCCGCAAGCAATCTGCGGCCGGTCGCGCGCATCTAACTTTCACACGCCGCTGGATGCGACACCGAAAGGACTTTTGCTTTGCTCAGAGTCGAATACAAAGAGGGGCTGTACCTGCCCGATCTCGATCTGTGGCTCGACGCCGACGGGCCGCGCGAGCATTGCGTTATCTCGCACGCGCACTCGGATCATATCGCGGAGCACCGTTCGATTGTGGCGACGCCGGAGACGGCGCGCATCTTCCAGCACCGGCGCGGCGAGGCCGAAGTGACGACGCAAGTTTACGGCGAGCGACGCGATTACGGGCGTTACGCTTTGACCTTTTACCCTGCGGGGCATTGTCTCGGCTCGGCGCAGATTCTCGTCGAGGCCGACGGCGAGCGGCTCGTCTACACGGGCGACATTAAGCTGCGCCCGAACGTCGCGGCCGAGTCGGCGGTCATCGTGCCCTGCGACACGCTCGTCATGGAGTCAACTTTCGGCGACCCGCATTACCGCTTTCCGCCCGACGTGGCGACCTTCGAACGCCTCTACGCCGGGGTCGAGCGCGCCCTCTCCGACGAACGCGTGCCCGTCGTGCTGGCCTACGCCCTGGGGAAGAGTCAGGAGGCTCTTGAGTTGCTGCTGCGTCGCGGCTATCGCGTCACGCTCCACGGCTCTGTGTGGAACGTGGCGGAGATTTACCGCGAGTGCGGGGTGGAGTTCTCCGGGCATTATGAAAAGTACGACCGCGAGCACTTGAAGGGGCGCGTGCTGATCGCGCCGCCGGGGTGTCGTAAGCAGCCGATGCTCTTGAACATCGAACGCCGCTACCTCATCATGCTCACGGGCTGGGCCTTGAACAAAAGCGCGCCCTACATGTACAGGGGCGTTGACTTGATACTCCCGCTCTCCGACCACGCGGACTATGACGACCTCGTGCGCCTCGCACGCGAGTCGGGCGCGGGGCGCATCATCACGATGCACGGCGAGCCGAAGTTTGCCGCCTCTCTACGCGAACTCGGCTTAAACGCCGAACACCTCGCGCACCACCCCTCCGCGCCCGCCAGGACGAAGACGAAAAAAGGCGCGGCGAAAAAAGCCGCCGCGCCCGTCACCCCTTCTTTATTCGACTAAAGAAAAAATTTGTCTTCCTTTGCGTCTTTGCGCCTTTGCGTGAGAATAATTTCTCGCAAAGGCGCAAAGACGCAAAGGAAGACAAAAGGTTGGGTAGTTACTCGTAAAATTAAAGTCTTCCCGGATGGCTTGCGCCGTCGTCGAACCTTTTTAGCTCTTTGCGCGCATCGCCTTGACATGCACGTCGCACTCGTCGCAGATGCGCGTGATGGCGCGTTCGAGGTTCGAGTCAATGTCCGTGAGCATCTGGAGCACGCGCACCGGGAGGCGCATCGTGACGACCATGTATTGCTCGTCGGCGGTCGGCGTCGCGAGGGCGCGCTTGAGCGCCCCAAGCAGATCGTCGTAGTCGGGCGGCTTCGAGAGGTATTCCTGCACGCCGAGACGGTTACAGACGTTGCGCGATTCGGCGAGCGTCTCGCCCGTCACCACCACCACGGGCACGCTCGCCGACAGGTTGCGAATTTCTTCGAGCACCTTCGTGCCGTGCATTTCCGGCAGCGTCATGTCGAGCAGCACGGCGTCCGCGCCGTTGGCCTCGAACTCCGCCACGCCTTCCTCGCCCGTGTAGGCGTTCGTTACCTCGTAGCCTGCCTTTTCCAGCGACGACTCGTATAATTCCGCGAGGTCTTCTTGATCTTCTATGACGAGAATGCGATGCTTGCCCACGACGAACTTCCCCCTTAATTTATGAGAGCAACCGCCGCGCCCGGTTTCGACCGCGACCGCCGGTTGCTCACCCTTTTTTTGAACGGCCAGTATAGCAGAAGCCCTTATGACTCTCTCCATCGCCACGGTTCTAGTCTTGCTCCTGGTCGCCGTCATCCTGTTCGGCATCGAGCGCATCCCGGTTGACATCATCACGATCATGCTCGTCATCGCGCTCGTGTTGACAGGCACGCTCTCGGTCGGCGAAGCCTTCGCCGGCTTCGGCAACGACATCGTGATCACCATCGGCGGCCTCTTCATCCTGACGAGCGGGCTGGTGACGACGGGCGTGGTGGACGTGGTCGGGCGGCGGCTCCACAGCGTCACGGGCGGCAACGAGTTTCGCCTGACGATTCTGGTGATGTTTGCGAGCGTCGGCCTGTCGGCCTTCCTCAACAACACGACGGTGACGGCGATGCTCGTCCCCGTCGTGCTGGGGCTGGCCGAGCGCGCGCGCATTCAGCCTTCGAAACTGCTCATGCCGCTCGCCTTCGGATCGATCCTCGGCGGGACGTGTACGCTCATCGGCACTTCGACCAACCTCGCCGTCAGTGGCGCGCTCGTGCGCTACGGCCAAGCGCCGTTCAGCATGTTCGAGTTGTCGAGCGTCGGCATCGCGATTGCGGCCGTCGGTCTGCTCTACATGCTCGTCCTCGGCCTGCGCCTGCTGCCCGCGCGCGGCGGAGCCGACTCGCTCACAGAGCAGTACCACATCCGCGAGTACATGTCGGAGGTGGTGGTGCTGCCGGACTCGCCGCTCGTCGGGCGGACGCTGGCCGAGGCCGACCTGAGCCAGACGCTCGACCTGACGGTCGTCGGCATTCTGCGCGGCAAGCAGGGGCGCATCGCGCCGCGCGCGGGCGAGCGCATACTCGCCGGCGATCTCCTCCTCGTGCAGGGGCGCATCGAAGACATCCTGCGCGTTAAGAACGAGGCCGGCATCGAGATCAAAGCCGACTTCAAACTGAGCGACACCGACCTCGAAACGGGCGGCCTCGAATTGTTCGAGGTGATGGTCTTGCGCGGGTCGAACCTCGTCGGGCGCACGCTCAAGGGCACGCGGTTTCGCGACCACTATGGCCTGACCACGCTCGCCATCAACCGTCACGGGGTCGCGCTGCTGTCGAAACTGAGCATGGTCAGCCTTCGCTTCGGCGACGTGCTGCTCGTGCAGGGCAAGCGAGAGCGCGTCCAACCGCTGTCGGCGGGGGGAGACCTGCTGCTGCTCGAAGATGTGTCGGAACGGCGCGGGCGCGCGGCCAAGAGGCGTTGGGCTATCGGCGCGTTCACACTCTTCCTCATTCTCTCCGTGACACAACTCGTGCCGCTCGTCATCGCCGTGCTGCTCGGCACGCTCGTGCTCCTGGCCTCGCGCGCCGTGCGCACGCAGGAGATGTATAACTTCGTCGAGTGGCGTCTGCTCGTGCTCATCGCGGGCATGATCAGCTTCGGCGTGGCGATGGAGAAGACGGGCGCGGATCAGTATCTGGCGAACATGATCGTACACGCGGCGGGCGCTTACGGCGACCTCGCCATTCTGGCGGGCTTCTTCCTCCTGACCGTCGCCCTCACGCAGCCGATGTCGAATCAGGCCGCTGCGCTTGTCGTCCTGCCCATCGCCCTCAAGACGGCCATCGCGCTCGGCATCAACCCGCGCGCCATCGCCGTGACGATCACATATGCCGCCTCCTGCTCGTTTTTGACGCCGCTCGAACCCGCCTCCGTGCTGGTCTTCACGCCGGGACGCTACCGCTTCTTCGATTTCGTCAAGGTCGGTTCGATCCTGACCGTCATCGTCTTCGCCATCGTCATGCTGCTCGTGCCGTTGCGCTGGCCGCTCAGGTGAAAATGGCGAGAAGTCGGACGTGAGACTTCGGCGAAGAACTTGAGATTGCCCGTCTCCTCAAGCCTCGCCGCCCCGAGCGTTTGCGAAGCCGTGCGCGTCGCTCACCAATCGGCAATGAGTCCCGCATCATAAATTCCGCGCCACGGCCTGAAAATCACCCCACAAAAAATATTAATTTATGAGCGAATTTGTGATATGCTGCCGGCAAATTCGAGCATTGATAGTTGTGGCATTTTAACTCACTAAGTTGTCCACTAACCGATACATGTCACTTCTCCTTAATTAAGTAAGCTTAAGCTCAACGCAATTTCACCACCTCGATGCGTGTGAGCGACGTTAAATCTAACAGGCGGCCATAGTCTTCTCAGAGCTTCTCATCCGTGTAAACCATGAAAGACCTGATTGACATAATTGCCGACACTCTCAGGGAGAGAGATGCTAAAGAGCGAGAGGATATTCTGCTGCTCGTCGAGAACCTTTATTTTAATGATGTCAGAAAATTTAAATGGATCAAATCTTTCTTCGCCAGCAACCTGACCTTGATAGCTCAAGACATAATCAATTTGCAGAACGGCATCGACAAATTTAACTCAATCAAAGATGTCCGGCTCAGGTCGGAGTTCATAAAGGCCAAAGTTGATAAGATTTCCAAAGACGGTATGTGCGCGGGCATTAAAACTTTGCCGGAAGTGGATAACGAGCAGCGAAAGTTCTTTGTGCTTCAAGTGATTAAACCCAACAGGTCTTATGTTACGGCGGCCATGCTTGCCGAACTTATCCGGGATGAAAAGAGAAGAACCAGAACCAATCAGGCCTTAACGTATTTGATACCAATACTCACCGCTTTGATCACGGCAGCCGCCGTCATTCTCACTAAACAGTGGAGTAAAGTATGACTTCAAATGATGCTAAAGAAATGATCACGTACCTTTCCAGAACCTCGACGGGACTGGGTTTGTTGTTGCAGGCAACGCCATACGACGACAACAGAGACCTTGACGGCCACCTGACGGAGAAAATCTTCTTTAAACATCTACTCGTCGTCAAGAACGACAAGTTTGAAGCCACCCTCGATAAGCTCAATAAGCTGACTTCCGAGCGGAAGAAAATAGTTTTTCTAGAAGGCCATAGCGGTGTCGGTAAAACCACCATCATTAGAAAGTTCATGTATGAAAGCCCCGACACCTGCTTCATCAAATATGTTAATTGCCATGAATTCACCAACACCACGCTCCGGTCTAAATTTAGCGAACGCAACATCGAACTGTTAGAAGAGCAGATCGAAAAGGAGGAAGACGAAGACAGGCGCAACGAATTCATCGAGATGAAGGCTGCGATGAGAAAGGACATCACGGAAAAGGAACAGGAAAATGCGATCACCAATATCATCAGGGGCTACATCCAAAGCATTCCCATCACTGACACCGTGAAGAATTCTTTCGTCTTTTTTCTGTCCAATTACAGGAGCGCTTTGGTCGGGAAACTCGATGGCAGATCGCTCAAGGATGAACTGAACAAGTTGCCGGGAATAATTAAAGAGACCGACGACTATACGGATGCGTGGGACGACATCTTCGCTGAGATGGAAACGAGGGACAGCTTTTTATTGTTATTCACGTTTCTGGAATTTCTCCGAACCACCGGGCGTGAATCTCCTACAGCCACGGAAAAGACCGCCGCCAAGTCCAAAGTAATTATCTTCGACAATCTCGACGCTATCCCGTTGGACTTGCTGCACAAGGATTTTTTAAAGCTGTTCTATCATTCGCTGAAGAATTTCAGGACGGTCTGCAACACCATCAACTTCAACAAACCCGGACACCCCTTCGCCGCAGACTACAATTTCATCTTTGCTTTGCGCGACGCCAACAACGCTTCCATAGCAGATCATATCGTGGGCAGCCACGATGGCATCACCGAGAAGATTTCCTACAGGTGCGGCCCCACCTTCTATAAAGACATCACCGCCGCGAGATTGCTCTTCTATGTGAATAAAATCGAAACATTTCAAGGGCGTTACGGGACGGCGGGCAATATCGTGGCTCTCTTGAATTTTCTGACAGAAAAGAACTTCTACACCGAAACATTTATCCCCGCCTTCAACATGGATAACAGGCGGCTGACCAAGTCTCTATACAGGGTGGTCGAAAATTTCATCCCTGATAAAACCAAGATCAAATACTCGCCCGACGATTGGAGCGAAGTCTTTCCCATCACCTTCCCCGTACTGCCGGAGGACTCGATCAGTCCCTTTTCCTTAGCGCAAAAAACATCTCGGGAGCAGTTTAACTATAAGGCCGATATTCCTCCCGATCAGATTGAGGGTTTCTACGGCGCAATTCTCTACGGAATGATAACCGACCTGAATAGCATCGAATTTTATCAGACAAAAGACGGCATCGACAGCAAGACCGGCTACTGCCTTGCTTCCAGAATGCTGCTCACGCTGATCCTGAACAGGTCTGACATTAAGGACAGCAAAGAATTCATCGAGCAGAATAAAGAGCGTCAAAAAGTAGAGCTGCGCTCGATCTTAAAAAGCACAAAAGACATTTACTCTGAAAATGAAGTTATCAAGACTCTGGTGGGGCTTTTTCTCGTCAGTGAGGGAGGCCCTTACCTGGTGAGTTTTAGACAGCACCAAATAAAGAATAAAAACGCTTTCGACGATCTCGTTAAAATGAAAAAGAACACCAGTAAGTGGCGTCTCTATGGGCAGGATGCCGAACTGTTGATAACTCCCGCCGGTTTTATTTTCTTACGCGACCTGATCGTCCATTATGAGTTCTACTCGCTGCTGGCAAATAACAACAAACCGCTTTTTATGTACACAAATAAAAGCGACGAGAACGAGGAGCGAGACTTTGTCAAAGCCATCAGAGCGACTTACAAGATCGTTGCCGCGCACGAGGACTGGATGCATAATTTTTATATGAGTAAATTCCACGATAACGGCGCGGCCGCTTATCTTTCGTCAGAATTTGCTTTCAAACACGCGAGCCGCACGGCGAAAACTGAAGGAATGTTTCACATCGAACGTATTGTCGCCGCGCATGTGGAATATATTGACGAGTACCGCAGGTGGTTATTGAAACGAGCGGGCGATCAAAGCGCGGATGTGAAGAGCGCGACCAACGATAAAATAATCGAGTTCATAGAGCGGTATATTAATTTACTTTCAAATTGGAAAGATAAAGATAAAAAGATGGCGAAATACGTGGACGCGGTGACGGGGAACATAGAGAAAATAAAGGCCGGCCCCGGCAACTGGACTTTGTCCGTTGTGCCGCCAAAGTGAGACCTGCCTGTTCTCTTCACAACGACCTCGCTGGTAGAATCGGCTTTTACTTGTCTCAAGAGTCAATCCCACATCATCATGCTACGGGGCTTGTTCGGCGAGACATTGCCTGCCGACAGCCCCTGGCGCGAAGCCTCTGGTGGCGAGCTTTCGCACTGTGAACGAGATGTGAAAGGACGGCTTCTCAGCGCGCCCCGCGTAAGTCTCCATAGTGCCCCGGCGAAGTTGCGCTCGCGTGAGCTAATCCTTATAATCCGCAGGCTTCAAAGAAGGGTATTTCGAACAAGGGAAGCTCTCGCGATAAAGTTAATTCTCATTAATCCAAATTCAACGAACTGATATGTCCAACAACGCCGGATGGAAGTCTCCCCGTCGCCATGCGCCCGTGCCACCACCACGCCCGAAGCCCCTGCGCACGCTGGCCGCGGGCGTCATGCAGATGGCGCGCGCCGCCTTCGCAGAGCCTTACAACCTCGTCGTCGAACGCACGGAGATCAGATTGCGCCGCCTGCCCGATGCGCTCGACGGCCTGCGCGTCGTCCAACTCTCGGACATACACCACAGTCCTTTCACGGGGCGCGCGCAGGTGGAACGCGCCGTCGAGTTAGCCAACAGCCTCCGTCCCGACATCATCGCCCTGACGGGCGACTACGTCTCGCACGAACGCGAGTACGCAGAGCCGTGCGCCGAGATGCTCGGACGCCTCAGGGCGCGCTGCGGCGTCTACGCAGTGCTCGGCAACCACGATCACTGGACTGACGCCGCGCTCATCACAGACCTCTTCCGCGCCGAAGGCATACGCGTCCTCGTCAACGAGGGCATGCGCTTCGAGCACCCGCAGCACCCGGGAGCGTCATTCTGGCTCGCGGGCGTTGACGACACGATGGTCGGCCTCGAAGACCTCCCGCTCGCGCTCGCCGGTTCCGCGGCGGACGAATTGAAACTCCTGCTCGCGCACAACCCCATCGTCCTGCGCCGCGCTGCTCGCGCCGGGGTTGACCTCGTCCTGAGCGGCCACACGCATGGCGGGCAAGTCACCTTGCGCGCGGAGCGCTCGCCTTCGGGACGCCCGCGCCGACGCCTGCTGCGCGGTTTGGGGCGACAGGGCGACACGCAAATTTACGTCACGCGCGGCCTCGGCACGGTCGTTCTGCCCGTGCGCTACGGCTGCCTGCCCGAAGTCTCTCTGCTCGAACTCAGAAAGCAGTGACAAGTGACAAGTGACGAGTGACAAGTTAAAACAGAAGAAAATCTGTCTTTAAACTTGTCTTGATTTTGGCTCGTCACTTGTCACTCGTCACTTGTCACTGTTCTTATGTCTTCTCGCATCTTCACCGTGCCGAATTTCCTGACCGTCATCCGCATGGTGCTGGTTCCGGTCTTCGTCACGATGCTCTATTACCAGCGTTTCGACTGGGCGCTCGCCATCTTCGTCTTCGCGGGCTTGACCGACGGCATAGACGGCTTCCTCGCACGCCGTTTCAACCAGAAATCGCAACTCGGCACCATCCTCGACCCCATCGCGGACAAACTCCTGCTCGTCACCTCTTTCATCACCCTCTCGCTTGCTTCCATCGTCGGGCGGGGCGAACACCTCCCCGTTCCCTTCTGGGTGACGGCGGCCGTCATCAGCCGCGATGTCTTCATCGTCGTCGGCGCGGCGGCCATCAACGTCGTCACAGGCTTTCGCGGGTTTCGCCCTTCGCTGCTCGGAAAAGTCAACACGGTCGTGCAAATTACGGCCATCGTGATCATCCTCGCGCTGGCGCGTTTCCCCACGCTGCGCGGCTACGTCCTGCCGACCGTCTACGTCATCGTCTTCGCCTCCGCGCTCTTCTCCGGCGTCCACTACATTTTTCATGTCTCCCGCATCATGAACGAGGACAAAACCGAACGGGAACCCTCCGAAGACGCTGATAAACTGTGAAATAACAAGTCTTACCGGCTTTCGGCGCGTTTCGGGCAACGTGACGGGGATTTTCGCAATCAAAAGTTGACAATAGGAGACTCAGATATTATATTAACGCTGTATTCAACCTATGCCTTTACTATCTGAGATTCGATGAACGGGAGTCCGCGGGCGGCCTAGAAGGTCGTTGCGGGTGCGTGAGCAGCAGAGGCGGGTCAGTTAAACAACATCTGGAGAGTGAAAAGATGAGCAAGATAATCGGTATTGACTTGGGCACGACCAACTCGGTGGTGGCCGTCATGGAAGGCGGCGAGCCGACCGTCATCACCAACTCGGAAGGCGGGCGCACGACGCCCTCCGTGGTCGCCTTTACGAAGGATGGCAACCGCCTCGTCGGTCAGGTGGCGAAGCGTCAGGCCGTCACCAACCCCGAGAACACGATCTATTCGATCAAGCGTTTCATGGGGCGCGGTTTTGACGAGGTGACGGAAGAGAAAAAGCAGGTTCCCTATCAGGTGCAGCCGGCGGGCAACCGCGACGTGCGCATCAATGCGGGCGGCAAAGAGTATACCCCGCCCGAGATTTCCGCGATGATCCTGCAAAAGATGAAACAGTCCGCGGAAGACTACCTGGGGCAGAAAGTTGACAAGGCCGTCATCACCGTCCCGGCCTACTTCAACGACGCGCAGCGGCAGGCGACGAAAGACGCAGGCAAGATCGCCGGGCTCGAAGTGATGCGCATCGTCAACGAGCCGACGGCCGCCGCGCTCGCCTACGGTCTCGACAAGAAGAAGGAAGAGGTCATCGCCGTCTTCGACTTCGGCGGCGGCACGTTCGACATCTCGATCCTCGAAGTGGGCGAAGGCGTCGTGGAGGTGAAATCAACGAACGGCGACACGCACCTCGGCGGCGACGACATAGACGAGCGGCTGATGGAGTGGATCACGGAAGAGTTCAAGCGCGACCAGGGCATTGATCTGTCGAACGACAAGATGGCCTTGCAGCGTCTGAAAGAGGCTGCGGAGAAGGCCAAGATCGAACTCTCGACCGCGATGGAGACCGAGATCAACCTGCCCTTCATCACGGCCGATGCCTCGGGGCCGAAGCACCTCGTGATGAAGTTGACGCGCGCGAAGTTCGAGCAGTTGATCGACGCGATTTTGCAGCGGCTGAAGAAGCCCGTGGAAGACGCCATCGCCGACGCGAAGAAGGCGATCAAGGATTCCAATTTCGACGCCACCAAGGTGAACGAAGTGGTGCTGGTCGGCGGCTCGACGCGCATCCCGAAAGTTCAGGAGATCGTCAAGAGCATTTTCGGCAAAGAGCCGAACAAGAGCGTGAATCCGGACGAGGTGGTCGCCGTCGGCGCGGCCGTGCAGGCGGGCGTGCTGTCGGGCGAGAAGACGGACATCCTGCTGCTCGACGTGACGCCTCTCAGCTTAGGCATCGAAACGCTCGGCGGCGTCTTCACGAAGCTCATCGAGCGCAACACGACGATCCCGACGCGCAAGTCCGAAGTGTTCTCGACCGCTTCCGACAACCAGACCTCGGTCGAAGTCCACGTCTTGCAAGGCGAGCGGCCGATGGCGGGCGACAACCGCACGCTCGGCAAGTTCCACCTCGTCGGGATTCCGCCCGCACCGCGCGGCATGCCGCAGGTCGAGGTGACGTTCGACATAGACGCCAACGGCATCGTCAAGGTGTCGGCGATGGACATGGGCACGAAGCGCGTGCAGGACATCACCATCACCGCATCCTCCGGTCTGTCGAAAGACGAGATTGACCGCATGATGCGCGAGGCCGAATCGCACGCGGGCGAAGACGTGAAGAAGCGCGAGGAGATCGAAGCGCGCAATCGTCTCGACGGCTTGACGTATCAGGTCGAGAAGACCTTCAGCGAGAACAAGGAGAAGCTCGACGCGGCTTCGACGACGCAACTCGAAACCGCGCTGGCCGACGCCAAGAAGGCTGTCGAAGAAGGCGGCGCGGAACGCATGAACGAGGCCTTCAACAACCTGCAAACCGCTTCGCACAAACTGGCCGAAGCGCTCTACCAGCAGACCGCACAGACGGGCGGCGAAGCGGGCGGCGAACAGGCTTCCGCGGCGGGCGCATCCTCCGCCGGCGGCGGGCAGACGAGCGGTGGCGCGAGCGGTGGCGACGACAACGTCATTGACGCCGAATACGTTGACGTGGACGAGAACAAGTAAAACAGTGACAAGTGACGAGTGACGAGTGACAAGTTTCAGAACTTGTTTTAACTCGTCACTTGTCACCTGTCACTTGTCACTGTCTTTCAATGGCAAAAGAAGATTTCTACAAAGTGCTGGGCGTCGAGCGCAAGGCGAAGCCGGAGGAGATCAAGAAGGCGTACCGCAGGCTGGCGAGGAAGTTTCACCCGGACGTGAATCCGGGCGACAAGTCGGCCGAGGAACGCTTCAAGTTGATCACGGAGGCGCACGACGTGCTCTCCGATCCGAAGAAGCGCGGCGTCTACGACAGGTTCGGGCAATACTCGGACAATCTGGCGGACGCGGCGGCGCGCGGCGCGGAACCGGGCGGCGCGGGGGGGCGCAGTGCGCCCTTCGATTTCACGGGCTTCGATTGGGGCAACGCCTCGGCGTCCGGCGGAGGTGCGGGCGGCGGCAACGCGGGCGGCAGTTCGAGTTTCCGCGACATCTTCGCAGACCTGTTCGGCGGCGGCGGCGGTGCGGGCGCGCGGCAAGAGCGCGAGCCGCCGCGCCCGATGCCCCAGCGCGGCGCGGACATCGAGATGCCGCTCGCGCTCTCTTTTGCAGAGGCCGTGACCGGCATGACGACCAACATCACGGTCAACCGCTCCGAGCAATGCACGCGCTGCAACGGTGCGGGCGACACGGGCGGCACGCCCGTCACCTGCCCCACCTGCAAGGGCGCGGGACAGGTGCAACGCGCGGGCGGGCGCATGCGTTTCGCGCAGGAGTGCCCAGACTGTCAGGGCGCGGGCAAACGTCGCCCGCCATGTTCGCTCTGTCATGGCAAGGGAGTGATGCCGAAGACGGAGAGCGTGAAAGTGAGAATCCCAGCGGGCGTGGACACAGGCTCGCGCGTGCGCATTCCGGGCAAGGGCGAGGGCGGGCGGCTCGGCGCGCCGCCGGGCGATCTCTTCATCATCACGAACGTCGGCCGCCACACGCACTTCACGCGAAAAGGGGACAACATCTACGTGACGATCCCCGTCACCGTGCCCGAGGCCGCGCTCGGCGCGAAGATCGAAGTGCCCACGGTCGAGGGCAAGGCGCAACTCAGGATTCCGCCGGGCACGCAGTCAGGCCAGAAGTTTCGCCTGCGCGAACGCGGCGTGCCGAGCCTTCGCAACCCGCAGGCGCGCGGCGACCAGTTCATCGAAGTGCAGGTCACGTTCCCCAAAGTGATCTCGGAAGAGACCAAGGAACTCCTCAAACGCTACGCGCAACTCAACGAAGAGAACCCGCGCGTGACGATGGGGCTGGAATAGCAGTGACGAGTGACGAGTGACAAGTGACAAGTTAAAACCAAAAACTTGTTCTGTTTCTTGCTCGTCACTCGTCACTCGTCACTCGTCACTGTTTTCTTATGAAACGCAACAAGAGTCGCACTTACACGATCAGCGCGGTGGCCGAGCAGTACGGGCTGCACCAGCAGACTCTGCGTCTCTACGAACGCGAAGGACTCATCAAGCCTTCGCGCTCGGACGGCAACACGCGCCTCTACACGGACGCCGACCTCGAACGCCTCGAAGTGATCCTGTCCCTGACGCGCGACCTCGGGGTCAATCTCGCGGGCGTCGAAATCATCCTCAACATGCGCGAAAAGATGGACGCCATGCAGCGCGAATTCGAGCGCTTCTTCGCGTACCTGCAAGCGCACGCCGAAGAGTTCGCGTCGTTTACCGACACGCCTCCGCCGGACGCGGGCGCGCTTGTCCCCGTCCGCCGCACGGCGAGCGTCATCCTCCAGCAACAACGCCGCCGCACCACCTCGCGCGGCTAATAAGCCCGAACGCGATGGTAGGGGAATTACCCTGCACGCGGGTGGGCTGCTCGCCGCCCATTTCTTCCTAATTTTCGGCCGGAGACGCGACCCGCCCCTGACGCTCCGGGACGCCGAAAAATTTCTTCAAAATTTCTTCCCGTCGGGTGAGCGTTTTCCTTCGCTTTCGTCGCTTATATAAGTGAGTACAAAAGACGCGCGGGCTAAAGCGCTCGCGTTAACTGAAAGGAAAAAGAAAAATGTCTCTCTCAATGGTGTTATCAATCATACTTGCTGTCGGCTCAGGGCTCGGCATCGGCGGAAACTTCGGCGGCGCGTCGGGGCTGAACGGCTCCGAGACCCAGACCCAGACCTCGAAGGGGATCAACCCCGTGCAGCACAGCGAGTAAGTGCATGGGGTATTCACGGCGTCGCCACGGTGCCCCCGATGTTCGCGTGTGCGTCGGTGAGATTTATAAGTTAGTTCGGGATGTTCATTATTTGGCTGGCGAGGTTCGTTAGTCACTAAGGGACGTGCAATAGTCGCTATTGCACGTCCCTTAGCGACTAAGGGTTAACTGTTCGGTTTGAAATTGACCCGGGAAACAAGCAGGCGGGCGACCGTCTCCACAATCTTCCCCGTATCCTGCGGCTTCCATAAAAACTCGTCCACGCCCGCCCGCCGCGCCTCCCTACCGCATTCGCTCGCCGAAAACATGATGATCGCCATCCCTCTGAGATGCGGCAGCGTGCGCGCATACCGCACTAACTCAAGCCCGGTGACGTTCGGTAAGTTGTTGTCCAACATCAAGAGGCTATAGCCTGTCTCGCTCGCCAGCCTGAGCAATGCGACCCCGCCGTCTCCGCAGACCGTAACGCGCCAGCCCTCTAGCTCAAGTGTCTCTTTGACGGCTTGCGCGACGATCTTATGATCTTCGACTAAGAGGATGTGAGGCATAGGATTAACGCGAGGCTTGCGCTGTCCTTGAGGCCACAAGCCCCGCGAGCCTCTGCCCGTAATCGTGAGCGTTCAGCGTCGAGACGAGTCAGGGTGCAGATGTCCAACTCCGGCGCGGTCTGCTATCATGCCGCGCGTTCAGCTTTGTAAATCAGCGACGGTCATGCATAGCTCAACCTCAACCTCTAAAGAGTGAATCAGCATCACCGTTCGAGTTGAGAGGTTCACACTCACGGCGACCACGTTAGCCAAGCAAAACGAAACACTCTCACCGTTAATCTCGAATCGCCCTCTAAGTTGAAGTTAGGACACCCCTGGGCAAAGACATGCAGGCCGCCGAGGGCTAAAGCTGAGAGTTCTAAGGCGAGTAAGAAAGTTAAGAAGTAAGCGAAAATAATATGGAGTTCAACAATCCTAATATGCATCCATTTGAAATCGAATTATCCGTATTAGCCGAAGACATTGAAATAGAATTGAGAGGACATGGCTCCGTTCCATGGGCAGATTTTCTTCTTAATCCGCGTAGGCTTCGCGGCAGCGATTTTTTAATGCGATGGTCTCAAGGAGTGTGGAGTGAAGAGCGACTTGTTCAAGCTGTTAATGAGACACAAGACTATTTTGCTTTACCCTATGGCCCGAGCGGAGCCGCCCCTGATGATGACCCACGAGCATTTGAGCTTTACTTTGAACGCTTGGAAAATGCAGGACTCGGCAAAGTCAAGAGACCCGACTTACTCATCTTTAGAAAGACGGATAAAGAACACATTTATAAAGTAGTTGACCAATTAGGCGGAGTAAGTGAACTACCGTTCACGCCCGAAGATAATCTAAACATGCAGGAATTGCTCTCTAGAGCATTAATAGCCATTGAGTGCGAAAACAGCTTGTGGCGGGCTAAGAAGATGCCGTTCTACGGATCGTCTCTAACACCACAAAAAAGACTGGGCGGGCAACTAGGACTCAAAAAAACTGGTGTTGTACTTCCCACGGTTATTATTAAGGAAGAAGATCGTATACCTCTAAGGAGTTGGCAAGAACAGACCGGAGTTAAAATTCACGTATGGCATGTGTTTTTTGATTTAGCATTCGGACTCAGTTTCGACAGAGCCGACGAATTAATAAGTACAGGTCTTATTGAGCCAACAGTACAAACTTTCCAAGCGCCAGCCGGTGCAACTGCTAAAAAGATTATCTACAAATTCTATTATCACTATGCCTACCCACTCGGTGAGTCAACAGAAGAACCCAACTTGGTGCCAGCCCACATAGAAGATAAAAATGGACACATCCTTCCTTTCGTCAAATTTGAAGGAGGTAGTCTAGAATTAAGTAAGGAAGCTTTAGACGTATTGGAAATGACCAACAGGGAATAGGGAAAAACCTTTACATGACAAAGTATCATCAGAAACTACCTGGTGCCGGAGCAGCAAGAGAAACCCTTAGAGTAAAGGGACAGTTCTGGACGCCGGATTGGGTTGCAGAGGCAATGGTTGCTTACGCACTTTCAGGAGGAAGTAAAGAAATCTTTGACCCGGCTGTGGGCGCGGGGGTTTTTTTTAAAGCGGCTAAAACAATCTCCACAGATAGAGGCATAAATCTCAAGCTCGTAGGCAGAGAAATAGACCGGCTAGCTTTAGAACAGGCTAAAGAGAATGGCTTATCCCAAGAGGATTTATCAAACACATCCATTGCCGACTTCGTTCTAACACCGCCCAAGAACACTCTGGACGCCATTGTTTGCAATCCACCATATATACGGCATCACCGGCTATCAAACGAGGTCAAAGCTAAATTAAAGAAACTGTGTAATGATATTACCGGTACGACTTTAGATGGTCGGGCAGGCTTCCATATCTACTTTTTGCTTCGCGCTTTACAACTACTCGCTAAAGATGGGCGACTGGCTTTTATCATGCCGGCAGATACCTGCGAGGGGGTATTCTCATCTACATTGTGGAAATGGATTACCCACACATACAGGCTGGATGCAGTAATAACATTTAGTCCGGAAGCATCTCCGTTTCCCGGCGTAGATACTAACGCGCTTATATTTCTAATAAGGAATGACAGGCCGATAGATAACTTTCTCTGGGCTAGATGTACTCAAGCATATACAGATGAACTCAAGGCTTGGGTAATATCGGATTTTCAACATCCGGGAGAAAGCTTATTAGTTCATCAACGCAGCCTATCAGAAGGTTTATCTACAGGCTTCTCTAGACCACCTGTAGAAACTCAATCTGACGATCCAACACTGGGAGAGTTTGCTAAAGTAATGCGCGGCATCGCTACAGGTGCTAATGAGTTCTTTTTCCTAACAAAAAAACAGGCGGAAGAGATCGGCATACCATCTAAATATTTACTTCCAGCCATAGGACGAACACGCGATGTATCTGGAGATGTTATAGACAAGAATGCTATTAAAGCACTCGATGCAGCGGGAAAACCAACGCTTCTATTTTCGCTCGATAACGTACCGTTGGATCAACTACCAAAATCTTTGCGTGAGTATCTAAAGCACGGTGAAGAACTAGAGCTTCACAAAAGAAGCTTAATTTCTACGCGCCGCCCCTGGTATAAAATGGAGGTTAGACCCGTCCCTCCCTTTCTATTTGCATATCTTGGCAGACGTAACGCCAGGTTCATAATGAATGATGCTGGCGTAATGCCATTAACCGGCTTCCTTTGTGTGTACGCACGGGACAACAGCCCTCAATTCATTAACCAACTATGGACAATTCTCAGCCACCCACAAACAGTGAATAACCTCTCTTTAGTAGGTAAGTCATATGGCGGGGGCGCCATTAAGGTAGAACCGCGCAGCCTTGAAAGGTTAAGACTTCCGCTAGAGATAGTTTTGAAAAGCGGTATTCAATACAATAGAGGAAGGCAGACACAATTAGGAATCCTAACAACCTCACAACTTTCTTTGTTATGAAGATAGAGAACCCCTCAATAACACCGCACTCCCGTCCGGCTTTCGTGTCCCTGAGTCATATTAGTTGCCGGCAAATTAGACGGCTCGAAAGGGCGTGATATATGACGCCTTCGAGGACGTGTAATTAGGCGACCCTTCCCTCTGTGCGTTCCCCACAAGTGATAAGCGTTTAGCGAAGTTTGTAATTCCTCTTGCGCGCGCCGCCGGGGCGGTGATACAGTGCGCGCCCTGTCGGGAGACAACCGCGGACGCTCACGCTCGCCTCAACCCACAAACGCGACGGCGTCTCAATTACCAACACTCAACGGTTCAAACAGGTGGAGCCGCGTGCATCTACGTATCCGCGCGCGCCGCTTTGTTTCTCCGGCCGCGCCTTTCCGCCTGTGGCGGGCGGGCGCGCCTCACGCGGCGGTCTTACCTCTCGCGCCGCGCACAGGAGTCCAGACATGAAGCCTCTCAACTCACGCACCAGACTCTTTCAACTGCTTGCCTGCCTGTTGCCCGCGCTCATCATCTTTCATCCGGCTGCGGCGCCGGCAGCCTTCGCGCAAGACCTCGACGAGGTGAACATCGGCGGGCGCGTCACGGATCAAAACGGCGCGTCGGTCGTCGGCGCGAAAGTGTCCGTCAGGCACGTCGCAACGGGCATCGAACGTGTTGCGACGGTTGACGAAGAAGGCCGCTTCCGCCTCGTCGAACTCACACCGGGCACGTACACTGCGCGCGCTTCGGCCGCGGGGTTTGCCTCCGAGGAGCGCGCGGGCTTTGAGACGCTGGCGGGGCAGAGCGTGCGGCTTGACTTCGCTTTGCGACCGGCGGGCGTCTCGGCCGAACAGGTCGTCACGGGTGACGCGGGCGGGACGTTGACCGATACGACGCGCACCGTCGTCGGCGGCACGCTGACGCGCGTCGAGACCGAGACACTCCCGCTCGGCAGTCGTTCCCCGCTCGACCTCATACACACGCTCGGCGGCGTGACGGAAGAACCGCTCTCGACGCGCGATGTGGCCGAAGACCGCAACCGCACGCCCGCGCGCACGCCCGAAGAGGCGGGCACCTTCGCGCTCTCCGGCGGCACGGCCTACTCCAACAACATCACGATTGACGGACTCGACAACAACGACGACCGCGCCGCGCGCGAACGCTTTCAACCGTCGGTCGAAGCCGTGGAAGAGGTGCAGGTCATCACAAATCAATTTTCCGCCGAGTACGGGCGCGCGTCCGGCGGTCGCGTCAACCTGCGCACGCGCGGCGGCGCGCGCGTCTTCCACGGGCGCGCCTTCTATTTTTTCAAAGACGAATCGTTGAACGCGAACACCTGGGCGAATAACGCGCGCGGCCTCAAGCGTCTGCCGTTGCAGGAACACGCCCCCGGCTTCACGCTCGGCGGCCCGCTCGCGTTCCCCTCGAAACTTTTCGGCGCGCGACGCGGCGAAGCACGCGCGGGTGATAACGCCCAGGCCGCTTCGCCCGCGAGACGCGAAAGTCGTGCGGCGCGCGCGCGCCACTTCTTTTTCTTCTCCGACGAATTTCAGACGATTCTCGATTCGACCGTCATTGACACGCTCGTCCCCGTCGTCGCCAACCCGCGTTTTCAACTGCCCGCGCCATCAACGCTCGCGGGGCGTCGCACGGAAGCCGCGCCCGCCGATGCCCACTACGCGCCCGCCGAACTCGCGCCCTACGTCGCCGAGGTCAACACCCCTCTGCGCGCATCCAATCTCACGGCGCGCACCGATCACAACTTTACAGGCGCGCACAACGGCACGTTCCTCTACCAGCGCGGGCGCAGCCGAAACCTACGCCAGTTCGGCGGCGGTGCGCGCCTCGCGGACGCGCTGCAAGGTCGCACGCGACACTCCGACGCGCTCTCTTACACCGATAACTTCGTCGTCTCGCCGCGCCTCGTCAATCAACTGCGCGTGCAGGTCTCGCGCCTGACTCCCGCGCTTAGAACGCAGGGAACCCCCGCGCGCCCGGTCGTTCTCATCTCGATTGACGACCCGCTCGCGCCGGGGGAGACGTTGAATCGTTCGGGCACGCTCGTCGCGGGCGCGTCCAGCGCGGGCGCGAGCGACCGGCGCGAAACCCGCGTGCAGTTTCAAGACACGTTCACGGTCGTCCGCGGCGCGCATACGTTCAAGTTCGGCGGCGACGTGCAGCGCATCCGCTCCGTTTTCATAGACCTCTCGGACGCAAGCGGCACGTTCGATTTCGCAAGCGCGGGCGAGTTTCTGGCGAACGCGCCCGAACGCTTTCGCCAGCGCTTCAACAACGAATCCGCGCAGAAGAATCTCTACGCCGGACTCTTCGCCCAACTCGAATGGCACGCGCGCCCCAACCTCACCGTCACTTACGGCCTGCGTTACGAGAACGAGACCATCCTTGACGATCACAACAACTTCGCGCCGCGCGCCGCCCTCGCCTACGACCCGTTTCGCTCCGGCAAGACCGTCATACGCGCGGGCGCGGGTCTGTTCTACAACCGTGTCTTGTTGCGTACTATTGATGATTTTACGCTCGGCGTCGGGCGCGTCTTCTTCGATACCGACGCGTTGCGCAATCCCGCGACCGGCAAGTTGTTGACGGCGGCGGAGCGGCGCGCTTTCATCGCCGCCAACCTGAGTTTCCCCGGCGCGCTCGCGTCTGATTCGCCCATCGTCAAACAGTTCGGCACGCTCCAGACGAACTTCACGCGACGCCTCGATCCCGAATTGCGCATCCCCGAAAGCTACCAAATGAACGTCGGCTTCGAGCGGGAACTCGCGCGCGGGTTCGTCGTCGAGGCGAATTACACTTTCAACCGCGGCATACATCTCTGGCGCGAGTTCAATGCAAACGCGCCGCGTCTGCCGCCGGGCTACAAGGATTTCGCAGCCTACCTGCTCTCGCGCGACTTTGCGAATTTCCGCGACCCGGCGGGCACGCGCCCGCTCTACAACACGCAGTCGGCCGGTGAACTCGTGCGCTTTGTCCTCACGCCGCCCGGCGCGTCGAACGCGGATGCCATCGCACGCGTCGTCGAGTTCGGCGTGCCCGTCACCGTGTTCAATCTCAACACTTTCAGTTCGGGCAGCGCCCTCGAAGCCGCCCTCGGCGCGCTGCGTGACCTGCGCCCCGACCCTGCGCGCGGCCAGATCGAACAACTCGCCTCAATCGGCAATAGCTTCTATCACGGCTTAACTATCGAAGCGCGCCGACGCTTCGCCGCGCACGACAACGGCTTCGACCTCTCGATGCGCGCCGCCTACACGCTCTCGCGGCTCATAGATGACGGCGTCGTGAACACTTCGAGCGCGCTCGTCTCCGGCGACTTTCGCGGCGAGCGGGCGGCGAGCCTGCTCGACCGCCGTCACCGCTTCGTCTTCTCCGGCACGCTCACCGCGCCGCGCAAACTCGGAGGCTTACGCTTCGCCACCATCCTGCGCGTTGCGACGGGCGCACCCTTCAACGTCTCGCTCGGCGGCGCAGATCGCAATCTCGACGACGTGGGCAACGACCGCCCCGTCTTCAACGGCGATGCGCGACTCATCCGCTCGCGTCGCCCCGGCGAAGCTCTCAACCCCGGACTGGCCGCCGCGTTCTCGCTGCCCGTCATCGGGCGCACCGGCAACCTCCCGCGCAATGCCGGTCGCGGCCCCGCCCTCTTCACCTTCGACATCAACGTCACGCGCGAGTTTCGTTTGTCGGAACGCCTGCGCCTGCGCCCGAACATAGAGATCGACAACCTGCTCAACAAAACCGTCTACACCTTCGGAGCGGAGTTCATCAACTTCAACGCGCTCAGGCCGGCGGCGAGCGCCGAGCAGCGTCAGGCGTTCCTCGATTCGTTCCTCATGCCGACGCACACGCTGCGCCCGCGCAGCATGCGGGTCGGGCTGAGATTCGATTTTTAAAACTCGTGCGAGGCGATGATGGGAAAAGTTGAGGCCGCTTTCTCAGTTGGAAAGCGGCCTCAACTTTTTCAAGAGAAATGGCTTTGATTAAAAGTCGTCCCCGTCGCGCTGCGCCGGGTGCATATCGAGGAAGGCTTCGATGACGCGTGGGTCGAATTGTTTGCCGCCGTGTGCGACGAGTTCGGCGACGGCCTCGTTGTGCGTGCGCGGGGTGGAGTAGGGTCTTTTCGCCACCATCGCGTCGTAGGTGTCAACGACCTGCACGATGCGCGCCATGAGCGGGATGTCTTCGCCGCCGAGGCGGTGCGGGTAGCCCTTGCCGTCCCAGCGTTCGTGGTGGTGCTGGGTGCGGATGCGCAATTCCGGCGAGAGGTTGAAGTAGCTGGCGAGAAGCGCGCCGAGGCTCGGGTGCAGGTGCAGCACGAATTGCTCCATGCGTGTCGGGCGGCGCGGGCGGTTCAACACGGCTTCGGGCACGAGTATCTTGCCGATGTCGTGCAGCATGGCGGTTGAAGAAAGTTGTTGCAGACGAGAATCGTTGAAGTTGAAAGCGCGCCCGGTGACGCGTGCGAGGCGCGCCACGCGCACGGAGTGCTCATAGGTGGAGGGGCGCGTGCGTTTGAGTCTGGAGACGAGGGCGTGCGTGCCGTTCGTCTGGTGCGCGCGCCCGATGGATTTGAGGCGCACGCAGGTCTTTTGGAGATAAGTTGCCCAGCTATGATTGAGCAGCCGGACAGTTCCCGCCGCGCTCGCGTCCACCATCGTCAACTCTTCTTGCATCCGTTTAGATTCCTCCTGGAGTTGCAGCACCAAACTGTTGATTTTGTTCTAAAGACGACCCACCAAGTGTCCGCACGCGCGAGACCATCTCTTGAACAAACTTATTTAGGGGGTTGATAACCGGAACGCCTTTATTGCACGTGGTTAAGTATTGCACACGCCATGCCACGTTTCCTGCGTGCAACAGGCGTTTTACCGCTGCATGTTGTCGCGCCGTCTCACACTAAAGAGGCGGAAAAGTTAAGGATAACAGGGCTGAAAGTTGGGAAGAGTAAGTTGAGAAACAACTTCAGGCGCGACTATACAACAGGAGTTTCCAGAAGCGTGTACGTTGACGTACATAAACGGTGAAAAACACGCTCCGGGCTATACGAAAAGCGTCTGGGAACGACCGAAATACAGCACCGCCGCCGCATCTCGCGGCACCGGGAATGCGCCCCCTGCGAGTGTGCTAAACTTTTCCCCGCGAAAGTTTCGGCTGCGGGCGAGAAGGATGAAAGACGCGCACACGGACACAGACTACGGCGAAGACATCGAGACGGCCTTGCTCGATGTCGAATTGTTTTTGAAATACAGGTCGCACGCGCGCGCGATGGCGCGGCTGCAAGAGGCCATCAAGAACAATCCGCATTCGATCAAACTGCGCGAGCGTTTGCGCGAAGTCGCCACCGCCCACAACCTTCCGGAAGAGGCGGCGCGCCAGTGTCTCGCGCTCGTCAAACTCTACATCGCACGCGACAACTTCGACGCCGCGCAGGAACGGCTCCTCGCGGCCAGACAGGCCGACCCGCGCCTCAACATCGCCCCCGGCCTCGAAGCCATTCGCCGCGCGCGCCGCCCCGACCTCGTGACCCCGGCCGCCACCACAATAGCGCCCAACGCGCCGCGCGCCTCGGCGCGCCCCATCACCTTCGCCGGAGACCTCTCGGTCGTCAGTATTTTCGACGCCGTACAGGTCATCGAGAACGCGCGTCTCACGGGCACGCTCACGCTCACGTCGGCCGGGACGGGCACGCCCGCCGGTCGCATCCGCTTCAACGAAGGGCGCATCGCCGCGGCCGACAGCGGCCATGATAAGGATGCGGACGCGCTGCGCCGCCTCGTCGAGTTGACCGGCGGCGAATTCGATTTCGAGAGATCAAACGAAAGCTATCCCACTACCATTCAGGCGACGAGCAACACGAGTCTCCTGCTCAACGCCTTGCGCGAACTGGACGAGGAAAACAAGTAGGGGAAAAAGGGGCAGGGGAAAGGTGAAACGCAGAAGCGGGGAGCGGCCGTTTGGCGCTGCGCCCCGCTTCTGCGTTTCACCTTTCCACGTTACGCCTTTCCGCGTTACGCCTTCTCCTTTTCTCCTGTCGCTTAATCCAGCAGGACGCGTGCGCGGAGGGCTTCGGCGCGTTCGAGGGCGGCGTGAAGACGTAGGAACTGTTTGTAGTTGTGGCTGCGCTTCTCGATGCGTGCGCGCTCCGAGCCGCTCAGGTCGTTCAAGAGGATGAGATCGAGGAAGTCGTAGTAGTCGGGCGCGGCTTTCGGCGGCAGTTCGCGTGCGTAAGAGGTACGCGTGTTGTCTTCGGCCGTGAAACCGGCGAGCGCGTCGAAGAGGTGGTCGGTGGTGACGTGCGAGGCTTCGCGCGCGAGGCGGATGGGCAGGCGCAACTCGAAGAAGCGCAAGCCTTCGGGCGTGGTCACGGTGCGCAGAGACTTCGCGCCCTCGCCGTCGAACGGCGAATCGGGGTCAACGAGTATGCGCAGGAGTCGCGGCTGGTCTTCGACGCTCACGGTGTCGAGCGCGAGTTGCACGCGGTCGGCCAGAAATTTTTCAAACTGCGCGTCGAAGGGATACGTGATGCGACCCTGACAGCCGACGGCCTCGCCCTCGCCCGCCGTGTCATGCGGCAGGCGCGCGGGGCACTTTTCGCAGATGCTCGTCTCCTCCTGCATCCGCTCGATCTCGATGCTCGAACGCTCGACGAAGCGCAGTTTCTCCTCTGAGGGCGCGGCCTGCTCGCCCGTCGTCACGCGCGTGTGGATATTGCCGAGCCGCCCCCAGGCGCGCAGGTGTTCTTCCGTGTAGCGTGCGCGCAACTCGCACGGGTATTCAATCGCAAACTCTAAAGACAAACTGCCTCCCGCCCCGACAAATTTCTCAAGCGCGTGACAGCGGCGGCGACTGATAAATGCCGCGCGCATTCTTAACGTGCCGTCGGAGTGCAGGCGTATAATAACAAAGACACGGCGCGAGCGTTAGAAGCCGCACAGGCGACTGAGAAGTAGAGGGAAAAGTGTCATGAGCAAAACTGCTAAAAGTTTAATAGCCGGTGCGCTCTTGTTCTATGCTGCTTCATATACGAGTTGTTTCGTGGCCGCACGGCCGCGCCAGCCCGCGCCCGACGAGGTGTGGGCTTCAGGCCACCAGGGGGTGTTTTGGAGTGACCTCGGATTCTTCCTGTTGATTGTGGCGGGTGGGTTGACGATCTCCGCGATCCGGTTCGCCCGCGACAAGGCCGACTGAAACTTTGAGACCTGTCATGTCGCTTCCGCCCGTGGAGCGTAGAGACAAATTCGACCGACGGAGTTTCCCCCGAATGGCAAGCGCATCCCCAACTCCAGACGCCCGCGCGAAACGCGCTGGCTCGCCCCTCTTCGACCTGCTCGCCTTCCGCCGCGACCCGCTGCGATTTCTCACGCGCATCGCGCGCGAACACGGCGACATCGTTCATTTCCGCCTGGGGCCGCAACGCGCCCTTCTGCTCAACCATCCCGATCTCATCCGCGACGCGCTCGTGACGCGCGGCGACCATTTCCACAAAGGCCGCGCCCTCCAGCGTTCCAAACGCCTGCTCGGCGAGGGACTCCTGACGAGCGAGGGCGAATACCACCGCCGCCAACGCCGCCTCGCGCAGCCCGCCTTTCATCGCAAGCGCGTGGAGAGTTACGGCGAGGTGATGGTCGAATACGCGGCGCGCAACAGCGCGCGCTGGCACGACGGCCAGACGCTCGACGTGGCGCACGAGATGACACGCCTCACGCTCTCCATCGTCGGCAAGACCCTGTTCGACACCGACGTGGAAGCCGAGGCCGACGAGATCGGCCGCGCGCTCACGGAGATGCTGGAACTCTTCCAGATGCTCCTGCTGCCCTATTCGGAATATCTCGAACGCCTGCCGTTGCCCGCCAACCGACGCTTTGCGCGCGGGCGCGCCAAACTCGATTCGGTCATCTATCGCATCATCAACGAGCGGCGCGCGTCGGGCGCGGACAGGGGCGACCTGCTCTCCATGCTCCTGCTCGCGCAGGACGAAGAGGGCGCGACCGGCGGCATGAGCGACGAACAACTACGCGACGAAGCCTTGACGATCTTTCTCGCCGGTCATGAGACGACCGCCAACGCGCTCGCCTGGACGTGGTATCTGCTCGCGCAGAACCCGGAGGCGGAAGCACGACTCCACGCCGAACTCGACGCGGTTCTCGAAGGCGGGAGATTGCCGACCGTCGAAGACCTTCCGCGCCTGCGTTACACGGAGATGGTGCTGGCCGAGTCCATGCGGCTCTATCCGCCCGCGTGGGTCGTCGGCCGCCTCGCCGTCAAGGACTACGCGGTCGGCGATTACGTTGCGGCAACGGGGACGCTCGTCCTCATCAGCCAGTACGTCATGCACCGCGACCCGCGCTTTTACCCCGACCCCCTGCGCTTCGACCCCGAACGTTTCACCCCCGAAGCGAAAGAGGCGCGCCCACAGTATGCCTACTTTCCCTTCGGCGGGGGCGCGCGTCGCTGCATCGGCGAGGGCTTCGCGTGGATGGAAGGGACGCTCCTCGTCGCGGCCATCGCCCGCCGCTGGCGCATGCGCCTCGTCCCCGGCCACCCGGTCGTGCCGCTCCCGCGCATGACGCTCCGCCCGAAACACGGTATACGAATGAATATGGAAGAACGGGAAAAGGGGAAGGGGTAAAGGGGAAAGGCAAGCCACAAGGCAACGCTCAAGCCTTCGCGCCTTTGCGCCTTTGCGTGAGAATAATTTCTCGCAAAGGCGCAAAGGCGCGAAGGAAGAGACGAGGCAAAACTCACAGAGCGCGCTTCTGACCTTTCCCCTTTCCCCTTTCCCCTACAGTTTTGTTAATCTTGTGCCCATGAAGATCACGGAAGAGTTTGTCGAGATGATGATCTGTCCGGCCTGCCAGTCGAAGCTGCGTCTGAGGGAAGACGGCGGCGCGATCAAGTGCCTGGGTTGCAGGCGCGTCTACCCGATTGAAGACGACATGCCGATGATGCTGCCCGACAAGGCGACCATTGAGGACGACGCCCCGGCCGACGCCCCTCGCCCCGCTTGAGATGAACGCTCTCGAAACGTCAGCGACGCATGACGCGCCCCGATCCGCGCCGGGCGAGCGCGCCTTTGAAGCCCCTCCGCAGCCGCTCGTCCCGGCGCGCTGGGATTGGAACGGTGTGCGCCGCGTGCTCGTCGTGCGCCTGCGCTCAATCGGCGACACGGTGCTCTCGACGCCCTCGCTCTACGCCCTGCGACGCTTCCTCCCCGACGCGCAAATTGATCTCTTACTCGAAGACTGGGTCGCGCCGATGCTCGACGGCAACCCGGACGCCTCTCGCGTCCACACCGTCAGACGCGGCAGCACGGCCTCGCGCCTCTCGCTCGTCCGACAACTTCGCGCCGCGCGTTACGACGTGGCGTTCAACCTGCACGGCGGCAGCACGGCCGCGCTGTTGACGCGCGCGTCGGGCGCGCGCCGTCGCATCGGCTACGCGAGTTATCGCTTCAGCCGGCTGCACAACTACGCCGCCCCGCCCGCGACCGACCTGTGGCGACAGGCCAAAACGCACTCGGTCGAACAACAACTCGGCCTGCTCGGATGGGTGGGCGTGCCCGTCACCGACCGTCCGGCCGCGCGCCTCTTCGTCACGGACGAAGCGGATGCGCGCGTCGCCCGCAGGCTCGACGCGTCGGGCGTCGGCGCGTCGCAACCCTTCGCGCTCTTTCACCCGGCCGCCGCCTTCGACTCGAAGCGTTGGGACGCGCGTAATTTTGCGCGCGTCGCCGACTATCTCGACGCGCGGGGTTTCGCCGTCGTCGCCGTCGCCGCCCCCGGCGAGATTGATGTCGTCCGCGCATTCGCCGAGAGCGCGCTTCGGGCGCGCGTCGCGTCATTCAACGATCTCTCTTTGCCGGAAGTCGTCGCGCTCGCCGCGCGCGCGCGCCTGTTCGTCGGCAACGACAGCGGCATCGCGCACATCGCGTCGGCCGTCCGCACGCCCTCGGTCGTCGTCTTCGGCTCGTCCAACGTCGCGCACTGGCGGCCGTGGACGGACGCGCCCTCGGAGGTCGTCAGCGAAGAGATGCCGTGCGCCCCGTGCGCGGGTTACACCTGCGGCGAGTTTGCGGAAGCGCAGTGCATCCGGCGCGTTACGGTCGAGCGCGTTCAAGCCGCCGTCGAGCGCGTGCTTCACGCCGGGTCTTAAAATTAAGAAGGGAAAGGGGAACTTTATGAGTGCAGGAGCAACCGCCGCCATGGCTGCCGCGGCCATCGCGAATGCTATCAAGTCGAGCGGCGTACTGGTCAGCGTCGCGCCGGAAGACTTCGCGGCCGTCGTGCGCCGCACGGAACGGCCGCTCGTCGTCACCTCAGAGGGAGGGTTCTTATCCACCAGCTACAAATACCTGACGAGTTACAAGGGACTCGCCTTCTACACGAAGTCGCGCGTGCCGCTCGTGCTGCCCGCCGACGCGGAAATCGTGCGGGCGAAGTCCATCTCGATCCCGCAGTTGTAGCGTTCGATCATGTAGAATCTTCCGGCGGCCGGTCTCGCTTCGCTGAAACCAATGGAACTCATCACACCACAACGTGCGGCGGAGTTGGCCGCGCGCATCAGTGGGCGGCGCGTCGTCGTCTGGGGCGACGTGATGCTCGATGAATTCGTCTGGGGCGACGTGACGCGCATCTCGCCGGAAGCGCCCGTGCCCGTCGTGGACATCCGGCGCGAGTCGGTGCGTCTGGGCGGCGCGGCCAACGTGCTGGCGAACCTCTTCGCGCTCGGCGCGCGGGCTTCGGTCATCGGCGTCGTCGGGCGCGACCGCGCGGGCGAACGCCTGCAAGCCGCGCTCGACGAAGCGGGCGCGCCCGGCTCGACCGCCGCAGGACTCGTCGTTGACGACAGCCGCCCGACGACGACGAAGACGCGCATCATCGCGCACAACCAACTCGTCGTGCGCGCCGACCGAGAGGCGCGCACGCCCGTGGACGCGGCGACGGAAGCCCTGCTCATCGCCGCGCTCAACGCCGCCTTGCCGGAGGCCGACGCCTTCGTCGTCTCCGATTACGACAAGGGCGCGGTGACGCCGCGCGTGCTGGCCGAGATTTTGCCGCGCGCCTTCGAGCGACACATTCCCGTGCTGGTAGACCCGAAGATTCGCAACTTCGACGCTTACCGCCCGGCCACGCTCGTCACGCCCAACCACCTCGAAGCCCTGCGCCTCGCGAACACCGAAGACGACACCGACGCCGGGATGGCCTATGCCGCGCGCACTCTGCGCGAGCGGCTCGGCTGCGAGTCCGTGCTCATCACGCGGGGCGAGCACGGCATGATGCTTCTGGAGGGCGACGCCGCGCCCGTCTATGTCGCGACGGTCGCGCGCGAGGTCTACGACGTGACGGGCGCGGGCGATACCGTGATCGCGACGCTCGCCGCCGCGCTCGCCGCGGGCGCATCGCTCACGGAAGCCGCCGCGCTCGCCAACCACGCCGCCGGGATCGTCGTCGGCAAACTCGGCACGGCGACGGCCACGGTCGAAGAGTTGGTCAACTCTTTCAAATCGGAAGATCGAGAGACAAGCTAAAGTCTCTCACCATGAACAAATTTGCGGGGGCGGGGACAAGTCCCGCCCGTTAGTTTGAAGATCGTCTCGACGCTTATGCCTCTGAAAAAAAGTTTAACCGTCCGCTTCACGTCCGCGCTGTTGCTGCTGGCGTTCGTTGTTAACCCGGTTGCCGTCGGCGCACGCGCGCAAGGGACGCAACGCAACCGGCGCGTCGGGCAACTGCCCGCGCCGACCGCCGCGCCTTCCATCGTACCGTCTCCCACGCCGACGCCGCAGATAACGACGGCCGCCGCGCCGGCGACTCCGACGCCGAGAGCGACGCCCGCCGCCATAGTAGTTTCGGCCGCTCGCTCGCTCGAAGTGTTGCGCGCCAACATCTCGGAGGTCTTGCGCGCGCCGGAACTCGCGCCCGCGCTCGTCGGCATCAAGGTCGTCTCGCTCGACACGGGGCGCGTGCTCTTTGAGGAGAACGCGGGGAAGCTGCTCGTGCCCGCATCGAACATGAAACTCTACACGGTGGCCGCCGCGCTCGACCGCCTCGGCGCGGACTTCCGTTTCACCACCTCCGTCTACGCGCAGGAATTGCCCGACAAGAAGGGCAAACTGCGCGGCGACCTCGTGCTCTACGGGCGCGGCGACCCGACCTTCGCCACGCGCTTCACGGGCGGCGACTACTACAAGGCGATTGACGAACTGGCGGCGCGCGTCGTCGCGGCGGGCGTCCGGCAGGTCGAGGGCAACATTGTCGGCGACGAGAGTTATTTCGACGGGCCGGCGCGCTCGCCCGGCTGGGAGTGGGACGATCTACAGTGGTACTACGGCGCGGACGTGAGCGCGCTGACCGTTAACGACAACGCGCTCGATCTCTCCGTCAAACCCGGCGGGCGCGCGGGCGACGCTGGCGTAGTCGCAACCGGCCCCGCAAGTCCCGTCATACGCGTCGTCGTCGCGCGCGAAAGGGAAGAGGTCGCGGACGCGCCGCACTTCCTGACCTTCGTCAACCGCGTCAAGACCGCGCCGCGCGGCGCGAAGCGCGACATCAGCGTGCATCGCCCGCTCGGTCAAAATTTCGTCGAAGTCTCCGGGCAGATTGCCGAAGGCGACCCGGGCTACACGGGCAGCGTCGCCGCCGCGCGCCCGGCCTTGCTGTTCACCTCGATGCTACGCGCCGCGCTGGAAAAGCAGGGCGTCTCGATCAAAGGGCGCACGCGCATCGTTGACGCGCCCATGCGGCCGAAGCAGCCCGAATTGCCGCCCGTCGCCGGACAGCAGCAGGTTACGGCCGCCGCAGGTCAGCCGTCTATCAATCCCTACCCGGTTGAGATCGCCAAACGCGAGTCGCCGCCCTTCGCCGAGATCGCGGCGCATACTCTGAAGCCGAGCCAGAACCTCTACACCGAACTCATCCTGCGCACGCTCGGCAAACAATTTCCCTCGACCGACCCGCGGCTCACGACCGCCGAGGCCGGTCTGTCGGTCGTCAGAACTTTTCTGAACGGGGCGGGCGTCAACACCGCGCACCTCGCCTTCGTTGACGGTTCAGGGTTGGCGCGGCAGAACCTCATCACGGCGGAGTCAACCGTCCAACTACTCACTCACATGAGCAAGCACCGGCACGCACAGGTCTGGCGCGACGCGCAGCCCGTGGCCGGCGTGGACGGGACGCTGCGCACGCGCATGCGCAACACGGCGGCGGCCGGAAATCTGCGCGCCAAGACCGGCACGCTCAACAACGTCTCCGGTCTCTCCGGCTACGTCACCACGGCGGCGGGCGAACGCCTCGCCTTCTCCATCATCGTCAACCATTACCCCGACGACAACTCGCCGCGCCAGAATTACATGGACATCATCGCCGTCCAACTCGCTTCTTTAGCGGCAAAATCCGATTAGTAAATCGTGAATCGTAAATCGTGAATAGACTCAAGCCGTCTTAGTCTATTCACGATTTACGATTCACGATTCACGTCTTTTATGCGTTTCGTCAAATTTCACGGCTACGGCAACGACTACATCGTGTGCGAGGCGGGCGAGTTGGCGGGCGTCGCGGCGGGCGACGTGCCGGAGTTCGTGCGGCGCGCGTGCGACAGGCATTACGGCGTGGGGGGCGACGGCGTGGCGACCCTCGAAGCGGCGGCCGAAGGCGGCGCGGCAGACTTCGTGCTTCGCATCTTCAACCCGGACGGGAGCGAGGCGGCCATGTCCGGCAACGGCTCGCGCGCCGCGGCCTCGTTTCTCTACTTTCAAGGCTTGTGGCGGCAGGAGGAGTTGCGCCTCTCGACGAAGGCGGGCGTCAAACTTTACCGCCTGCTCGAACAGGACGGGCGCGGTCGTTACCGCTTCGCGGCGGAGATCGGCCGCCCCGCCCTCGACAGCGCATCAATCCCGATGCAGACGGGCGAGGCGCGCGAACAAGTCGTGGATTACCCTCTGGAGTTGGAGACGGGTGAAATTGTCAGCCTGACGGCGTTACAGATGTGCAACCCGAACGCCTGCGTCTTCGTGGGGGATTTCGAGGGCGTGGACTGGCGGCGGGTGGGGCGTGCCGTCGAGTCGCACGCGAAGTTTCCCCAGAGAACCAACGTCGAGTTCATACGCGTGCGCGACCGCGCGACAATCGAGGTGCGCGTCTACGAGCGCGGCGTCGGGCCGACGCTCTCTTCGGGCACGGGCGCGTGCGCCTCGGCGGTCGCCGCCTGCCTGAACGGACGGACGGACAGGCGCGTCAGCGTCGAGATGGAGGGCGGCCGGCTCGAAGTCGAATGGCGCGACGACGGCGAAGTGCTGCTGACGGGCGAGGCCGAGGTGATCTATCGCGGCGAGTGGCTGCAAGGGAAGGGATGAGGGCGCAGGGATGAGGGATGAATAAGACATTGTTCTTTGTCCGTGGTCAGTTGTCAGTTGCATGTGGTCGTCACACAAGTTGTTGAAAACTGTCTTGAACAACTGACCAGGGACGACTGACCACGGACAGTTTTTATCACAAATCTGTGTTCTCGCGGGTGGACAGCCCGCAGGAGCTTGTGTTAGCCTCATTTACGTAACAAGCGGACAGTCAATGTTCGCTTGTTTTTGTTTTTAGTCAACGCTCTTTCCGGCGTCAGTGCATCAAGGATGCAATCCCCACTCGGGCTGACGTTTAGTGTTAAGACCTCCTAGA
>DATHAZ010000206.1:0-56452 GCA_035296445.1 Pyrinomonadaceae bacterium | reverse complement strand
GGTCTCTCGGGTGGTGGCGACTTCTACTTGATGCATAAATCGTCAGTGGTCAGTTGTCCGTCGTCAGTTGTACTCGCGTGGCCGGCTTGAAGTTTTCCACTTTCAGCGCGCAAGTTGTCCAACCACAAACAACGGACAACTGACCACGGACAACTGACAGCTTTCATTTCCTATCGAGCGGCATTACTTCCTTGCCCGCGCGGAAGATGTCGCGGACGCGCCGCTCGTTCGGCGTGGACAGGGCTTCGAGGCCGTAGGCGCGGCGTTGTTCGAGTTGCTCGCGCTGCACGTCCGAGAACTCCGGCAGGTGCTTGGCCGTCCAGTTGTTCTCGACGGGTTCGAGCGGGTAATCCTTGCGCAACGGGTGGCCTTCCCAATCGGGCGGCAGGAGTATGCGGCGCAGGTCGGGGTGATTATGGAACTGCACGCCGAAGAGATCGTAGACCTCCCGCTCCAACCAGTTCGCCGCAGGCCACACGCCCGTCACGCTCTCGACGCCCCTCGCCTCCGTCGTCGCCGCTTTCAAACGCACCCGCACGTTCGCGCTGATCGAATAGAGGTTGTAGACCATCTCGAAAGGCGCGTCCGCGTTTTCGGGAAAGTGGACGCAGGTGAGATCGGAGAGATAGTCGAACGGCGACTCGGCATCGCGTTTCAGAAACTCGCAGACTTCGACGACGCGCGCCGGCGAGACGCGCACTGACAACTGGCCGAGGAACTCGGACGCCTCCGTGACCGCGCCGTCCAGATTTTCGCGCAGGCGTCTTACAAGCGGATGATCCGACGCGTCCGCAGGCTTCGCCCCCTCTTCCTTCTTCTTGACCGGAGCTTTCGGCGCACCCGCCGGAGCGGCATCCGTTGCTGCCGGCTTGGACGGTGTCGCGGTCGCCCCGCCCGCGTCCGTCGCACCTTTGAAAGCGGCGGCCTTGGCGCGCGCCTCCGCGATGCGCGCGGCCTTTTCTTCATCGGACGTGGCGGCCGGCGTCTTGGCTGTAACGGGAGGCTTCGTCGCGCCCGTTGTCTCGCCGGAGGCATTCGTCGTGCCCTTGGCGGCGGCCATTTTAGCGGCGGCCTTCGCCTTGGCCTCGGCGATGATGCGCGCGCGTTTCTGTTCGGGCGTCTCGTCGGCGGGCGCGTCGCCCGTTGTGGCGGATGGCGCGGGCGATTCGGCCTCGCCCGACGAGGCTCCCATCACCATATCGCGTGACTGGCCGGAAGGGGCTTTCGCCTGCGGTGCGGCCTGACTTTCGGGCGAGGGCGGCGCACCCGCGTGCGGTGGCGCGGGCAACGTTCCGGCCTGCGCGATTTCTTGATTAGGACTTGGCGAGGTGTCGTCGGTGCGCGGCGCGTCGGAGGTTTCGGTCTTGGCAGGCGCGTTGCCCTTCGCGGCCATCCGGGCGGCGGCTTTGGCCTTGATTTCGGCCATCATCCGCGCACGCTTCTCTTCTGCGGTTTCGTCGGCCGGGGGCGCGGCGGGTTGTTCCGTCGCGCTGTCGGCAGAGTCGGGAGATGGAGTGTTGTCAGGTTCGTCGTTCATCGGCTCAAGAGGTTAGACTCCGGCAGCCTGAACGCGCACGCTTCTCGCGCGTCGTCTGAAATTGCTGCCCCAAACTTTCGACTTGTATCTCTGACAAAGAAGCAAAAAAGGCGGTGGACGAGAAGGATTTTTAACACGCGCTTTAAGGCATTGTCAATAAACTTGTCGGCGCGTTCGGCCGAGGCCACCACGCACCTTAAATCCCCATCTAACTTGACGATAAGAATCTCGAAAACGTATCATGTCGGATTGACAGGCGACCCAAATTCGCGCCTGTCGCGAGGAAGGAAAACATGAAAGACGGAATTCATCCCAAATACAACGAAATCAAAGTCGTGTGCGCCTGCGGCGAGAATTTCACCACGCGTTCGACCCGCAAGGACGACCTGCACGTCGAAATCTGCTCGGCGTGCCACCCGTTCTTCACGGGCAAACAGAAACTCGTGGACACCGCCGGACGCGTAGACCGCTTCAACAAACGTTACGGCAAAAAGACCGAGACCGCCGCGAGCGGGCAATAACACACGCGCGAAAGCCGCCCACGCGCTTTCAACTGCGGGCGCAACAGTGTTGATGAAGCACACCACCCACGGCCAGTCTTAGCGACCCCAAACCCGACGCCGACGCACACAAAGCGCGGCGGTCGTCCCCGCGCATCCTGCTTTAGCCCGATGCCGCAAGCGACCTCCGAACCTGACGCGTCGGCGTTGTTGTATCAACCCCCTGCTTTAAAAAAACCCGGAGAGCGAAAAAGACGTGAGCGCAAACGAAAAAGATTTGATCGTCGGCGGCCAGGCGGTCGTCGAGGGCGTGATGATGCGGACACCGAACGCCTATGCCGTGGCCGTCAGGCGTGCCGACGGCGAGATCGTGTTCACGGGCGCGGCCCTGCCGAAGTGGAGCGACAAGCATCGCATCCTGCGCCTGCCCGTGCTGCGCGGCGCGGCGGTGCTCGTGCAATCAATGGCGCTCGGCATCAAGGCTCTCAACTACTCCGCGAGCGAAGCCTTCGCCGACGCGGATGAGAAAGAGGTCGCGGTCGCGCTGACCCCGGCGGTCGTCGAGGGCGAAGGCGACTTCGCGGGGATCACGGGCGGCGTGCCCGGCCTCATCCCCATCCCGACCGAGCGGCGCGCCGAGGATGAAATGAAGCGCGGCGCGAACGCCTCCGTCATCGGCTCGATCATCTTCGCGCTCTTCTTCAACGTCATGCTCTTCATCGTCGCGCCGCTCGTCCTGACGAACGCGCTGTTCATCGCCGCCGGTTGGGCTGTGCCCGCGGGCGTGAGTGCGGGACACACGACGACGCAAACTCAGACCGTCTCAAACTCCGCGGGCGGCAACGCGGCAACGAATCAAACGGCATCTAATGAGCGGGCATGGTACGAGCGGGCGTGGGGCGGCGTGCGCGGCTACCTGCATCCGGTGCGGCCTTCGGTGGCTTTCAATCTCGTGGACGGCGTGATTCGCATGACGTTCTTCCTGATCATGATCTTCACCTTCTCGCTGTTGAAGGACATCCGCCGCGTCTTCGAGTATCACGGCGCGGAGCACAAGACGGTCTTCACGTGGGAGGCGGGCTTGCCGCTGACGGTCGAGAACGCGCGCGTGCAGCCGCGCCAGCACCCGCGCTGCGGGACGAGTTTTCTGATGGTCGTAATGCTCGTCTCCATCGTGCTCTTCTCCATCGTCAAGTTCGACTCGCTCCTGCTGAACATGCTCACGCGCATCGCGCTCATGCCGCTCGTCGCCGGTCTCTCGTATGAGATCATCCGGCTCTCGGCCAAGCGCGAAGGAAGCCTCGTGTTCAAGTTGATGACCGTGCCCGGCCTCTGGCTGCAAAACATCACGACGAAAGAGCCGGACGACAAGCAACTCGAAGTCGCGCTCTACGCGCTCAGGGAATCGCTCAAACTCGAACCGCGACCGCAGGAAGCGGCCATGACGCCGCTCTCTTAGCTGTTAGCTATGAGCTGTTAGCTGTTAGCTTTTCGTCTTGGGAATAGTTGAGCAGTTGACATTTGAGAGATTAGAAATTGAACACAAGCTGCTGGCTAATAGCTAACAGCTAAACGCTAAAAGCTATGCTTGAGAAACTCGAACAGATCGAAGCGCGCTACGAAGCGTTGTCGGAAGAACTCTACTCGCCGGAACTGCTGGCGGATCAGGCGGCCTACGGGAAAGCCGCCAAGCAGCATCGCGGCCTCGGCGAGATGGTCAAGCGTTACCGCGAATGGAAGTCGCTCAGGGAACAACTGGCGGGCGCGCGCGAGATGTTCGACATGGGCGGCGACGACGAGGAGATGCGCGAACTGGCGCGCGTCGAAGTCGAGACGCTGCAAGAGCAGTTGGAGCGTTGCGAGGAAGACCTGCGCCTGCTCTTGCTGCCGACCGACCCGAACGACGAGAAGAACGTCATTCTCGAAATCCGCGCGGGCACGGGCGGCGACGAGGCTTCGCTCTTTGCCGCCGAGATGTTGCGCATGTACGGCCGCTACGCCGAGCGTCAGGGCTGGCGCATGGAAATTCTGGGCACGTCCGAGTCGGGCATCGGCGGCTACAAGGAGGCCACCGCGATCATCGAGGGCGACAGGGTCTATTCCAAGTTGAAGCACGAATCGGGCGTGCATCGCGTCCAGCGCGTGCCGCAGACGGAGACGAGCGGGCGCATCCACACCTCCGCGATCACGGTCGCAGTCCTGCCCGAAGCCGAAGAGGTTGACGTGAAGATTGACGCGAAGGACTTGCGCATAGACACCTTCTGCTCTTCGGGGCCGGGCGGCCAGAGCGTCAACACGACCTACTCGGCCGTGCGTATCACACATCTGCCGACGAACACCGTCGTCTCCATGCAGGACGAGAAATCGCAGATCAAAAACCGCGAGAAGGCGATGCGCGTCCTGCGCGCGCGCCTGCAAGAGCAGGAGGAGCAGAAACAGCACGAACTGCTCGCCAGCGAACGCCGTTCGCAGGTCGGCTCGGGCGACCGCTCCGAGAAGATTCGCACCTACAACTTCAAAGAGAACCGCGTCTCCGATCACCGCATCGGTCTCACCGTCCACCAACTCCACCTCGTCATGGAAGGCCAACTCGACGAAATCATCAACGCCCTCGTCGCACACTATCAGGCCGAGAAGCTGAGAGCCGAGTCGGTAGCCGCTTAGATGATTGCGGAATGCGGATTGCGGATTGCGGATTAGTAAGACGAGAGCCGCTCACGTTTCTTCAGTTTCTTCAATCCGCATTCCGAAATCCGCATTCCGCAATTCCCTATGACCAACATCCTGCTCATCCGCCACGGGCAATCCGAGGGCAACGCCGCGCGTCGCTTCGGCGGGCACACGGCGACGCCGCTGTCCGCGCTCGGGCGCAGGCAGGCCGAGGCGACGGCACGCGCGCTCAGTCTGGAAGGCGTCACGGCGATCTATTCGAGCGATTTGCTGCGCGCCGTCGAGACGGCCGCGCCGCTCGCCCGCGCGCTTGGATTGGAGATACGGCAGACCGTCGCTTTTCGCGAACGCGGCGTCGGCCACATGGAAGGTTTGACGTTTGAAGAGGCGGCGCAAAAGTTCCCCGAAGAGTACGCCGCGTTGCTGCGCAGGGACTTTGAACACGTCCTCTCGGGTGGCGAAAGCTACCGCCAACTGCTCGACCGAGCCGCAAGCGAACTCGACCGCGCCATCGCCGACAATCGCGGAGGCACGATTGCAGTCTTCTCCCACACCGGCACGATCTGCATCCTCGCGCTGCACCTGATGGGCGCGCTCGACGCACCCGCTTTGCGCCCCGTCTGGCTCGCCACGGCAAATTGCGGCGTCGCCCGCGTCCAACTCCGCGACGACGGCTTCCTGCGCGTCTCCGCCATCAACGACACGCGACATCTGGCGAGTCTACAGGAAGTTGAAAGATAGCCTGCGACAACCAGCCTGCGCTTTGGGCAATCGTAAAATTTGCGACGGGGAAAAGAGAGAGGCCGCAACCGGCGGGAAGTTGCGGCCTCTCTCTTTGTTATGCGGTCGCGCGGTTAACGGGCGTTGATCAAGGCTTCCTCTGCGTCCGTCTCTTGCGCTTCGAGGTCGCCTTCGAGTTGGCGTTGGCGGTGGACTGTGCCGTCGGACTCGAAGATGTAGGCGGAGGGGGCTTCCTTCATGATGATGTCCTGCAGGCGCATGAGGCCGTAGAGGAGGGCTTCGGGGCGCGGGGGACAGCCGGGGATATACACGTCAACGGGGATGGTGCGATCCACGCCCTGCATGGTCGAGTAGGAATCGAACGGCCCGCCCGTCGAGGCACACGCGCCCATCGCGATGACCCACTTCGGCTCAGGCATCTGGTCGTAGACGCGTCGCACGACCGGCCCCATCTTCAACGTCACCGTGCCCGCGACGATAATCAGGTCGCTCTGCCGTGGGCTGGGGCGAAAGACGCCCGCGCCGAAACGGTCTATGTCGAAACGCCCCGCGCCGGTCGCGATCATCTCGATGGCGCAACAGGCCAGCCCGAACGTCATCGGCCACAGCGCGGACTTGCGCGCCCAGTTCACTGTATTCTTCACCGCCCCCACGTTCATCACCGGCGCGGCCACGTTCCGCCGCAGCGAGTTGAAGATCGCGTCCACGGTCGTTAGTACGATTCCTTCGGGATGCTCTGCCATATTTTTAAGTGACAAGTGACGAGTGACAAGTGACGAGCAAGAAATAAGACAAGTTTAAAGACAGGGTTTCTGATTTAACTCGTCACTCGTCACTTGTCACTCGTCACTGTAGTTAAGCCCATTCCAGCGCGCCTTTGCGCCAGGCGTAGTAGTAGCCGAGGACGAGGATGCCGATGAAGACGAGCATCTCGACGAGGGCGAACTTGGTGAACGAGAAGTCGTCGCCCATGAAGATGACCGCCCACGGCAGCAGGAAGATCGTCTCCACGTCGAAGATGAGAAAGAGCATCGCCACGATGTAGTAGCGCACGGTGAAACGGTCGTGCGCCTCGGTCGTCGGGTCAATGCCGCACTCGTAGGGGCGCATCTTGTCTTTTTGCCAGATGCTCGGACGCACCAGTCGCCCGAGGACGATGGGCAGCACCGGGAAGACGACGGCGAAGGCGAAGAAGATCATCACCGGCCAGTAGGCCGTGACCGGGCTGCCGACCTGCGCCGCCGCTGTGGCGGGCACATTCGCCGCTGCCGCTGTCGCATCCGTGGCCGCGTTCGCCGCTTGAAAAAGTATCAGACTCAACATGGTCTCTACAGGTTGGGACGGGAAGGCGCGTTCAAGCTTCGGGTTAGTGAACAAGCGCAATATAAGCGCGCCGCGCGCCGTTAGTCAAACACTTTTGCCCGCCCGCAATTTCAGAGCTGCCGCCCGCGACATTTGCGGCGCGGCAGCTTCGCGGGCGGGGACGGGGCATCCGGCCGTAGCGCGACATCTAAGGACGTGCGTCGAGGGCTTCCATTCGTCGCCGGATCAATTCGAGCGTTTCGCGCGTCTTCACATTCGCGGCCGTGGCGGAATCGTGGCCTGCCTTCAGGATGTCGAGCGCAAGCCGGTAATGCTTTAACGCCTCCGCCGTGCGACCCAGATTGGGAGCGTCGGGATTCCCCAACACCTCTCCTAAATGAAGATGGCTGATCGCCAGAGATTGCCGCGCCTGCGCGTTTTGCGGGTCGGCATCCACCAGACTCTGAAAGATTTCGAGCGATTTCCGGCGGCTCTCCAGAGCTTCCCGCAGGTTGCCTTTGGCGGTCATCACGTCGCCGATCTTCTCGTGTGCGATGGCCGCGTCGCGCACGGCGTCGGTGTCGTTGGGAAAGTCCGCGGCGAGCGGTTCACGGATGGCTCTCGATTTGCGGTAGGTGTCCAACGCCTCGTCCACCCGGCCAGCGGCCTGGAGCATCGTGCCGAGCCGCTCGTAGATCAGGCCGAGCAAGCGGCGCGTCCTGGCGTTGGCGGGGTCGGCGGCGTAGAGCGACTCAAGAATCTCAGCGGAGGAGAGGTAGCTCTGCATCGCCCCGGCCTCGTCGCCGGAGTTGGTGAAGTTCGCGTTGCCGAGCACGTCGCCGAGTTTGACGTAGCTGATCGCGAGCGACTGGCGCGCCGCCGCGTCGGCCGGCGCGGCGTCCGCAATCGCCTTGAAGATCGAGAGCGATCTGCGCTGGCTCTCGACCGCGCCCGCCGTGTCGCCCGTCGCGGCCTGCGCGTCGCACATCTTCTCGCTGATGACGCCGACGAAACGGCGCGATTGAGCGTCGGCCGGGTCTGATGCCGTCAGCCGCTCGGCTATCGCCAGCGCCTTGCGGTAGCTTGCGAGCGCGCCCGGCGTGTCGCCGAGGTTGGCGTTGTTCGGGTTGCCCTGCACGTTGCCGACCTTGAGGTAGGCCGCGACCAACTCGCGCTGCAAGGAGGCGTCGTCCTGCGCTTCCTGCGCCAGGCTGTCCAGGTATTCCACAGCCCTCTTGACCAGCAGTTCGCGCGCGGGTGTCGAGCCGGGAAGGTTGGCGATGGCGTCGTGCAGTTCGAACAAATTCGAGTTCGCCAGTTTGCGCACGTCGTTGAAACGCCGCTCGGCGCGCGCTCGCTCGCCCCTCGCCACACGCGCCTGCCAGATGGTCGCCGTGAGACCGGCGATGACGGCCAGCGCGACGAGCGACGCCGAAGCCACGCCCACTTTATGCCGCCCGACGAACTTCGCGGCGCGGTACGCGAAGGTGGCCTTGCGCGCGATGACCGGCAGACCTTCCAGATAGCGGCGGATGTCCTCTGAGAACTGTTCGACCGTGGCGTAACGGCGCGCCGGTTCTTTCCTGAGCGCGAGCAGCACGATGTTGTCCAGGTCGCCCCGCAACGATTTCGGATTTCGGAATGCGGATTGCGGATTGGAAGAGCCGGTTTTCAGTTCGGCGTTCCGCGATCCGAAATCCGCACTCGCCTTGCTCGGTCGTTCGGGTTCCTGTTCGCAGATGACGCGCGCGATCTCTTCGGGACGGCGGCTCTGCAAGTGATAGGGGCGGTGGCCGGTCAGGAGTTCGTAGAGCAGCACGCCGAGCGAGTAGACATCTGTGGCGGTCGTGACGGGTTCGCCGCGCGCCTGTTCGGGCGAGGCGTATTCGGGCGTCATCACGCCGAGGATCGTGACGGTTTGAGACGCGCCCCCTTCGCGTTCGGGGTCGAGTAGTTTGGCGATGCCGAAGTCGAGCAGTTTCGGTTCGCCCGCGGGAGTGACGAGGATGTTCGAGGGTTTGATGTCGCGATGGACGACGAGGTGACTGTGCGCGTAAGAAACGGCGGCGCAGACCTTGCGGAAGAGTTGGAGGCGCGCGCCGGTGGGCAGTTGGCGCGCGTCGCAGTACTTATCAATCGGCTGCCCTTCGACGTACTCCATGACGAAGTAGGGCAGCGCTTCTTTGGTCTTGCCGCCCCCGAAGAGGCGTGCGATGTGCGGGTGATTGAGGCTGGCGAGAATTTGCTCCTCGTGCCGGAAGCGGCGCAGCACGTCGGCCGTGCCGAGACCGCGCTTCACGAGTTTGACGGCGACCTCGCGGCCGAGTTCCACGTCGCGCGCGAGATAGACCTCGCCCATCCCGCCCTCGCCGAGCGGCCGTATGATCTCATAGCCGTCGAGCCTCTGCCCCGCCTGCAACTCAATGTCGCCGTCGTCCAGAAGTTCGGCGGCCATCTGAAACGCAGGCGACTCGATGAAGTCGCGCGCGCGCTCCTCGTGCCGCAGCAACGACTCGACTTCGGCGCGCAAAGCCACATCGCCGCCGCACGATTCCGTAAGGAACGCATCCCACTCGGACGGCTCGCGCTCAAGCGCGGACTCGACGAGTTCTGCCACCTGCTCTGCCCTGTCAATCAGCACCCGCCGACTCCTTGCTCAGTTCGCGGCAGAGCCACAGCTTGGCGAAATTCCAATCGCGCAGGACGGTTTTTTCGACCACGCCGAGCACCTCCGCGATCTCCTTCGCTTCCAGCCCGCCGAAGAATTTCAGTTCCACCACCTCGCTTTTGCGCGGGTAAGTTTCGGCCAGCAGTTTCAGTGCGTCGTCGAGCGCGACGAGGTCTGCGGCGCGCTCGTGCGGCAGGATGCGCGCTTCGTCCAGAGTCAGTTTTTGCGCCGCCCCGCCGCGTTTGAGCGCGGTGTGCGCGCGCGCGTGATCCACGAGGATGCCGCGCATCAGGCGTGCGGCGACTCCGTAAAAGTGTGCGCGGTTCTGCCAGCCGACTTTCTGCGAGCCGACCATGCGCACGTAAGCCTCGTGGACGAGGGCGGTCGCTTGCAGGGTGTGGTCGGAACGCTCGCGCCGCAGGTAGTCGCGTGCGAGGCGGCGCAGTTCGTCATAGACAAGCGGCATCAATTTGAGCGGAGCGTCCTCGTCGCCGTCGCTCCAGTCCTTGAGGATGCGCGTCACATCCTGTGGCGAGGGTGTGTCCAAAATTGCCTCCGTTTTTCCGGCCTCGGATTTTACCCCTGAACGCGCCGGGAGAGAAAATTTCAGGCGCGGCGAGAGAGAAATTTTTGCCCTCTTGTCCGTTTTCACTATTGGAATTCGCATGTAAATGGTGTAGAAATCTAAAACTCTAAATAGGCCGCCGGGCCGCGAGGCCACTTCTCCGGCGACCATCCCGAGCGACGCCTTGTCGCCCGAAAACACGGTCCGTCCACATCCCTTTTACGGAGCACGTTACTCAAATGAAATTCTCAACCCCCACCCACCCATCCTGTCCGACGCGTCTCCCCCTGCTGTCGTCTTACACGCCCGCGCAGAAACGCGCGTTCGGCCGTGCGCTCGTCAAAATCGCGCTCGTCGCGCTGCCCGCGCTCCTGTTGACCTTGATGGCGACGCGAAACCTCGTCGCCACCGCGCAGAACACGCCGGGCGCGCTCGACCCGACGTTCGACACCGACGGCAAGGTCGTCACGTCGTTTCCGAAAGGCCTCGACATCGCCCGCGATGTGGCCTTGCAGGCGGACGGCAAAATCGTCGTGGCCGGTTCGTCTGGCTCAGACTTCGCCCTCGCGCGCTACAACGCCGACGGCTCACTCGACACGACATTCGGCACGGGCGGGCGCGTCCACACGGACTTCCCCCTCGCTCAGGGCGGCTTTGCCAACGCGCTCGTCATCCAGCCCGACGGCAAGATCGTCCTCGCCGGTTCGGCCAACTCCCCCGACGAGTTTTTCAGTTCCGCCTTCGCCCTCGCGCGCTACAACCCGGACGGCTCGCTCGACACCTCGTTCGACTCGGACGGGCTGGTCATCACATCGTTTCCGGGCGCGAGCGCCGACGCCAACGACCTCGTGCTTCAACCCGACGGCAAACTCGTCGTGGCGGGCACGAGGCGGGACAACACGAATCCCCAGAACGTCTTCGCCCTCGCGCGCTACAACGCCGACGGCTCGCTCGACAACACGTTCGACTCGGACGGCAGAGCCACGGTAGACATCGCGGGCGGCACCTTTGAAGAGGGTCACGGCGTTGGCCTACAGGCCGACGGTCGGATCGTGGTGGTGGGTCTTGGCAATTCTGTCTTCGCCGTCGCGCGCCTGAACGCCAACGGCTCGCCCGACAACACCTTCGACACGGACGGACAGGTCACGACCGAGCTTGGCGAAGCTTTTGAACAGGCCCAAGCCGTCGCGTTTCAGACGGACGGGCGAATCGTCGTAGCCGGTCAGCTTGCTACCTCCGTCGCCGCCAATATGAACTTCGGCCTTGTGCGCTACAATACCGACGGCTCGCTCGACAACACGTTCGACTCGGACGGCAAAGTCATCGTTGACTTCGGCCTTGTTGATGCCGCCAACGATCTCGTGATTCAGACGGACGGCAAGATCGTCGCCGTGGGGAGCGCAGGCACCTTACCGAACGGCAGCTTCTTCGCCCTCGCGCGCCTCAACACTACGGGCTCGCTCGACACGTCGTTTGACGGTGACGGTAAAGTTCTGACCGACAACTCCGACGCGCGTTTCAATCTCGGCGCACAGGGCGTCGTCCTTCAACCGGACGGTAAGATCGTCGTCGCCGGCGATGATAACTCCACCGGGCAGTCTGATTTCGGCGTCTACCGCTACAACACCGACGGCTCGCTCGACGCCTCTTTCGACGGCGACGGAAAAACGATCACCGACTTTCCGCTCAACGATGAGACCATCGAACAACTGTTGATTCAACCCGACGGCAAGATCGTCGCCGTCGGACGCGCCAACCCCGGCATACGCATCGCCGGCAGGCAAGACTTGAACTTCCAACTCGCGCGCTACAACCCCGACGGCTCGCTCGACACTTCCTTCGGCACAGGCGGTTTGGTCTCCACCGGCTTCGCGCGCGATACGGACGACTTCGCCTACGCCGCCGCCTTGCAGCCCGACGGCAAGATCGTCGTCGCCGGACAGACCGGCCCGCACTTTAGTCAATTTGGCGGGGGCCCTACATTCGACACCTCTTTCGGCATCGCGCGTTACAACGCCGACGGCTCGCTCGACTCGACTTTCGGCACGGGCGGACTCGCCACCGTGGATTTCGCCTCCGGGAACAACAACGCCGCACACGACTCCGCACGTGCCGTCGCCATCCAGCCTGACGGGAAGATCGTCCTCGCCGGGTCTGGCTTCTTCGTCGAATTCAAACTGGCGCGCCTCAACCCGGACGGCTCGCTCGACAGCGGCACGGCCGGCGACACGACGCCCGGCGACATGTTCGGCACGGGCGGCAAAGTTACGACCGACTTCGGCGAACAGGAAGAGGCAGCGAACGCGGTTTTGATTCAACCCGACGGCAAGATCGTCGCCGCGGGCATTTCGGGCGACAACTTCGCGCTCGCGCGATACAACCCGGACGGCTCGCTCGACACGACCGGCTTTGGCACGGGCGGCAAAGTCACGACCGACTTCGCCGGGGGTCTGGACGCAATCAAGAGCATCGTGCTTCAACCCGACGGAAAGATCGTCGCCGGGGGCGACGCCACCACTTCCAGCAATAACAGTGACTTCGCGCTCGCGCGCTATAACACTAACGGCTCGCTCGACACGACCAATTTCGGCACGGGCGGCAAGGTCACGACCGACTTCGGAGGCTTCGATGCGGCGAATGACATCGCCCTGCAAGCCGACGGCCGGATCGTCGCGGCCGGGTTACACCTCCCTCTCTCCATCGGAGTGGCGGCGGGCGTTGATGCGACTGCCCTTCGCACCGGCTACAAGGTCTATGACCCGACCCGCGATACCGCGAAGTTTGGGGGATATTCGTCGCCAGCCGCCACACCTGGCGAGGTGAAGCCGGCCACGCACGGCTCTATCCCGGTCTTCGCCCTTGCGCGCTACGACGGCAACGGCTCGCCCGACTCCACCTTCGGCACGAACGGCACAGTCACGACCGACTTCTTCGGCGTTGACAACGAAGCCTTCGCCGTCGTCATTCAGGCGGACGGCCGTGTCGTCGCGGGCGGTTATACCGACACGGCCAGCAGCCGCGACTTCGCCCTCGCGCGCTACATCGGCGCGCCCGCCACAGTTACGCCGACGCCGACGGCGACGGCCACCCCGACGCCCATCTCGTCTTCGTCGGTGGAGTTCGAGGCGAGCGCATATTTGACGAACGAAGGCGCGGGCAGGGTGCTCATCACCGTCGTGCGTACCGGCAACACGCCCTCGTCCATCTCCGTTGATTACGCCACCGACCCGGACGCCGACTTCACCGGCTGCGAGCAAACCAGTCACAGAGCCTCCGAACGTTGCGACTTCACCACGACGCTCGGCACGCTTCGCTTCGCGGCCGACGAGACGCGCAAGACCTTCTCCGTCTTTATCACCGATGATGCTTACGATGAAGGCGAGGGCGAAACGTTCCAAATCCTTTTGAGCAACCCGTCGAGCGGCCTCAAGTTCGGCACGATCAGGAGCACGACCGTGATCATCGAGGACAACGACTCCGTCGCGAACGCGCCGAACCCGATTGACAACTCCACCTTCTTCGTCAAGATGCACTACGTTGACTTTCTCAACCGAGAGGGCGAGCCGTCGGGCGTCGCAGGCTGGGTGAACTCGCTCGACACCTGTGCGTCTACCGACCCCTTCGCACCTTCGTCCTGCGACCGCATCGAAGTCTCGTCGCGCTTCTTCCGCTCGGTGGAGTTCATGCTCAAGGGCAGCTTTGTCATACGCTTCTACCGCGTCTCGCTCGGCCTGAATCCCCGCTACAGGGAGTTTACGCGCGACTCGCAACGCGTCACGGGTCAGACGGCCGAGGAGGTTTTCGCCAACCGTAACGCCTTCACGGACGAGTGGGTCGAGCGCGCCGATTTCCGTAGCATCTACGACGGCCTTTCCAATCAGGCTTACGTGGATAAACTCGAACAGACGGCGGGCGTCACGCTCTCGAACAAGGCGCAACTCGTCGCCGACCTCGACGGGATGACGAAGACGCGCGCGCAAGTCCTGCGCGAAATTGTCGAGAGCAACGAGGTGCGCGGCAAGATGTACAACGACTCGTTCGTGTTGATGGAATACTTCGGCTACCTCCGGCGCGACCCAGAGGAGACCGGCTTCAACGCGTGGCTCGCTTACCTCGACACTCACCCCGGCGACTACCGCACCATGGTCAGGGGCTTCGTCAACTCGGTCGAATATCGCAAACGCTTCGGCAACCCCGGCCCGCCCCAACCCGGACAGTCTCAGGAATGAAGGAAAAAGGGTAAGAGGTTGAAGACAAAAGCGGGGCGCAGCGTTTAACTGCTGCGCCCCGCTCACGTTTTTACCTTTACCTCTTCCCCCTCGCCCTTTTCCCTCTGGATGCTCATGCTTCTTTCGCCTCTTCGTGCGAATGCCCGGCCAGCAGCGTGACGGCGTGGCCGAGCACCGGGCGAATCACCGCGAAACATTCGCGCACGGCCTTTGGCGCGCCCGGCATATTTATGATCAGCGTGCCCGCGCGGATGCCGCACACGCCGCGCGAGATCATCGCCGTCGGCGTCTGCCGCAGAGTCTCGGCGCGCATGGCCTCGGCTAGTCCCGGCGCTTCGCGTTCGATTGTGGCGCGCGTCGCCTCCGGCGTGTTGTCGCGCGGGCTGAATCCCGTCCCGCCCGTCGTCATGATCAAATTAACGTTCGGCATGTCGGCGTACATGCGTAGTTTTGCGGCCAGCGGTTCGAGATCGTCGGGCACGATGACCGCGGTGAGAACGTCCGCGCCTATCTCTTGCAGCAGTTGGATGAGTGCCAACCCCGATTCATCCGTCAGGTTGCCGCTCGCGCGACGGTCGCTGACAGTGATCACTATGGCGCGAATTTGTTCAGCCATAAATATAAAGATTGACCGGGAACGACGAACATAAGCGAGCAGATTTGTTTGGTTCGCCGTCCGTCATTCATCCTTCGCCTCCGCGCTCCGCATCGCGCGCTGCAAGCGTGCGTGCTCCTTGAGAATACAGCGATCCATGACGACGAGGAGGCCGGCGTCGAGCGCGCGGCGGCCGGCCGCCACGTCCACGACGCCCTCTTGCAGCCAAACCGCTTTCGCGCCCGCGCGAATGGCTTCGTCCACCACCGCGCCCGCCTCTTCGGAACGGCGGAACACGTTGACGAGTTCAAACTTCTCCGGCACTTCCGCGAGCGTCGCGTAAGCACGCTCGTCTAGCACCTCGGTCTCGTTCGGGTTGATCGGGATGATGCGATAGCCCTTGCTCTGCATGTAGGCCGAGACGCTGTTCGACGCGCGCCACGTATTCGACGACAGCCCCACCACCGCAATCGTCCTGCACTCGTCGAGAATCTGCTTGATGCCCTTCGGCGAATTGATCTCCATTCCGCTCACCTCCGGTAGATTAATCCCAAGTCCCAAGTCCCAAGTCTCAAGTCACAAAGCCGCTCAGACTTGAGACTTGGGACTTGAGACTACTTGATCGCGGCGGCGACCGCGTGCAATTCCTGCAAAGAGATCGGCTTGATGGTCGCGCCGTCGCCGCACGCGCTGATGGCTTCGACGAGAGCCTGCGCGCCTGTCATCGTCGTCACGCAAGGGACGTTGTGTTGCAGCGCGGCGCGGCGTATGGCCTGCTCGTCGAAGTGCGAAGCGCGCCCGAGCGGCGTGTTGATGACCAGCGCGATCTCGCCCTGCTTGATGTGATCCACGATGTTCGGCCGCCCCTCGTTGACCTTGAAGACAGCCTCCACGTCGAGTCCCACCTCTTTGAGCCGCGCCGCCGTGCCCACAGTCGCGGTGAGCCGGAAGCCGAGCCGCACGAGTTTGCGCGCGAGCACGCCGGCCTGCCCCTTGTCCGAGTCGTTGACGCTGATGAAGGCCGTGCCCTGACACGAGGGCAGTTCCAGACCCGCGCCCATCATCGCCTTGCCGTAAGCCTCGCCGAAGGTGTCGCCGATGCCCATCACCTCGCCCGTCGAATGCATCTCGGGGCCGAGTATCGGGTCAACGCCCGCGAACTTGACGAACGGAAAGACCGGTGACTTGATGAAGAAACGGTTGACGCTCAAATCCGGCGGCAGGTTGAACGACGCGAGCGGTCGCCCCGCCATCACGAGCGCGGCGATGCGCGCCAACGGCACGCCCGTCGCCTTCGACACGAAGGGCACGGTGCGCGACGCGCGCGGGTTCACTTCCAGCACGTACACACGGTCGTCCTTAATCGCAAACTGGATGTTCAACAGCCCGCGCACCTTCAACGCCTCGGCCAGCATGCGCGTGTAGTGGCGCATCGTCTCGACGTGTTCGGGCGCGATGCGCACGGGCGGCAGCACGCAGGACGAGTCGCCCGAATGAATCCCGGCCTCCTCGATGTGTTCCTGAATCCCCGCGACGACGCACGTCTCCGCGTCGGCCAGAGCGTCCACGTCGAACTCCGCCGCGCGTTCGAGAAACTTGTCAATCAAAATCGGCTTCTGCGGCGACGCGTCAACGGCCGTGCGCATGTATTCGTCCAGACTCCGCTCGTCGTAAACAATCGCCATCGCCCGGCCGCCCAGAACATACGACGGGCGCACGAGCACCGGGTAGCCGATGCGCGCGGCCTCTACAATGGCCTCCGCCGGAGAGGTGGCCGTGCCGTTTTCCGGCTGCGGGATACCGAGTTTGGTCAGGAGCGCGCCGAAGCGTTTGCGGTCTTCGGCGAGGTCAATCGAATCGGGCGACGTGCCGATGATGGGCGCGCCCGCCGCACCCAGACGCATCGCGAGATTCAGGGGCGTCTGCCCGCCGAACTGCACGATGACGCCTTCCGGGTGCTCCACGTCAATGATGTTCATCACGTCCTCGAACGTGAGCGGCTCGAAGTAGAGGCGGTCGGAGGTGTCGTAGTCGGTCGAGACGGTTTCGGGGTTGCAGTTGACCATGATGGTCTCGAAGCCCGCCTCCGAGAGCGCGAACGAGGCATGGCAGCAGCAGTAATCGAACTCGATGCCCTGCCCGATGCGGTTCGGGCCTGAGCCGAGGATCATGATCTTGCGGCGGTCGGTCGGCTGCGACTCGTCCTCTTCCTCGTAGGTCGAATAGAGGTAGGGCGTGAAGGATTCAAACTCCGCGCCGCACGTGTCCACGCGCTTGTAGACGGGCACTATCCGCAAACTCTTGCGGTGGGCGCGCACTTCGTCCTCCGTGCGCTTCGTCAGATAGGCGATGCGGCGATCCGACAAGCCCACTTCCTTCGCCTCGCGCAGGGATTCCGTTGAAATCTCTTCGAGCACGCGCCCCTCGATGCGCTCCTGTATCAACATCACGTCCTGCAGTTGTTCGAGAAACCACGGGTCAATCTTCGACAGGCGGTGAACCTCTTCGACGGAGACGCCGTGCTGCAAGGCGTAGGTGATGTAGGAGAAGCGCTGTGAATTCGGGCGCGCGAGTTTGCGCTGTAGCTCGTCCGGCGGCACGTCGGCGAGGCGGAGCGGCTTCGTCGCTTCGAGCGAGCGCAAGCCCTTGAAGAGAGCCTCCTTGAACGTGCGCCCGATTGCCATCACTTCGCCGACCGACTTCATCTGCGTGCCGAGCACGTCTTCGGCATCGCGAAACTTCTCGAAGTTCCACTTCGGAATCTTCGCCACCACGTAATCAATCGTCGGCTCGAACGAGGCGGGCGTCTTCTTCGTGATGTCGTTCGGAATCTCGTCGAGCGTGTAGCCGACGGCGAGTTTCGCCGCGATCTTCGCGATGGGGAACCCCGTGGCCTTCGACGCGAGCGCAGATGAACGCGAGACGCGCGGGTTCATCTCGATGATGCGCACGTCGCCGTTCTCGGGACTGACGGCGAACTGGATGTTCGAGCCGCCCGTCTCCACGCCCACCTTGCGAATCACCCTGATCGCCATGTCGCGCAAGGTTTGGTATTCCACGTCCGTCAAGGTCTGCGCGGGCGCGACCGTGATCGAGTCGCCCGTGTGGACGCCCATCGGGTCGAAGTTTTCAATCGAGCAGATGATGACCACGTTGTCATGCAAATCGCGCATGACTTCCAGTTCATACTCCTTCCAGCCGAGAATTGATTCTTCGATCAGCACTTCCTGAATCGGCGACGCCGAAAGCCCGTGCCTGACGATCTCCTCGAACTCTTCGGGGTTGAAGGCGATGCCGCCGCCCCACCCGCCGAGCGTAAAACTCGGGCGGATGATCGCAGGATACCCGGTCGTCTCCACGAGTTGCTCGGCCTCGCTCCACGAGCGCGCGAAGCCGCCGCGCGGCATCGGCAAGCCCTCCTCGTCCATCGCCTGTTTGAACAGTTGGCGATCCTCGGCGATTTTCACGGCCTCGCGTTTCGCCCCGATCATCTCCACCTCGAACTCGTCGAGCACGCCCGAGTCGGCGAGCGCGACGGCGAGGTTCAAAGCGGTCTGCCCGCCCACGGTCGGCAGGAGGGCGTCGGGTCGCTCCTTGCGTATGATCTCCGTGATGCAGGCGACGGTGAGCGGCTCGATGTAGGTGTGGTCGGCCGTGTCGGGGTCGGTCATGATCGTCGCCGGGTTCGAGTTGACGAGCACCACCTCGTAGCCTTCCTGCCTGAGCACGCGGCACGCCTGCGTGCCCGAATAGTCGAACTCCGCCGCCTGCCCGATGACGATGGGGCCTGAGCCGATGACGAGGATTTTGTGGATGTCCGTGCGTTTAGGCATTTACGATTCCGTCGCGCGTTAGCTTAATATTGGATTGTTTCGTTCACCTGAATCGCGCCATTATACATAATGGCTCTTTGGAGCACGAACCTCATACCCCCGGAACAGGAGTTATCACATGCGTCGCATTGTTCGTCTCTCGCTCTGCCTGCTCGTCGCCGCGTCCGTCTCTCTCGCGCAAAAGAACCCGAAGACCGCCGAAGACTTTTACAATCGCGGCCTTGAGAAGCAGGCGCAGCGAGACCTCGACGGCGCGCTGGCCGACTACGATCAGGCCCTTGCCCGCAAACCCGACTCGCTCACGCGCGCCACCATTTACATCAACCGCGCCAACCTGTTCATGTCGAAGGGCGACCTGAAAGCCGCGCTGCTCGACCTCGACAAGGCGGTGGAGGCCAGCCCGCGCGACCTCATGGCCTTCTACAACCGCGGCATCGTCCGCGCGGAGTTGGGGCAGTTCGGCGAAGCCATCGCCGACTTCGACGCGGCGCTCGCCATCAAGCCGGACTTCGGCATGGCTTACAACAACCGCGGCAACGCGCGCAAGGCTAAAGGCGACATCGAAGGCGCGATTGCCGATTACGACAGCGCGATCAAACACAACCCGGAAGGCGCGCTCGGCTACTTCAACCGCGCCGCCGCCCGTCAGGAAAAGAGCGAGTTCGACAAAGCCCTCGCCGATTACACGCAGGCCATCTCGCTTGCCCCCGAGCTGATGGAAGCCTATCTCAACCGGGGCATCGTCCGGCAGTTGACGCGCGACCTCGACGCCGCCATCGCGGACTTCAACAAGGCCGTCGAACTCAAAGGGGACGACGCAGACCTATACGTCTCGCGCGGCAACGCCCTGCTGGCGCGCGGCGACACCGAACGCGCCATCGCGGATTTCACCAAGGCCGTCGAACTCAACCCGCAGCACGCCGACGCCTACACCAACCGCGGCATCGCGCGCAAAACGAAAAAAGACTCGGCCGGCGCGCTCGCCGACTTTGATCTGGCGATTGCGGCCAACCCGCGCGACGCCGTCGCCTACGTCAACCGGGGCACGCTGCGCGAAGAACGCGGCGACATGAAGGGCGCGCTCGCCGATTTCGACATGGCTATCGCCGTCAACCCCGCGCTCGCACAGGCTTACGCCAATCGCGGCGTCGTCCGCCTCCAACAGGGCAAAGTCGAACAGGCGGAACAGGACTTCACGCGGGCTATCTCTCTCGACGCCGCGCTCAAGCCCTCGCTCGATAAGTACTTCGCCGAGATGAAACGCTACCGCGCGAAGAAACCCTGATGTATGCGTCGAAGCCGCACAGCAGCGGGAACATCCATTGTCAGGAGAAAACGTCGGAGGGAGTTGCTTTATTTAGGCAATCTTATAGTTGACTCACCCGACGCATATATGACAAGTCGAACTTACCCGGTAAGCGATGACCTCTGAGTTTCGGCTAAGGCTTATTTGGGCGATAATATACTTGACGAATCATGCCCTGAATGTGACAATGAAGACGATTTTAACACTCTGTCCGTCTTCGGGGGATTTATGGCTAATAACGTCAATTTGGACGCTCTTATTCCGCGTGCTGATTTTGACACGATGGAAAATACATCACAATCTGAGCCACCGCGAACAATGCAAATCCGAGACCTTGAAGGCGGATCGTTTTTCTACGATGTACTTCGCAAGCCTGATTTCCAACGTGAGACCGCAAGTTGGTCTTCCAGGAAAATCAAAGACTTCGTAAAGACCTTTGTCAACGGCGATTTAATACCCGCGCTTATTCTGTGGCGGTCGCAAGGCGGCACCTTTGCAATTGACGGCGCGCACAGATTGAGTGCATTGATCGCGTGGGTGAATGATGATTACGGCGACGGCGAATTATCTCGCCAATTCTTTACTCATGTTATCGCGCCGGAGCAAGCGAAGGTTGCTGAAAGAACGCGACGTTTAATCAACAAGGAGATAGGCTCATATAAAGACCATCAGTTCGCCATTAAGTTCCCTGAGAAATCCAAGCCCGACGTTTTAGCTAGGGCTAAGATGCTTGGTCAAGTATCAGTAACGCTCCAATGGGTAACTGGAGATTCTAAAAAGGCCGAAGCCTCATTCTTCAAAATCAATCAAGAAGCAGTTCCGATTGATAGGACAGAACTCAAGTTGCTTAAGTCGCGGAACAAGCCAAACGCTTTAGCTGCCAGGGCAATCATTCGTGCTGGCACAGGCCATAAATACTGGTCGAAGTTCGCTGAGGAAAAAAAGCAATTGATTGAATCGCTGGCTAAGGAGATTCACGAAAACTTGTTCACGCCGATATTGAGCATACCGATAAAAACACTCGACTTGCCAGTGGCGGGACAAAGTTACTCGTCTCAAACGTTGCCGCTTGTTTTTGAGCTAGTCAATCTAGCTAACGAAAGCGATAGCCAAACTAAGCCAAGTGTTGACGATTCGTCCGGTGACGATACGATTAAGTACCTGAAAACCGTCCGTAGAATCTCTTATCGTATGTCTGGAACTCACCCTTCCAGTTTGGGTTTGCATCCCATCGTGTACTTCTATAGTACCGAAGGCCGTTTTCAGCCTACGTCATTCCTCGCGGTTATAGGGCTTTTGAAGGACTTTGAAAGAGAGGATTTATACGCCACCTTCACAAAACATCGTAAAGTGTTTGAAGAGTTTCTACTGAAATACAAGAGTTTCGCAAATCAAGTAACAACGAAGTGGGGTAGCGGTTCAAAAGGGTCTGACCACCTGAAAACCCTCTATCGGCTTATCTTGGATAAGATAGTCGCGGGTAAGTCCGAGGCTAAGGTTTTGGAATTACTACAAGGCCATGATGTTTTTCGATTCTTGACGCCTCTTACATCTTTAAAAGAACCTGTGGGGGCGGATTTCACCACCGAGACTAAATCACAGGCTTTCTTGCGTGATGCTGTTGAAACTCCCGTGAGGTGCGGGATTTGTGGCGCGCGACTGCATACGAAGTCTATAACGATTGATCATGTCACTCGGAAAGCGGACGGGGGTCAAGGTGAGCTTGAAAACGCTCAAACCGCGCACCCTTACTGCAATACGACATACAAGCATTAACACTGCGAGGTTGAGGAAATGAAGAAGAAGCAATCTAAAGAGTTTGAGAACTTTGACAAGGTAATGGATGGACTCTTAGCCGTCCCTTATTCGGAACTTCAAAAAAAATTAGAAGAAGAAAGACAGGCGAAAGCAAAACAAAAAGACGAGCGAACTACTTCGCCCGTCTCCCGCGCTTCTTCAAATTCAAAGAAGTAAGTTGTTTAGTGCGATGATATTTCATCGTCTGCGAGTTTCCCCGTCAGTTCCTTATAGGTAAGACGCTTGCCCGCAAGTTGTCCGGTCACGGTAGCGAACCTATCAGCGTCTTTACCATGTCTCTCATTGAATCGAAAGGATTGCTCGTCAAGGTAGCGGAACAGGTGAAACGGTTCAACGGAAACATACGTTCCCTTAATCCCGCGCTTCAAGAGACTCCAAAAATTTTCAATGCCGTTAGTGTGAATCTGACCGTCAACGTACTTCTCCGCATGGTCAATAACTTGGTGAATGTAATCCTTTTGCAGGCCGCTATAAGCCTTCCATCCATCCGTGAAAAGTTCCGCCCCTGGCGCGACGTTGCTTCTTACTTCGGCGTGAAGCGTCAATTGCGTAGCGTCTCTAATGACCTTCGCTCTGACCTTGCCGTTGCGCTCCAAGAGTCCCATGACAGCAACCTTGCCTTTGCCGCCCGTACCCGTAATTCTGCGCTCGCGCACGTCACGGTGCATGTTGCGCGCGAGACCGCCGATGTAAGTCTCGTCAACTTCAACTTGGCCGCTCATCTTCATCTCAAACGTTCCGGTCTGCATGGCGAGACGGATGCGATGAACCATGAACCAAGCGGTCTTTTGCGTAACACCGATAGCACGGTGGACTTCATACGAGCTAACGCCATTCTTGCAGTTTGTCAGCATCCAGATCGCCGTGAGCCACTTATCCAAGCCAAGCGGCGAATCTTCAAAGATCGTTCCGACTTTAACCGTGAACTGACGACGCGCGTGCGCGCTCTTGCATTGCCATTTGCTTTGCTTCGCAAGGAAAGACACATCATCGCGTCCACACGTCGGACAGATAACGCCATTAGGCCAACGGCGCGCGACCAAGTAGTTAATACAGTTCTCAGGAGTCGAGAAGAAGATGATTGCTTCTTGCAGCGTCTTGGGGGTGGTTTGCTTCGTCATCATGTAGAGAGATTAACATGATGAGCTTGATTCGTCAAGTATATTATCGCCCTTATTTGTTAGACCGGGTCTCTCCGGCTTGCCCTGCACGGCACGGCGCTAAAGGGCAAAGCGCTAACAGTGTGGCATGCTAAGCTATGCGCGGTTTGTGACACGCATTCAAGCATGTTATAGCGCGGGGTGCGGCATTTACCGCTCTATTACGTAGTTCTGCCGTACCCTGCGATAGAATAGGCTTATGTGCCTTTGGGTGGGGAAAGTAATGAGTCCGATTGAAGAAGCTTTCGTAACCAACTTCGTACAGAAGTTGCGCCGTGAACGGGCCAGCTTTGAGCTTGGCTCAGAGTCCCGGCGCGGCAAGTTTCTTAATCGGCTTTGCCATGATTTCGCAGGCGTCTTTGATGCCCGCTATCTTCAGCCTCTCTCCGACCCGGAAGACGCCCCTAGTTTGCGAAGGCTTCTTGAAAAGCTGGGCGCGAAGAAAACATGCCATGTAATTTCCTTCAACGATGCAGTTGACGGGAAGGAACTTCCTCTTGAGGAAGCCATCCGAGCCGTGATGGGCTATGGCCTCCCTTCTATTTTAATCTGCGCGCCCGATGCGCTAGCTTACTTCGAGGCGGAGCAGGAGAAAGGCCCGCCGCCGAGGTTCCTGCTCGTGAAGCACGGCGGCACATAACAACGGCATGCTCCTGACGCCCCATCACGAAGTCTCTCATGTACGTTGAATAGGGGCGCGGGTGATGCCGGGCATTAGACCGCTACGGGCAAAAGGAACGCTGAGTAAAAACATATCTCAAGGAGTTTTCGATGAAACCGTTAACGGTTGGAAAGGAAATTAAAGTAGCGCCTGCGGGAATTGCGGGCAGACGGGGCGAGCGTATCTTCTACATCGTTATGGCAGTCGTAGTCATAGCTACCGTTTTCGCTGGTTTCGCGCGGACATATTTTCTTAGATCATATTTCAACACCGAGCCGCTGATGCCGCTGCTCCATCTGCACGGAATTGTGTTCACGTCTTGGTTTGCGCTGTACCTGACACAAACCGTTCTCGTCGCGGCAAAGAGAACTGATATTCATCGGCGTTTAGGAATTGTCGGCGCAGTAATTGCCGTGTTGATGGTTCTAATCGGCGCAACAACAGCCATCATTAGAGCGCAGCAGGGAGCGACACCGCCGGGCGGACCTCCGCCGCTCGTCTTTTTGGTGATTCCGCTTGCCGATATGTTGGTGTTTGCGAGTCTGGTTAGCGCAGGCTTCTATTTTCGCCGCCGTCCTGACGTGCATAAAAGGCTGATGCTGCTTGCGACGATTTCGATTTTGCCCGCGGCAATCGCTCGACTGCCTTTCGCTTTCCTTCAAGCAGGGCCGCCGGCTTTTTTTGGTTTGACCGACCTCTTTATTGCAGCTTGCCTTATTTACGATTTCATCTCGCGCGGGCGAATCCATCGCGCCACAGCGTGGGGCGGTTTGATAATCGTCGTATCGCAGCCCCTGCGCTTGATGATAGCAGGGACTGACGCTTGGATTGCGTTCGCAACATGGCTGACTCAGTGGGTGGTTTAAGGAAGACAAACATCAATAAAGCGGCTCGTTCCTGCTATGGGTGGGCTAACAAGTCATTCGGGCGGACGGCGGGGTAGCGTCCCTTTCACGGTGCTTTGTCATTTCCATGTTGTGTGCTTTCGCACGCCGCTCAATTCCAGCGTTAGGCGTGGGAGTTGAAGGGTAGCCCAAAACCATGAAATCTCGTGACCATTCAAACATATTGCCCCTCACGGCGGCCATTTTGGTGTCCGTATTCATGCTTGCCTCATGTGGGCTGAAAGTCTCGAAGGGTGATGTTAACTCGGGAATCAGCAAGGGTATTCATGTAGGTTCAGATAAAGCTGAGATCATAAAGTATCTTGACTCACTAGAGGTTAATGGGGTTAAGCCGGTCAGGTCTGACTACATAAGAGAAGCACCAGGTTACACTGTCATTGCGCCTGATGGTAAAACAGAAGTAGAGGCTATCGGAAAGGTTTCAGTGTCATTCAGCAATGGGGTGGGAGGGGGTTTCTATTTCTGTGAGAGCGTCGTCTCAATCTTCTACTTCGATAGGTCTGACAAGCTGATTACATGGGTCACGGATTGCTAAGGTTAGTCCGTTGTGGTGCTCCACGCCTAACAACGGCATGCACCTGACCGCGATAGCACGGCCTTCAAGCGCAAGGGGCGAGCCAACTATATAATTGCCTTTATTTAAGAGGGCTGCTGCGTGTCGTAGCGGCGGCGGTAGTCGTCGCCTTCGATGTGGACGGTCTTGCACATCTCGAAGAGGCGGCTACGCAGGCGGACGCCGACGCGGTCTTCCAGCGTCTCGTCGGTCGGGGCGCGTCGCGCGTCGAGGTAGTTGGTGGTGAAGATGGTGAGTTTCTTGTCGTTGTAGCGCGTGCCGATGATTTGCATCATGGTGTCGCGCACCCAGTCGGTCGGTTTCGACGCGCCGAGTTCGTCCAGCACGAGCACCTCCGCCTGGTAGACGGGCGCGAGCAGGCGCAGTTCGGACGTGTGCGAAATCTTGTTGTAGGAGTCTTGAATCTCTTTCAGGAGCGAGCCGAATTCGTAGAAGAGACACGGCACGCCCTTCTCCATCAGGCCGCGCAGGATGGCGACCGAGAGGTGCGTCTTGCCGACGCCGACCGTGCCCATGAACAACAGGCCGCGATCCACGGCCGGGTATTCGCGCACGAGGCGAAAGGCGTAGTTGAAGGCTTTGAGTTGCGTGCCGTTGTTGGGCGCGGGGAAATAGTTGTGGAGCGAGCAGGCGTCGTAGCGGCGCGGGATGCGCGCGCCTTCGAGCATCTTTGTCCGGCCGCCCTGCTCGCGGCAGCGGCAGCGGCGCGCGCCCTTGCCCGCGATCACTTCCATCCCTGCGCCGAAGCAGTAGGGGCACGCCGCGAGAGATGCGTCGGACTGCGCCGCGTCCTCGTAAGGGGCCGGCGCGCCGTCGAAGGGCAGCGCGGGCGTCCCCGTGTCCTTCTCGGGCACGGCGCGCAGCGGCGGTATCTTTTTGGCGTTGTCGGACGACATCCTGCTCGGCGGTTAATGCACGGTTGAACTTTGGAACTAAAGCCGCGCGGGGTATGACTCGGGTATGCGGCCTGATTTTCGACTCCTCAAAAACGTCCATCCCTGAGGGAACGGGGCGGATTATAGCATCCGAAACTGAGATTGCAAGACGAACTTACCGGCACGGCAAAACATAATAATTTTGCCCGAACTTTATCATTTAACCGCCCGATTTTTGCCCCGTCGCAACACGGCGACACGCGTGCGGCAGCATGTAATCAAGCGCACGCTCAGAGCAGCCTGAGAAGTAATTCGAGTATGACGGCGAGCGAGATGAGAACGAAGATGGAGAGCACCAGGACGTGCGGCCAGCCGAGCACGTAGCGGCGGCAAGCGCGGCATTTGAGGCCGAGGCCGGGCAGCGGTCTTTTACAGTACGGGCATTTTGCCATCGTTTATAAAAGCAGTTTCGTTTCTCGAAGCAGCCTGGCGCGGCCTCGGAAATGCCGCCGTATGAATTAAACTTTTCAGTTGGGGGTAGGAGACTGCTTTGTCGTCCCGGCTTAAGCGTCTATGATATATTTCCTGCCGGTATACTAATTTTATCACGGGGATAATGCAACACGCGCTCGCGCCGGGCGCGTATTAAATTGCTCCACGCATTTATGAGCATCTGGCAAGGACTTCTCGGCAAACTCGGTCTGGGCAACGCCGCGCCGCAACGCGACGCGATCCGCGTCTTTCTTCTCGACGACGACGAAAAGCGCCACGATTGGTTTGACGCGCGCTTTGCCGGCGACCATCTCGACATCGCCGTAGAACCGCGCCGCGCCATCGAACTGCTCTCGCGGAATTTCTACGATGCCGTCTTCCTCGACCACGATTTGCTGCCCGAACACTACAAGTCCTCCGCGCACGACGACGAGCGCACCGGCTACGCCGTCGCCGCGTGGCTCGCCGCCAACCCGCGCATGCAGCAGGGGGCTACGATCCTCGTCCACACGCGCAACGCCGACGGCGCGATACGCATGGTCGAGGAGATGCGCCGCGCCGGGCGACGCGCCGAATACGTCCCCTTCCAACTGCTCCCGCAGAAGATCAAGCACTACTGGCAACGTTGATTAACTTCCCCCGCCCGCGCACACTTGAAGGAGTGATTTTGATGACCCGCACGCCCCGCATCCTGTTGCGTCTCGCCGCGCTGTTGCTCTGCCTCGCCGCCCTTCCCGCCGAAAGCGGGGCACAGTTGACCGTGGAGCAGACCAGAGCCTTGATGAACCGCCCCGCCGTCCAGACGGCCTTCGCCTTCGTGGACAAAGACCGCGCCGAGACTCTGCGCGAATGGATTGCCATCACCGAGATCAACGCACCGTCGGGCAAGGAGAGACCGCGCGCCGAGTACATCGAAAAAATACTGCGCGGCTACAAGCTGTCGAATGTTCATTACGACGCGACGGGCAACCTGATCGCGGAGCGCAAGGGGACGGGCGGCGGCCCCCGCGTCGTCTTCGACGCGCACCTCGACACGGTCTTTCAGGAAGGCTTGCAGATCAAAGCCACGATCCGCGACGGCCGGATTTACGCCCCCGGCGTCGGCGACGACACGCGCAACATCGAAGCCATGCTCGCCATGATCCGCGCGCTCGACGCGGCGCGGATCAAGACGCGCGGCGACCTCGTCTTCGTCTTCACGGTGGAGGAGGAGACGGCGCTGCGCGGCGCGGAGGAGTATGTCAAGGAGAACAAGGGCAGGATCGATCATTACATCGCGCTCGACGGCGGCTACGAGGGCTTCACTTACGGCGGCATCGGCATCAACTGGTACAAGCACCACTTCATCGGCCCCGGCGGCCACACCCGCTCGCGCACGCCGCCCCATTCCGCCACGCTTCCCCTCGCCCGCGCCATCGCGCGCATCTACGAACTCGAAGTGCCGCGCACTCCCTCTTCAAACTTGAACATCGGGATGCTCGGCGGCTCGGAGGTGGTCAACGCGAAGGCGGCCGACGCGTGGTTCACCGTTGACCTGCGTTCGACCGACAACGCGGTGATCGCCGAACTGGAGAAGAAGATTAACGCGATCATTCAGGAAGAGGCGAAGCGCGCAGGGATGACCGTCAAGACCGAAGTGATTTCCACTTCGCCGTCCGCGCAGATTCCCAACCACCGCAACTCGCCGCTCGTGCGCACGGCCGAATCCGTCCACCTCGCGCTCGGCTTCGAGAACCCGCCGATCACCATCACGGGGTCGAACAACTCAAGCGCAGCCCTGCTCGCGGGCATCTCCTCCATCTCGACCGGCGCAGGCCCCTGCGGCGATTCGCACGCCCTCACCGAATACTGCGAGATCGAACCGCTCTACAAAGGCATCAAGAAGATCATGCTGCTCGGCCTCGCGCTGACCGGGATCAGCGAATAGCGCGGCCGGGGCAAAGGCGAGTCAGGCGACGGACTTCGGTTGCGGGATTTCCAGATGGTATGCGGGGTCGTTGTTGCCCGGCGTGAGAAACTTGCTGACCGCACCCTTCGTCTGCGCCGCCCTGGTCGCTTTCTCGAACGCCGCTTTGTTCGAGAGTGACGACGGCGAGATGTCAATCACGTTCAGGATGGCCGGGTCGGCGCAGTGATGGCTCACGTTAGCGGGGCCGAGCGCCCTGATTTTGGCCTCCATCGCCGCCTTGATCTCATCGCTGCTCTTGCCCGCGTTCTTAGCCTTCACGTATTCGTCAACCACCGCTTTGCCGGGGGCTCTGTAGAGCGCCTTTTGCGCCGTCACGCCCTTACCGACGATGTTGTTGAACATGATGCGCGCCTGATCTACAGGGGTGCGGCTGGTGCTCGTGATCAGACACGAATCGAGATTGGCGGCGCTGAGAATTTCCGTCAGTACTCCGAGCGTGTGGACGCTGACCACGGCCTGATTCGCTTTGGGGCCGAAATTGATGGCGGGTTGTGTCATGGTGCGCGGATGATATGCTTTGCGCGCGCTAAGTCAAGAAAATTCTGGCAGGCGGCGACCCGAAGCGGCGCGCCCGCGCGTTCGCGTTAAATCATCCACCTACTTTTTGCGCCGCTTTTCTCGTTCGCGCCTGCGCGCGGCGGCGGCGAGTTCGCCGGGAGTTTTCGCGCCCGCCGGTTGCGGCTTGGGAGCGGTCGGCGAAGAAGGTTTGGCCGCGCTCGGGTCAATCTGCTTCTCGGTCTTTCCGGTCGTCGCCAGTTCGATCTCGGAGTTGACTTCGCCGCCGATGAGGATGGCCGCGCCGGTCAGGTAGAACCAGAGCATGAGGATGATGACCGCGCCGAGCGAGCCGTAGGTAGCGTTGTAGGAGTTGAAGTAACTGAGATAGGCGCGGAAGCCGAACGAGACGACGAGCCAGAGCGCGACGGCGACGGTCGCGCCGGGGCTGACCCAGTGCCAACTGCGTTTCTTCACGTCGGGCGCGAGGTAGTAGATGAGACCGAAGGCGGCGAGCACGAAGATGAGCACCACCGGCCACTGCAAAATCTTCCAGCCCACAGTGAACACCCGCCCGAAGCTGAAACTCGCGGCGATGTATTCGGCGATGTGCCCGCCGAAGAGCATGAGCGTCAGCGCGGAGAGTATGAGGACGGCGAGCGCGATTGTCAGGCCGAGCGAGACGAGCCGCACCTTCCACCACGGGCGCGTCTCTTCCACCTCGTAGGCGATGTTGAGCGTCTGGCAGATGGCGGTCATGCCGTTCGAGGCCGCCCAGAGCGTGGCGAGGATGCCGAAGGAGATTTTGCCGCCGCCCGAACCCTCTTCCACCTTCTCGATGGTCTCGTGGATGAGGTCGCCCGCTTCCTGCGGGACGACCGAGCCGAGCAGGCTCAGAAGGTTTTCGCGCAGTTCGCTTCCGGCGTCGGCAAACTGGCCGAGCACGGCCGTGATGAACAACAGGAGCGGAAAGAGCGCGAGCAGAAAGTAATAAGAGAGTTGGGCGGAGCGTCCGAAGATGTCGTCCTCGCTAATCTCCGACCAGACGCGCGTCGCCAGTTCCTTCCAACTTAAACCACCGAGTTGCCACTGAGACCCGAACATTCCTCTTGCCCCCTTGTTACTGTTGTGAGTGATGCGACCGTCGTTCCGCTGACGCTATTTGACCATCGTGCCGGTACGGCTCCAGCGCGTGTTGCTGAAAAAGCTCTGGATGTAGGGGAAGCCGCCGGTGGGCGCGCTCTCGTCGTAAGACCAGTAGACGAAGAGCGCGCGGCCGATGATCAGGTCGCGCGGAACGAACCCCCAGTAACGACTGTCGAGGCTGTTGTCGCGGTTGTCGCCCATCATGAAATACGAGTCGGGCGGCACGACGATGGTCTTCTGCCCGTTGAAGAGTTTGTAAATGGGCAGGTTGCTGTGATCGTCTTCTTCGTCGAGGCGCGACGCGGGGCTGTAGGCGACGGTGTAGGAGCCTTCGCCCTGCGGCGGCGGGTTGGCCTCCGTCGTAAGCGGCGCGAGTACCTCGTCGCCCTCTGTGGTCGGATCGTCCGGGTGGTTGATGGCCGTGATGACACGCTCGCTGAGGGGCTGGCCGTTGACGATGATGCGCGTGCCGCGCAGTTCGATGCGGTCGCCGGGCAGGCCAATGACACGCTTGACGTAGTTGGTGACGTATTGCTTGTTGCCCGGATCGTTCGGCTTGTCCATCCACGGCTCGATGGGGTTGCCGGGATATTTGAAGACCACGATGTCGCCGCGCCTGATCTCGCGCTGCGGAAGGAACGGCAGCGGCTCGGAGCCGGGCGCGAAGATGAACTTATTGACGAGCAGGTGGTCGCCGATGGTGATCGTGTTCTGCATCGAGCCGGTCGGGACTTTCACCGCCTGCACGACGAACGTCATGCCGAACAGCGCCATGATCGCCGTCACCACGAGCGACTCGAAATATTCGCGCCACACGCTGCGCGGCGGCCCCGGTTGAGCCGGTTTCGTCTCGGGCGCGTCTCCATCTCCAATCGCGCGCGACGCACTCTTTCGCGTCGCCTTACCCGCCGGAGTCTCTACGGGCGGGTCTTCCATCATCGTCGAACGGGAATCATTGCTCATAAAATTATCGTAGATAAACACGGGCGGGGCGGTCAAGCCGCACGCACCTACGCATTATGTTTAAGCTCTGCCTTATCTTTCAATCCGCCGCTTCGGCCTGCCGCACTTCTGCCTGCGGCGCTTCCGCCTGCGGCGTGAGGTCAACTTGTTCGAGAGCGCGGCGCGCGGCGTCCATTTCGGCGGCCTTGATCGTAGAACCCGCGCCGGGCACGTTGTTGTCGGCGAAGACCACCTCGACGTGGAATATGCGGCGGTGCGGCGGCCCTTCCGTATCAACCACGTTGTAGGTCGGCGTGACATGGAAAGTCGCCTGCACGCGCTCCTGCAACATCGTTTTGTAATCATCGGCGGCGGCCTGCTCCGGGTTCGCCTCCGTCAACTCGGAACTGAGCAATTGCCGGACGAACTCGCTCGCGCTTTCGTAACCGCCGTCCAGATAGACGGCGGCGATGACGGCCTCGACCACATCGGCCAGCAGAGCGCGCTTGCGCCGCCCGCCGGTCTTCTCCTCGCCGCGCCCGATACGCAAATAGTCGCCGAGTCCGAGGCGGCGCGCGACGCGCGCGAGCATCACGGTGCTCACGAGCCGGTGCTTCATGCGCGAGAGATCGCCTTCGGTCGCGTCGAGGGTGGATTGATAGAGATAGTCGGCGACGGCGAGACCGAGCACAGAGTCGCCGACGAATTCGAGCGCCTCGTTGTGCAGGCGGCGCGCCTCGATTTCATCGCCCGGCGCGACGTGCTCGTGCGCCCACGAACGGTGCGTCAGAGCGCGCTCCAACAGCGTGCGGTCGTTGAAAGTGTAACCGAGCTTTTCTTCCAACGCGCCGAGGCCGGCTGCTATCGTTTGGGAATCTTCCACAGTGCGCGCGATTGTAGCAAACAGCGGAGGGAAAGCTGAATCGGAAACGGGAAAGGGCTGCTAAAGGAAAAGAGGAAGGGGTAAAGGGCAAGGTGAAGAAGTCGCGCTCGTCGCGAGTTGCTTTTCTTTCCTTTACCCTTTACCCCTCCCCCTGTCACCTTCTTTCATGGCAGAGGTTTCGCGGTCGCGCCCGCGATATAGGCTTCGAGTCCTTCGGTGGAATCGTTGTTGCGGAATTTGTAGAAGCGCGTGAGTTCCTGCATCCAGCGAGCGCGCGCTTCACGGTACTGCGCTTCCGCGCCGCTCAGCGCGACGGCGCGCGCGTAGGCGTCCGTGATGAGGTCAACGGTGCTGTTGATCTCTTCGAGCGCGGCCTTGCTTTCGGCCGTCGCCTCTTTGCCGCCGAAGCGCGCCTCGAACTCTTTCGACTGCGGCTCGTAGCGGCCGGCGACGTAGGCGGCGGCAAGGCGAGAGTAGATGACCGGGGTATCTTTGATTGCGCCCTCGGACGCGATGGCCTTGCGAAAATAGTTGACCGACTCGACGGGCGTCTCTTTCAGAATGAGTTCGCCGGTGATGAAATTGAGATACGCGAGCGCGTCGGGTCGGCCGTTGAAAGGCTTCCAGTCGGAAGGCTGCGCGCCCCCTTCGAGCAGCGCGGTCGCGCGCCGCGCGAAATCGAGCGTCTCGGCATTGAACGAAGCGTCGCCCGCGTTCGACGCCTGATAGCCTGCGGAAGCGAGGTTGATAATCGTCCGCAAGTTGTCCGGCTCGGCCGCGAGCACCTGCTTGCCGAGCGCGTAAGCCGCCGCGTACTTCTTCTCCCTGAACAGTAGCCCCTCGAACTGCAATTTGCGCGCGGCGCGCTCGTAAGTCTCCACCCACACGCGCACGCGCTGACCGTACTCGTCATCCGGGTATTTGCCGACGTACTCGCGCCCGGCCTCGAAGGCGGCCGATTGGTTGAGATTAACGTTTGCGCGCCAGCGTTCGTAGAGTTCCGCCTGCGCTTCTGTGACCTGCGCCTGCTGCTGCCTGCGCGCCGCGGTCGCACGCTGCGCCGCAGGCTGCTGCTGTTGCGCCGCCGACGGCAACGCGATGAGACAGAGCAGAGCGGACGGGGCGAGGGCGAAAGTGAGAGCGCGCCGCGCCGTCTGCGATGCGGTGGCCTGTGCTTTTTGTTTTGGCTTCATTGCGGGTCGGATACTTCCACTTCTCTGATGCTGCCGATTCCGAAATAGCTTGCCAAGGCTTTTCCGTTCTCGTCAAGCGTTGAGCACGGCGGCGAGTTGCGGGCGCGCCGAAAACCACGCCCGTTGACCCAGAAGCCGGGCGCATCGTGCTCTACACGGTGCGCCCGGCTTCTGTGGTCGAAGACGATTACGGTCTGGAAGTACCGTTTAGGGTTTTTTGACAGTGGTCTTGGGCTTGGCCGCCGTGGTGCTTTGCGCGGGCGCGGCCGTCGCGGGCGTTGCGGCCGGAGTGGTCGCGGTCATCGAGCCGTTCCCGTTGCCCGCTCCGGCGTCGCCGCTATCGGATGTTGTGCCGCCGGTCGAAGGCGCGGGCGTCGCCGCAGGCACGTAGGGCTGCGGCGTGAAGGGCGCGGGCAGCGGCTTCGAAGTCGCGCTCGCGATGAAGGCGTCGAGGCCGGTGACAGAATCGTTGTTGCGGAACTTGTAGAAACCGGTCAGGGTTTCCATCCACACTTTTTTCTCCGCCACCATTTTCGGATTAGTATCATTAGCGGCGAGATTGACGGCGCGAGCGTAAGCGTCAATGACGCGATCCATCACTTGATTCAAATTGTTCAAAGCGAACTTGCTCTCATCCGTCTCCGGCTTACCGCCGTACTTGGCCGTGAATTCCCTCTGCAACGGGTCGTACTGCCCGACCTGATAGGCCGCCGCCAACCGGGCATAAGCCGCCGGCGTTTTCTTCACATCTGATTCGAGCGCGAGCGATTTCAGGTAAAACGGAATTGCGCCCGCCGGCTCGCTCTTGATCATGTATTCGCCGACGGCGAAGTTGAGATAGGCGAGCGCTTCGTCCTTCGACTTGAACAGCACCCATTCGCTCGGGGACTTCCCGGCTTCGAGCATCTGGATGGCTCTCTTCGCGTAGCCAAGCGCGGTCGGGCTGAACGTGGCGAGGGGCGGGTTCAGGCTCTGCGCGTTGTATCCGGCGTAGCCGAGTTGGATGAGCAGGCTCAGATTTTCGGGGTCGGCCGCGATCATCGGCTGGGCGATCTGGAAGGCTTTCGCGTAATCCTTTTTTACATACAGGGCATCGCTGAGTTCGGCGGCGCCGCTCACCTTGCGCACGGCCTCGCCGTACTGGGTGACGAACTTCTGCACGGCCTTCGAGTAGGTGTCGTTGCAACTGGCGTACTTCGTTAAGTACTCCTGCCCTATCCCGTAGGCTTCCTTCTGCGCGGCCGGGTCGGGCTGACCCTTCGCGTCTTTCTTACCTTTCAACTCGTAATATCTGGTGTACATTTCACCGCGGGCAGCCTCCTCACAAGGATTGGCGTCGGCGGCAGGCGCTGCTGCTGCTGTCTGCGCGAACGACGGCAGCGCGAAGAAGGTGGCGAGCGCGGCCAGGGTCAACAGTCTGATCAGGTTTCTCATCATGATGTCGCATGTCCTCCAAACAAAAATCGTCTGCGTGATTCGGAGCCTTCAAGTAGTGGGGGCCGCGAGCGGCTTCAAGCTTCGCGCGTCAATCAGATGCGCAGGCCGCGCGGCTAGTTGCCGTCACTCGCGCGGCGCGGGTCGGGTGTGCTGACCTTTGGGGAGGTGCGACACCGAAGTTCTAACGAGTTGTGGGAGCGGGCAACGATAAACGCGTTGCGCCGTGATACTGCAATAACTGACGGAAACGTGTCAAGCGTCGCGACACCGTTAGCCCGCAAAAATAATACGCCGCGTTTTGTGTCCTCGATTAGACACCAAAGCGCGGCGCATTGTTCCTTCTATTCCGGTTATAACTTCGTTACGGGGTATTTGTCAGCACGCGGCGCGGGCGCACGTCCGTCTGGGGCGATTGCGTGCCCTGCGACGGCGCGGCGGGCGTATTCGACGGCTTGGCGGCCGGGCGCGTCGTGACATCGGTCGGGCGCGTCTCGACGGGCATCAACACGCGCCTGAGACCGTCGGCCGTGCGCGAATTACCATTCGCGTCGCCCGTTGCGTTGGCGGCATCGTCGTCGGCGTCTTCCTGTGCTTCCGTGTCGGCGAGGGTCGTCGCATCAACCTTCGGGCGCGGCGCGAGCATCTCCGGCGTGAGCGGGAGCGGCGACTTGCCGTTGCGCTTGGCGAAGCGATAGGCCAGCGCGCGGTAGATTTGACCGGCGACCGACGCGGGGAAGCCCCTGCGCGCGTCCGGCCCGCGACCGATGACGGCGATGGCGAGTTGCGGGTCTTCGACCGGGGCGTAGGAGGTGAACGAGCCGTCCCAGATGCCGTGCGCGCCGATGCACGTGCCGGTCTTCCCGGCGATGGTCTGCTGCGGGTCTTGAGCCTTGCGGCCTGTGCCGTAGTTGACCGCGCCGATCATGCCCGGCAACATCCGTCGCAAAGCCTCCTGCGGGATGTTGAGTTGGCGGCGCACGATGGTCTTGAACCTGACATTCTCCTGCGGCGTGCGCGGCAGGTGTGGGGTGACGAGCGTTCCGCCGTTGCCGAAGACGGCGGCGAGCGTGGCGAGTTGCAGCGGCGTGACCTCAAAGTCGTCGCCGTGCGAACTCATGCGCAGCATCCCCACGTCGTTTTTAAAGAGCGGCACGCGCCCGGCGTACTCGTTGACGTGGTTGATGCCCGTGCGCTCGCCGTAACCGAATTGGCGCGCGTAGCTCGACAGACGCTCGAAGCCGACCCGGCGGCCGACCTGCTGGAAATAACCGTTGTGCGAGTAGGCCAGCGCGTCCGTCAAATTCATGCGGTTGCTGTACGAGGCGTTCTCGATCATCGGGTCAATGACGCCCTCGACCACTCCGGCCAATCCCGAAATGAGTTTGATCGTCGAACACGGCTTGAAGCCGCGACGCACGCCCCACTCCTGGTTGACGATGGTGTAGACCTGCCCCGTCCGCGGATTCATCACGACCACGGAGGCGGCATGATAGCCGAGCGCCTGAACGGCCACGCGGCGCACTTCCGGGTCTTCGCCCGTCGGGTCGTCGCGCAGTATGTTCGCCTGAACTTCGTCGCGGATCGCTTTATCGAAGGCGCGCTGGCGGGCAATCGCGGCCTGACGCGCGATCTCCGCGCGCCTTGCGGCCTCGGCACGCCTTGCCGCCTCGGCGCGGCGCGCGGCCTCTTCACGGCGCTCCTGCGCGAGGCGTTCCCGCTTGGAAAGTTTTCCGCCCCTCCCGCGTTCCTCCCTCTGCGCGGCGCGTTCCTTCTTGTTCGCGGCGGCACGCTCGGCGCGCGTCTCTTTCGCGGAAGGCTTTTTCGCGGCAGTCTTGTCCTGGCCTTTATCTGCTTTCGACTTTTTATCGGCCTTCGCGGACTTGGAAGATTTGGCCGGCGCGGCGGGCTTGTTTTTTTTGGCGGCGGCAAAGGCCGGGGCGGCGATGCAGAAAGTTAAGAGCAGGGAGACGAACAAGGGGGACGGGGGATGTATACGGGTCATCAAAAAATCCTCTCCGGTTAAAGCTATTTGAGAGTACACGACTCTTCCGGGGCGGAAGTTCGCGCGGTTTGTCGGCACTTGGTTTGGTGAACACGTCCGGGCGATTTTGCTTGCGCGAGGGTGTGCGCGGTCGCGGCGTGTCCGTTACGGCTTCGGACGAACAGTTCGTGGGGCTGTAAGTACGCTCCCCAGACCTGTTCTTTCAAACAGTTCCTTCGTTCAAATTTACGATCTTCGTAACTGGCGTGGTGGGGAGACAATCCCCCTAGGGTCTCCGGGGGGTTTGCGTTGGAGACGCTTGCGACTATAACATCACGAATTAGTGACGGGCAACACCTTTAGTTAATTTTGTTTAGCAGAAGGCTGCTATCGTTCAACTTGAAGGAACGATGTACTAAAACGTCACGTCTCGAATGGGAATTTTCAGACTCTTAAACAGTTTCCGTGTGCGTCTGCTGCTCGTGCTGGCCGGTCTACTCGTCGCCACGCTCGGCGTGCAGTTCTATTTGAATCGTCTGTCGGAGCAACAGGTTGCCCGCACCATCGCCGAGCAGGAGCAGGCGCTGGCTGCCGGAATTTCGCTTGCCGCGCAAAGTTTCAACACGACGCAACGGCTCGAAGAACTCGACCGCGAGCGCGGCTTCCTCCTGCGTGAGAAACACACGGGGCGCATCACCAACGTCCTCGTCGTCAAGGATGAAGGACGCAGCCCCAATCGTCTCGACGACGAAGACCTCATAGACGACAGCCTCGACCCCAAGTTCATCCCGAAGACGCTCGACGACGGCAGCGTCAAGTACTTCACCGTGAGCGAGGCGCAACTGCCGCGTCTCGTCTACGCCGACCAACTGGCAAGTCCGCAGCCCGTCGCGGGCGAGCCGCGCGCCTTCACCATCTCCGCCGCCACCTCGCAGGGACTCAACTACATCATCGTCGTGCTCGGCTCGGCGCAGACGCACGAGTCGCATTCGCTCTGGCAGGACGCCCGCCCGCTGCTCCCGACGCTCGCCGTCCTTCTCATCGCCACGCTCGCCGCGGGAATTCTCGTCTGGCGTTTCACGCGGCCGATCCAGGAGTTGTCGGACGCGGCGCGTCGTGTGGCCGTCGGCGATTTCAATTTTCACGTCCCTTCGGCCACGCGCCGCGACGAGATGGGCGCGCTCGCCACGGTCTTCAACGAGATGATCGCGCGGCTCGGAGGCATGCGCGATCTCGAAAGCCGCCTCAATCTCGCGGAACGCTCAGCGGTCGTCGGCCGCCTCGCCTCGGCCATCGCGCACGAGATACGCAATCCGCTCAACTACATCAACCTCACGCTCGACCACCTGCGCACCTCGCTCGCGCCGAGCGACCCGCAGAAGCGCGCGATGGTCGAACGCCTCACGACGCAACTCAAGGCCGAAGTGGCGCGCATCAACACGCGCATCTCGGAGTTCCTCAAATACACGCGCCCGGCGCAACTGGAGATGCGCCCCATCAACCTGCGCGAGGCGGTCGAAGACGCCTTGCGCATCGTCGAGGTGCAGGCGGTCGAGAGTAACATCGAGACGCGCATCGAGTCGGACGGCGACATCCCGCCGGTGCGGGGCGACGCCGAATCTTTACGTTCCATCTTCACAAACCTTATTATCAACGCGGTGCAGGCGATGGAAGGCGACGGCACGGGCGGGCGTCTGACGATCACGCTCTCGGCCAGCGATCCGAAACGCGCGCGCGTTGACATCGCGGATACCGGGCGCGGCATCGAAGCCGAGAACGTCTCGCAAGTGTTTGAACCCTATTTCTCCACGAAGGAGACGGGCACCGGACTCGGCCTCGCCATCGTCAAGAAAGCCGTTGACGACCACGAGGGCACGATCAACGTCACCAGCAAACACGGCGAAGGCACGACTTTTACAGTTACACTACCAACAACGGAAGTGATGAGTGATGAGTGATGGGTGATGAGTTAAAACATTTTGTCTTTTACTCATCACCCATCACTCATCACTCATCACTTAGGAGTTTCTGATGGCACGCAAAAGCATACTCGTGGTGGACGACGAGCGGGGGCAACGAGAGATTCTGGAAATGATCCTGTCGAGCGAGGGCTACGACGTGATGACCGCTTCGTCGGGCGAGGCCGCGTTGAAGATCGTCAAGGACAAACGCTTCGACCTCGTGCTCACCGATCTGAAGATGACCGGCATGGACGGCATCGAACTGCTCCAACGGCTGCTCGCTTACGATTCGTCCATCATCGTCATTTTGCTCACGGCGCACGGCTCGATTGACTCGGCCAAAGAGGCGCTCAGGCGCGGCGCGTTCGACTATCTCGAAAAGCCCTACGACCGCGAGACGCTCTTAGACACCATCCGCCGCGCGCTCACGAAACTCGAATCGCTCGACAGCGAGATCATCTCCGACTCGCCCGAGATGGAGTCCGTGAAGAAGATGGTCTTGAAGGTCGCGCGCTCGGCCTCGACAGTGTTGATTCGCGGCGAGTCGGGCACGGGCAAAGAGTTGATCGCGCGCGCGATTCACAACCAGAGCCAGCGCGCGACCGAGATGTTTCAGGCCGTCAACTGCGCCGCCATCAACGAGAATTTGCTGGAGTCGGAACTCTTCGGCCACGAGAAAGGCAGTTTCACGGGCGCGCACGCCGAGAAGAAAGGTCTCTTCGAAGTGGCCGACCGCGGCACGCTGTTCCTCGACGAGATCGGCGAACTCGACATCTCGATGCAGGCGAAACTGCTGCGCGCCTTGCAGGAACGCGAGATCAGGCGTGTGGGCGGCACGCGCCCGATCAAGATTGACGTGCGCGTCGTCGCCGCCACGAACCGCGACCTGCTCGCGATGGTCAAGGACGGCCGCTTCCGCGACGACCTCTACTACCGCATCAACGTCCTCTCCATTGACATCCCCCCCTTGCGCGAACGGCGCGAGGACATCGCCGTGCTCATCAACTTCTTTTTGAAGAAGCACACGCGCAACACCTCGCGGCTCATACGAGGCTTAACGCCGGAAGCGCGCGTCGTGATGCTCGAATACGCGTGGCCGGGCAACGTCCGCCAACTCGAATCGGCCATCGAGCGCGCCATCCTGCTGGCCGAGGCCGACCTCATCACGGTCGAAGACCTGCCGCTCGAAGTAAGACAGGAGGTGCGCCCGCAGATCGAGGGCGCGTTCAAGTTGCCGCACGAAGGCATCTCGTTTGAGGACTTCGAGCGCAGCCTGATCCTGCAAGCGATGGAGCGCACCGACTACAACATCACCAAGGCGGCGAAACTGCTCGGCCTCACCTTCCGCACGTTGCAATACCGCCTCGAAAAATTCGGCATCAAGCGCGCCGACAAGAAGCACGGGGCGGATGAGGAAGAGGACGAAGAAAGCTGACGTGGATTCGGCCGACCGCGCGAGCAATTCTCTTCCCCGCTCCGCCCGGGCCGACGAATCCGCGGCGACGCTTTCGTCGTCCTGTTTCGACGCCTTGTTTGCCGAGTCTTCCCGTTGCGCCCCCGTCTGGGCGGACTGTCGCCGCAGCCGGATAAAACTCTCCGCCCGCGGACTTGAGACTTCGCCGCGTCCAATTTAGACTCTGGCCGATGGAACAATTTACAACTTATACCTTGCGGCTCGCTCGCCTTGCATTGGTCACGCTCGCGGTCGCCGTCTCCTGCGCCTGCGCAGGCAATTCTTCGACGGCGAACGCCCCCGCCAGTTCCGCGAACGCGACCGCCCCTTCAAACGCAAACGCAGCAACGCCCGCGTCGAAGTCGCCGCTCGAAGGGATCGTGCGTGCGAGCGCGGAGCAGGTCGAGGCGCGTGCGGGCGAGACGGTCGAGGCTGCCGTGCGCCTCTCAATCGCGAGCGGCTATCACGTGAACGCCAACCCCGCGACGGAGCGGTTTCTGATTCCCACGTCGCTTGAGGTCGAGCCGGAGGCAGGCATCCTGGTTGGCAAGATCATCTATCCGAAACCGCTCACGAAGAAGTTCTCTTTCGCCGAAACGCCCCTCGCCGTCTACGAAGGCGACGCGCGCATCACGATGTCGGTTCGCGTGCCGCGCGACGCCGCGCCGGCGCAACACGCGCTCGCGGCGCGTCTCCGCGTGCAGCCGTGCGACGATGAGAAGTGTTACCCGCCGACAACGATCGAGACATCCATTCCGGTCATGATCCGCTAAAAGTTTTGCCCAACAAGGAAGACACAGAGGACGCGAGCGAGACGCGAGCGGGCGAGCGGCAAGTCGAAGGCGCGCGCGCCGGGGATTTTTCGACGCGCGTGTTCGCAGAGCGTTGGAGCGTCGTCGCAGGGCTGTGCCTGCTCGCCGCCGCCGCGCTCCTGCTGTTCGGGCGCATGGACTCGGCTTTCGTGGTGGCGACGCTCGGCGTCGTCGCGTGGTTCTGGAACGAGCGCAACCGCCTGCGCCCGCGCGGCATCGAAGCGGACGAGAGATTTCGGGACGAAGACGAAGGATTTGAAGATCGAGATGAAAAATAAAACTTTCACTTTTACCATCGGGCTGCTGGCGGCGATGTTTCTGCTGATGCCGGCCGGCGGTTCGGTCGTGACGGCCGCGCGGGCGGGCGTCGCTTCGAGCGAGGCGGAAGCGCGCGGCACGGTCGAGCGCGCCTTTCAACAATTGAAGGGCGGCGATTACAACTCGCTTTACGAAGTGCTGCCCTCCGCGTCGCAGCGTCGCGTGACGCGCGAACGTTTCGTCGGCGCGCTCGAACGCACGCGCGGGATGTACGAGTTGGAGCGTCTGGAGATCGGCGCGGTGCGCGTCGCGGGCAATCTCGGCATGGTGGATTCGGTGGTGTACGGGCGCGTGCGCGCGCCGTTCGCGGGCGCGGCCAAGATCGTGGCGCGGCAATACCTCGTGCGCGAGGGCAACGGCTGGCGCGTGACGACCGGCGACGCCGCCACGATCCGTCCGTTGCTCGCCGCCAATCCGGCCTTCGCCAAAAAATATCCGTTCACGCAGCCGCGCATCTACCTGAAGCGCGACAATCGCTGGGTGGACATCAGCAAGGAACTCGGAAGCATCCGCCGCCGCGCGACGAGATAACGCATACCCGACCGGAGAACAACGAGACAGCCCGCGCGTTCGCTCGAACGCGCGGGCTGTTTTCGTATCGAGTCTTCCCTTTCACATCAAGTCTTCAAACGAGAGTTGCGTCTCGTCGGTCGCCTGATGCGGAGGCGCGCGGCGTGTGCGGGTTTTGGTTTGCGTGCCGTCGAGCGCGTTCATCACGGCCGAGAGGTGGAATCGCATGAGGCGCGGCGTGAGCCGGACGGAGGGGATGCGGCCTTCGCGTGCGAGGCGGCGCACGGTGGACTCGCTCACCTGTAAGAGTGCGGCGAGTTGGCGCGCGGTCAGAAATTCTTCGCGCTTGTCCGTGTGTGGCGCTGTAGCCTCTTCCATCGAAGCCTTCGTGACATCAACCGTCAGGGCGTGGGTTTGAGAGAAAGCGCGACGCGATAGACGGCCGCCCCATCCACTTCGACATCTTTCGAGGCCGCGGCCATGCCGTCCATTCTGGCCGTGACGCGGTAGCGACCCGCCTGCGCCGGGAGACGGAAAGCGAAGTCGCCCGACCTGGTCGAGATGCGCCCGTCAATTTTTTTGGTCGCGCCGCCCTCTTCGATGCGCGCCAGTTCTACCTGCGCCCCGCGCAGGCTGAATCCCGCCTCGTTGAAGACGCTCCCTTTGATGAAGACCAGCGAGCCTTCATCTACCGGCAACACGAGGTCGCCGGCGAGCGAGCGCGCCTTGCCGGCGACCACCTCGAAGTCCTTGATCTCCGCGACGCTCAGGCCGGTCTTGCGGAACATGAGACTGTAACGCCCCGGCGCGAGTCCGGCGATCTCAAACTGGCCTTTGCGATTCGTGTCGGCCGTCGCCACCTCGCGCTCGCCCTGCCGCGCCGTCACGCGGACGCCCTCGGCCGAGCCGCTTTCCGTCTTGACCTTGCCCTTGATGCTCCCCGTCGTCTTGTTCTTCTGCGCCGCGACGCCGAAGGCGAGAAGCGACATTAACAGGAGCGTGCCGATAGTTCTAAGTTTACTCATAACCGTGATGCGAATCCGCAATGCGAACTGTTTTAATTTTGGCGTGGCCGACCCTATCCGTGGGGCGTTTATTATACATGCCAAAGGTCGCCCTTTGTTACCCGCGCTCGCGCCGCGCGTCTCTAATTGATGCGGCGCACGCCGCTCTCTGTTGCTTGCGGCGCGAGCGCGGGGGTGACACCGGCGCGGCCTAGTCCGTATAATGCGAACACACCCCCACGCGCGGTTGTCGAAACAATTCGCGCCTGACCGACGTTGAAGTTGTCTGACGAGTTAGCTTTCGAGTTTTATGCCGTGCCCCCGCAAAATTTCGCCGCCCGCGAAGGTTCGCGCCTGCACGCGACGCGCCGCACGCGCCTTGCTCTGCGCGTGGGTTCTCGCTCTCGCCGTGTGCTTCAATTCCCCGCCCGTCGTGCAGAGCCAGCAACAGCAGCAGCAGACGCAGACTGAACATCAGACGCCGCAGCAACGCCCGCGCCGCGTCGCGCCGCCCGCCCCCGCCGCCGCCGGGCAGGACGACGACGAAATCCTGCGCGTGGACACAGACCTCGTGCTCGTTGACGTGACGGTGACGGATGCCGCCGGGCGACCCGTGCGCAATTTATCGGCGGAAGATTTCAAAATCTATGACGAGGGCGTCGAACGCCCCATCGCCTTCTTCAGCGTCGAGCGACGGCGCGGCGAACCGCGCCCCGTGGCCGTCGTGTTCGCCGTGGATGTGTCGGGCAGCATGTCGCCGCAGGAGATGGAGCGTCTGGGGGCGGCGATGCAGTTGTTTTCGCGCCGCCTGTCGGATCGCACGTCGCTGTTCGCCGTGATGAGTTTCGGGATGAGCGCACGCGTGCTGCAACCTTTCACGAACGACGAGCGGAAACTCGAACGCGCCTTCATGCGTCTCGCACGCGAAGCGAACGGTCTCTCGACCCACACCTACGACGCCGTGGACGACGCCATCCGCCTGCTCACGCGCCACGCCCCGCGCACGCGCGACAAACGCCTGATGAAGCGCGCGGTGGTGGTCGTCACGGACGGCTTCCCGGTGGGCGACACGGTCTCGCCGAAGACCGTCATCGAGCGCGCCAACGCGGCGGACGTGAGTGTCTACACGGTGACGCTGCCCTCTTTCTCGCGCCTCTTTTCTTCGCGCGGCACGACGGCTAAGGGAGCCAACGCCCACGCGCCGCTGCCGACCCCGCTCGACGTGAGCGAGTTGGCCGAAAAGACCGGCGGCTCGAACGTCTACGCGACCGAGCGAGATTTCGGCCCCCTCTTCCAGACGCTCGCCGAAGAGGTTACTTCCTCTTACATCCTGGCCTTCTATCCGCCCGAAGAGAAACGGCGCGACGGGCGTTTCCACCCGCTGCGCATCACGGCCCCGCCCGGCCTCAACGTCCGACAGAGCCGTCCCGGATATGGAAAGCAGTGACGAGTGATAAGTGACGAGTGACAAGTCAGAGAGGATGTCTCGACTTGTCACTCGTCACTTGTCACTCGTCACTGTCTTTAAAAGTCCTCTTCTTCTTCGTCGTCATCCAACTCGTCGTCTTCGACGATGTCGAGTTCGACCGGGTCGAGTCCGACGATTTCGAGTTCTGTACCGCACTCTTCGCACGCGACAGAGTCGCCCTTGTCGGCGTCTGTATCAACATGCACATCGGCATCGCATTCGGGGCATGTTCCGGTTGGCACTTCGTCTCTACCTCCAGCGCATTCAGGAGGAGTGCCCTAATGTTTCGGGGAGACCTCCACCTTGAAGTTTATTTGTTTTAACCCGCCACAATCTAACCGCGCCCGCCTTTTTTTGCAACACTCATTTTCCACTCTTCACAAGTAATTAACCCGCCCGCGATTTTGCCGCGAAGAAGCGAGGCGCGCCCGTCACGCCGGACGAAACGATTACCCCGCCCTCCCGCCCGGGTCTCTCGCCTTCGAGCGCACGATTGACGGAAATGCGGCGGATAAAAAAAGCTTCCACCGGATGTCCGTTTTAGGCTACGATTCGCGCCTTACTGGTTAGCAGGAATTTTCACGCGACCATTAATGCCGCCGCTCTCCGAAAGTTGTGGGGGGCGAAAAAAAGACCGCGCGATAACTGCCTCTTAAACTGTCGTCGTCACGTACCACTTGCCGAAGCCGTAGCCCGCGCCGCCGGCGCGACGTGTTAACGCCATTTCTAAAGAAAGCCGAGGATGCCATGAAATCTCGCCGCACAATCGTCCAACTCAGCCTGAGCCTTGCGCTCCTCCTGTCATGCTTACTGTATCTGACCGTCCCGCCCGCGAAGAACGTCAACCGGCGGGACGCAACGCCGGGCAGCGACGATGCCGCCGGCGCGGCGCACGCCGGATCGTCACCGTCAGACGCGTCGGCGGAAACATCGCTCGCGCAGGCGAAGGCGCACGAGGCTTACGGAAAGTTGGAATTGCACTTCGAGGCCAACCGGGGACAGACCGCCCCCTCGGTCAACTTCCTCGCGCGCGGCGCGGGCTACACGATGTTTCTCAAACCGGACGAAGCCGTCTTCGTCATGGCACGGCCGGGCGGCGCGGGGCAGGCGCGAGCAGATGTCGGCCGCGAGCGTGCGGCGAAAGAGACGGGCGACCTGCAAACGGCGCGCACCGCCACTGGCGGCCAATCCAGCCACGCCACGACAGAGCAGACGGCTTTGCGCATGAAGATCGTCGGCGCGCATGCGGGCGCGGCAGTCGAGGGCATGGACGAGTTGGCGGGCAAGGTCAATTATTTCAACGGCAACGATCCGGCCAAGTGGCACGCCAACGTCCCGACCTACGGGCGCGTGCGCTACAAGGAAATTTATCCGGGCGTTGACGTGGTTTATTACGGCAACCAGCGGCAGTTGGAATACGACTTCGTCGTCGCGCCCGGCCGCGACGCGCGCGTCGTGTCCTTGAAGTTTGAGGGCGCGGACAAGATTGAAGTGGACGAGGGCGGCGACCTGCTGCTCACTGTGGGAGGAGAGACCGTGCGCCAACTCAAGCCCTTCGCCTATCAGGAAACGGCGGGCGGCGCGCGGCACGAGGTCGCGAGCGGCTACGCGTTGCGGCCGGACGGGAGCGTCGGCTTCCACGTCGCCGAGTACGACACGGCGCGTCCGCTCGTCATTGACCCGGTTCTGGTCTACTCGACTTATGTCGGCGGCAGCGACATCGATCTCGCCAGGGCCATCGCTGTTGACCCCTCCGGCAACGCCGTCATCACGGGCTATACCCTGTCGTTGAATTTTCCGACGGCCAACGCCTTTAGGGCGACGTTTAACGGCACGGAGGGGTTTTTCGGCAACAGGGATGTCTTTGTCACCAAGATCAACGCGGCGGGCACGGCCTACGTCTATTCGACTTACCTCGGCGGAACGGGCAGCGAAGAGGCCAGAGGCATCGCCGTGGATTCGTCGGGCAACGCTTACGTGGCGGGCTTCACCGACTCAGACAACTTTCCCATCGCCAACGCCGTGCAAGCGACAATGGGCGGCACTCAGGACGCTTTCGTGACGAAGCTCAACGCCGCCGGCTCCGCGCTCGTTTACTCGACTTTTCTAGGCGGCGCAGGCTTCAGTGACGGCGCGAATAGCGCAGAGTTTGGCGAGGCTATCGCAGTTGATTCGTCGGGCAACGCCTACGTCACCGGCAGCACCTTCTCAAACAACTTCCCCCTGGTCAACGCCGTTCAAGACACGTTCAAGGGCGGCTCCACCGACGCCTTCGTGACGAAGATCAACGCGGCGGGCGACGCATTCGTCTACTCGACTTACCTCGGCGGCAATGGCGATGCTGCCATCTCCGGCATCGGCGGGGAGACCGGTAGGGGTATCGCGGCGGATTCTTCGGGAAACACTTACGTCACCGGAGAAACCAACTCCTCGACTGACTTCCCGCTGGTCAACGCCGTGCGAGGCACGTATGGCGGCGGCGGCAGCGACGCTTTCGTCGCCAAGATCGATCCGGCGGGCGACGCGCTCATCTATTCGACCTACCTCGGCGGCGACGCGCAGGACAGCGGCGAAGGCATCAAGGCCGACGCATCCGGCAACACATACGTCGCCGGGTTCACCGTGTCAAACAACTTCCCCGTCGCCAACGCCTTTCAAGGCACGAGCGGCGGCGGTCAGGACGCTTTCGTCACCAAGCTCAACGCCGACGGTTCCGCATTCATTTATTCAACCTATCTCGGCGGCACGGGCGGCGAGGTAGCCTTCGGCATCGCGGTTGATGCGTCCAACAGCGTGTATATCGGCGGAAGCACCGGCTCGCTCAACACCTTCCCCGTGCGCAACGCCATTCAATGCACGCGCAACACCGGTTTTGACCTCTTCATCACGAAGTTCAACCCGGCGGCTACCGAGCTTATCTACTCCACATATCTCGGCGGCAGCGGAAGCGACCTCGGCCAAGGCATCGCGCTCGACCCGTCCAACAACGCTTACATGACCGGCTCGACCACTTCAACCGATTTCCCCACGGTCAATCCCATCCAAGCCGCGAACGGCGGCGATGAGGACGCCTTCGTCACCAAATTCAGCGACGCACTCCCGCCGAACGTGTGCGCCACGCCCACACCGACGCCGACACCCACTCCAACGCCGACACCCACTCCGACTCCGACTCCGACGCCCACGCCTCCGCCCCTCGTGCAGTTCGCGCAGGCGACTTACGCCATCGCAGAGGGCCTGGAGTCCAACACCGACCCGGCCTCGCTCGTCCTGACCGTCACGCGCACCGGCGACACAACCGGCGCAACCACGGTCGAATACCGCACGCTCGATATGCCGGATGCCGTGCGTTGCGACACGGCGAACGGCACGGCCTATCACCGCTGCGACTACGCGACCACGCTCGGCACGCTCTCATTCGCCGCGGGCGAAACCTCGAAGACCATCGCCGTCTTCATCACGGACGACGCGCACGTCGAGGGCAACGAAACGTTCCAAATCACTCTCGCCAACGCGACCGGCGGCGGAATCGGCGCGCAGGGCACGACGACCGTGACGATTCAGGACAACGACACGCAGGCGGCGGTAGCCAACCCGATTGACACGCCTGAGTTTTTCGTCCGCCAGCACTACATTGATTTCCTGGCACGCGCGCCCGAGGCGACGGGCTTCGCCGCTTGGGTGAACGCGCTCAACTCTTGCGGCGCGGGCAGCGGCGACCGCGGGCGCGACCCCGCGTGCGACCGCCTGATGGTCTCGTCCGGCTTCTTCCGCTCGGCCGAGTTTCTACAGATCAAAGGCTACTTCGCTTATCGCTTTTACGAGGTGGCGCTTGACCGCCGCCCAACCTATCAGGAGTTCGTGCGCGATCTGCAACGCCTGACCGGCACGACGCCTGAGGACGCGCTGGCGCGGCAGGCGTCCTTCACCATCGAGTTCACCGAACGGCAGGCTTTCCGCGATGCTTACCCGGACGCCATGACCTTGAGCGCCTATGTTGACGCCCTCTTCAACACGGCAGAGATCGGCGACCGCCAATCCATCACGCGGCAGGACGGGGCAACGCTCACGCGCGCACAGTTGGCCGACGGCAGCCGAACGCGCGCCGCCATCCTGCGCGAGATCGTCGAGAGCCGCGAGGTGGCCGCCATCTTCTACAACCGCGCCTTCGTCGCCGCGCAATACTTCGGCTATCTCAGGCGCGATCCCGAAAACCCCGGCTACGAAATGTGGCTCGCTTATTTGAATGCAAACCCTAACGACTTCCGCACGATGGTCAACGGTTTCCTGAACTCGGTCGAGTACCGTCTCAGGTTCGGCAGGCCGAATCAGTGAGGTGAACGGGAAACGATGAACGCGGAATGATGAACGATGAAGTGAAGGCGGCTGGCTTTCATTCATCGTTCATCGTTCCGCGTTCATCGTTTCTTCTCACCGAGCGCGTCGAGGCGCTGCCGCGCCACGGCCGCTTCGGGGCTGCGCGGGTGACGCCGCAAAATCTCGCGCCAACTCTCGCCGTCGTAGCGGAAACGCTTCGCCGCACGCTCGAAGATGAACGTGACGCCCTGCTTGTTGTAGCGATCCAGTTCGTTGAAATTGAGGAAGTAACTTTCGAGCGGCGCGCCGCCCGCCGCCATCTCGCGCGCGTCGAGGCGGCGCACGGCATCGCGCGACAATTTCGCCGACGCCTCTTCGGCCTCATCCCCGAACAGCAGCAGGACGACCGGGCGCAGAGGCGAACGGGGAAAGTTGTCGAGAAAAATGCGCGCCCGCGCGATGCGATCAAATTCTTCCGAACCGCGAATCAAGCTCAACAACTTTTCGTCGTCGCCCGCACGCGCGGGAGATGCGACGGCCTCGGCCGGCAACCAGCCGCGCGTCCGACGCGTCACTGCCACGCGATAAAAGTTCAACCCGTCGCCGCCGTGTCGCGCTCCGACGATTGAGACCGCGCGGCCACGCCCCAGACGCTGCACGAGATTCGCCGTCAACTGCGGCGCATCCCTGAGCGCGGCCAGCCGCTCGTCAATCACCACCGCCTGCTGGCCGCCGACGGCGGGTGCGCGCCGCTTCCGTTGCCCGTGCGCATCGGTGAATAACAGAATCAGGCAGGCGCACGAAGCCAGCAGCAAGACACTGAATCGTGGACGAGCCGCGCCCGTCGAAACCGAAGTGACCGCGAGGTGTGTAGAAAAAGAAGAGACGGATTGTGAAGAAAGAACCCGCCCGAGAGTCTGCAAGCGTCGAGACATGAGGATAGGTCTCCTTTCGCTGTCTGAGGTTTGAGGAAATGTGCAACACCGGCCGCCGCCGAGTGTGTGAAGTTCTAGCGAGGCGCGCGGCGGCGCGGGTTTGCGGCTAACAGTGCGTCGAGCTTGGTGCGCGCCGCGCCGGGTTTCGCGTGTGCGGCGAGTCCGGCGTGATGGAAATGGCAGATGGCGAGGGCGAGGGCGTCGCTCGCGTCGTGAGGCTGCGGTATCTCTTTGAGCGCGAGCAGCACGCGCACCATCTCCTGCACCTGATGTTTTTCGGCCGCGCCGTAGCCCACGACCGTCTGCTTGACGAGGCGCGGCGCATACTCCGCGATCTCGATGCGGGCGCGCTCCGCCGCCACCAGTATTACCCCGCGCACCTGTCCGAGTTTCAGAGCCGTCTTCACATTGGCGGCGAAGAACATCTCCTCGACCGCGCACACGTCCGGCCGGAAGCGCGCCAGCAACTCCTCAACTCCGTCGCTGATCTTCAACAGTCGCGTCGCAAAACGCTCGCGCGGGCTGGCCTTGACCGTCCCGAACTCGATGGCGCGATACCGCCGCACGTCGCCCTCGACCACGCCCCAGCCCGTCGTCTCGCTTCCCGGATCAATGCCCAGCACACGCATAACAGCAGTGACGAGTGACGAGTGACGAGTGACGAGTAAAGACAAGTTTTTTGTTTTAACTCGTCACTCGTCACTCGTCACTTGTCACTGTCTATTCCATGTCCGCTTCGTCAATGTCGAAGTTGGCGGAGACTTTTTGCACGTCGTCGTGGTCTTCGAGGATTTCCATCAGCTTGAGCATCTGGCGTGCGTCCGCGCCTTCGAGTTTGACGTAAGACTTCGGCACCATCTCGACTTCGGCGATCTGCGGCTCGACGCCCGCTTTTTTCACCGCCTCGTGGACGGCCTCGAACTCCTCCGGCGCGGTGATGATCTCGAAGTTGTCTTCGTCGTCGCGCAAGTCCTCCGCGCCCGCCTCCGTGACGATTTCGAACAACTCGTCCTCGCTCTTGGCGGCCTTCTCGACGACGATGTAGCCCTTCTTCTCGAAATTCCACGACTGCGAGCCGGACACGCCGAGGTTGCCGCCGTACTTCGAGAAGGCATGGCGTATCTCGGCCACGGTGCGGTTGCGGTTGTCCGTCATCGCTTCGACGATGATGGCGACGCCGCCGGGGCCTGTGCCCTCGTAAGTGATCTCGTCGTAGTTGACGCCCTCTTCCTCACCCGTGCCGCGACGGATGGCGCGCGCGATGGTGTCGTTCGGCATGTTGCCCGCTTTGGCGTCGGAGACGGCTTTGCGCAGGCGCGCGTTGGCTTCGGGGTCGCCGCCGCCGGTGCGCGCCGCGACCGTGAGTTCTTTAATGAGCTTGGTGAAAAGTTTGCCGCGCTTGGCATCGAGCGCGCCCTTCTTGTGCTTGATGGTATGCCACTTGGAATGTCCAGACATTTTTACAGAGTTCCTTGTACGCGTGTTTAATCGGAGAAGCGGGACGCGACTATATCACGCGTTTTTTACGCGCCGCAACCGCGACTTCAAAGCTCAAATGGTAGATACGAAGAAGAAGCGTGTTATGCCCGCTCAGCAGAACCTTAATTTCAAATTAGAGACTTGATGTTATCCAAATCTTTTATTAACTCTTGGTGGCGTGCCTGAGTCCAAAAAGCATCATCAGCATCAAACTCAATAGCAATCCATCTTTTTTCAATCCACTTTGCATAGAATTGTGTAATTTCCTGCTTCTCCAATAATTTGTACTCACGTTGAAAAAAGTCGCGCAGCCGCTTTAGATTTTGGTCTAACTGGTAATCCATTTTTGTGAAACGGAAGCCCATATAGATTTCCATAAACTCCTGTCTAACCTTCTTCTGATCGCTAAAATGATCTGAGATTTGTTCATAAAACTTCTCCGGCAAGAAGCCTAACAATGTAGTTATTAAGGTCACTAGCCAAGCCATTGATTTATGATCCTTATTACAAAGTCCATACTAAGTTTCGCCGACCAAACTCAACAGCCGCTCGCAGGTGGCGCCATTGACGCGGACGAGTTTCGTCTTCGAGGCGTGGCCGCTCGTGATCTCGACGGCGCGCGCGGGCACGCCGAGCGCGCGTGCCAGTGTGCGCGCGAGTTCCTCGTTGGCCGCGCCTTCGACGGGCGGGGCGGCCACGCGCACGCGCAACGCGCCGTCGTACACGCCCGCGACCTCGCTGCGCGAAGCGCGCACGACGACCCGCACGGAAAACATGAGCGCGCCGTCAGTCTCCGTGCATCGCAGCATGATTTCCGTGGGTGTAGTCGAATCAAAACCGCAGGAGCGTGCCCGCGATGGCTGCCTGAAACAGCCAGATGAGCAGGAAAGCCACGATAGGCGAGATGTCGAAGAAGCCGAGCGGCGGGATGATGCGCCGCAAAGGCAGGAGCAGCGGATCGGTCGCTCTGACCAGAAAGCGCATCACCGGATTCGACAGCCCCACCATGCCCCACGAGAAGATGATGCGGATCAGGATGAGCATCGAGTAGATGCCGAGGAACCCGTAGAGCAAAGCGCCGACGAGCGCGACGGGGCGGCCAAGCCCGGCGAAAACTACTATCCCGTTCAGCGTTATGAGCACGTCGCCCGCCAGTTCCAACGTCAGGTAGCCGACGAGGATGACGATCAGAATCGTCACGAGCGGAGCCATGTTCGGCGAGAACCCGAAACCCACAAGCGCGCGGCGGACGGGACTGATGAACGGATCCGTCACGTTGCGCACCATCAGCACCGGCCGGCTGAAGGGGTTCAAGTCCGCATAGTTCAACGCCAGCCGCAGCAGCATCAAGATGATGGCCGCGACGATCAGACCGACGATTGCCATCGAGACGAAATACAACAGGGTGCTGAAAAATAATGTAAGTTCAGGCATATCAATTCAACATCTGCGATCACTGTAAGGGCACATCAACGAGCGGCGCGCTGGCCGAAGATCGCCGTGCCGACGCGCACCATCGTCGCGCCCTCTTCAATCGCCACCTCGAAGTCGTGGCTCATGCCCATCGAAAGCTCGCCCCGGCGCGCCTCGCCGAACGCGCCGCGCCCGCCCAACTCGTCGCGCAATTCACGCAGCCGCCGGAAGAAAGGGCGCACGCGCTCGGTCTCTTCGTAAAACGGCGGGAGCGTCATCAACCCGGCGAGACGCGTGTGTTTGCAAGTCGCGGCCTTCGCCACCAACTCCGGCAACGCGTCCGGGCGCGCGCCCGCCTTCGTCTCTTCGCCCGCGAGGTCTACCTGAATGAGCACGGGCAACTCCGCGCGCCCCTCTTCGACGCACATCCGTTCCAGACGCTCGATCAACTCGGCGGAGTCAACCGTGTGAATCACGTCGAAGAGTTTGACGGCGCGGCGTGCCTTGTTCGACTGCAAGTGTCCGATGAGATGCCAGCGCGGGACGTGCGCGTCGTCCGCCCCGGTGCGGCCGACGTTCTCGATCTTTTCTTCCGCCTCCTGCACGCGATTCTCGCCGAAGTCCGCGACGCCCGCCCCGAGCGCACGCCGCACCGCATCCGCCGCGTGCGTCTTGCTGACGGCGATCAGAGTGACATCTTCGGGCGTGCGTCCGGCGCGACGGGCGCACTGCGCGATCCGGCCGCGTATCTCTTCCAGACGCGCGCCGAGCGCATCGCCCGTCCGCGCCGCTTCTGTCGTTGATGAATTCACAATTCTCTTCCGGTGGCTGAACTATACCAAGCCGCCGCCCCGCCCCGCAACGGCAGTTCGCCGCATCCTCCAGACGAGCGCATTACAGTGCGCCGCCCGCAGGCTGCGCCGCGCGCTGCGCCGTCATTTAACACCATACAGTTGTTCGCGGCACTTTATCGTGTATGGAGCAGACGGCGCATCCGCCGCCGGGCTTTACCGCTCAACGATTTAAGACCCGTTCACGGGATGGCATGGCGCTTGTATTAGTTATCGCCGGAGATATTTTTCTCGACGCTAAATTTTGACCGGGCGCGCGCCGTTGCAATCGAGACGCTCGCCGCAAGCAGGGAGAACTACGAATGACTGTTAGAAGCAAATTACCGATGCTCGGCGTGGCGGCGTTCGCCATCGTCGCCGCACTGATGCTGCCGACTCTGAGTTTCGCCGGACAGGGGCGCGGCCACAAGCAGGATAAGAAGATCAAGCAACACGGCAAGCAAGACAAGAAGATCAAGCAGCAGAATAAGAAGGACGAGAAATTCAACAACGGCCACGACGCGCGCGACGGCCGCCGCGACGGTCGCGGCCCGACGCGCGACCGCCAAGACGACGATGATCGTTACGACCGTGATCGCGACGACGACAACAGAGACGACCGCGGCGAGGCTCGCGAACGCGCGCAGCGCATTGGATACGATGAAGGCTACCGCGCCGGTCAGACGGATCGCGCCAACGGCGAGCGCGCAGACTTCCGCGACGAGAGCGTCTACCGCGATGCGACGGCGGGCTACCAGTCGCAGGATGGCATGTTGAGCTACTACCGCCAGCAGTTCCGCGCCGCCTTCGCCGAAGGGTACGAGGACGGCTATCGCAACCGCGACTCGAACACGCGGCGCGGCGGCATCGGCGGCATTTTGGGCGACATCATCGGCCGCCCTTAATTAGCGCGCGCCCGCGCCGGAAAATGCGCGGAAAGCCGCCTGCTTGACACCTTCGCGCCCCGCTCCGTATGATTCTTCCACGTTCACGCGGATGTGGCGGAATTGGCAGACGCGCAGGTCTCAGAAGCCTGTGATGGTGACATCGTGGAGGTTCGATCCCTCTCATCCGCATAAAGACAGAGGCCGGAGGCAAGAGGTCGGTAAGAAGCAAACTGCTTTCTACCGACATCTAACCTCCGGCCTCTGCTTTTAGTTTATCGCGTCGGACGCGGCCTCGGCCGGCTGCGATGCCGTGCGGGCATCCATGATGAGCAGCGGTTGTTCGTCGAAGAGGGTCGAGTTGATGAGCGTCTGCACACGGTACTCGCCGGGCGCGGGGAAGGTGACGTTGACGAAGAAACTGACGTTGTCGGTGTGGCCGCCCTGCGTGATCTCGAAGGGCGCGGGTTCGGAGACGACGACGGGCTGCTTACGGTCGGGCGACAGGATGCGCACCTCCGAAAGATACTGCCCCTCGCCGCGCCAGTGGTTGACCACGGCGAATTTGATCAACGAGACGGGCATGTGCTGCACGAGCATGTTCTGAAAGACGCCGATCAGCGACAACTTGTTGCCGACCTCCAAACGCACGTCGTCGCAAAAGATCGTGTAGGCGAGTTCGAGTTTATTTTTTAGATTCGATGTGCTCATGCGGTCTCCGATTCAGATTAACGTTAGATAACTTTTAGACATACCGCCCCCGCTGCCCCGCCGGGGGTTAAAGACCCGCCGGGGGCTAGTCGCTTCCGGCCAACAATTCTTTGAATGCCGCCTCGTCGAGCACCGGGACGCCGAGCGCCTGCGCCTTGTCCAGTTTCGATCCGGCCTCTTCGCCCGCGACGACGTAATTCGTCTTCTTGCTGACCGAAGAGGTGACGCGCCCGCCGCGCGCCTCGATGAAGGCGGCGGCTTCGTCGCGCGTCATGGTTTCGAGTTTGCCGGTCAGGACGAAGAGGAGACCTGCGAAGGCTTCCGTTTGCGCGCCTCCCGCGCCCGCCCGCGCTTCCATTTCCGTGCGCACGCCCGCCGCGCCGAGTTTCGCGCAGAGCGTGCGGTTGCCCGCATCCGCGAACCAGTCGTGGACGCTCTCGGCCACCGTCAGCCCGATCTCCGGCACGGCGTCGAGCGCTTCGACCGTCGCCGCGCCTAGTCCTTCGAGCGAACGGAAGTTGCGCGCGAGGATGGCGGCCGTGCGCTCGCCGACGTGGCGAATGCCGAGTCCGAAAACGAGTTGCGGCAGGTCGCGCCCTTTGCTCGCCTCGATCTGCGCCAGCAGGTTCGACGCCGACTTCTCCGCCATGCGTTCGAGACCGGCCACCCCCTCGTGCGTCAGATCGTACAACCCCGCCACGTCTCGCACCATGCCCTTCTGCACGAACTGATCGGCGAGCGCGTCGCCCAAGCCCTCGATGCGCATCGCGCGGCGCGAGGCGTAATGGAGCAGGCGCGCCTTGAGTTGCGCCGGGCAGTCCGCCGCCACGCAGCGCGACACCACCTCGCCTTCGGGGCGCGACACGACGCCGCCGCACACGGGGCACGCCTTCGGCAACTTGAAACGCTTCTCCGCGCCCGTCCTGCGCGACTCGACCACCTTGATCACTTTCGGGATCACGTCGCCGCTCTTTTCGATGAGCACCCAGTCGCCTTTGAGCAGGCCGAGCCGCTTGATCTCGTCTTCGTTGTGCAGGGTGGCGCGCGCCACGGTGCTGCCCGCGACGAGGACGGGCGTGAGCACGGCGACGGGCGTGAGCGCGCCCGTGCGCCCCACCTGCACGATGATGTCCAAGACCTGCGTCGTCGCCTGCCGCGCCGGGTACTTGTAGGCGATAGCCCAGCGCGGCGATTTCGATGTCGCGCCGAACTCCTCCTGCAAAGCGGCTGAGTTGACCTTGACGACCACGCCGTCAATCTCATACTCCAACTCGTCGCGCCGCGCCTCCATCTCGTTGCAGAACTCGATCACTTCCTCAATCGAAGGACAGAGTTTGCGATGGCTGACCTGAAAGCCCGCGCGCTCCAACCACTCCAAACCCTCCCAGTGGGTGACGAAGGCTTTGCGCTCGCCGCCGATCACATCGTAGGCGAAGAGGTCGAGGCGGCGCGCGGCGACGATCTTCGGGTCGAGTTGGCGAATCGTGCCGGCGGCAGCGTTGCGCGGGTTGGCGAAACGCGGTTCCGCCGCCTCTTCGCGCTCGGCGTTGATGCGTTCGAAAGTTTTGCGCGCGAGATAAGCCTCGCCGCGCACTTCAATGTTCGGGAGGTCGGCCGCGCCCGTGTCGTCTTTCAGACGGAGCGGGATGCTGCGAATCGTGCGCACGTTCTGCGTCACGTCTTCGCCGCGCCGCCCATCGCCGCGCGTGACTCCGCGCGTGAGCAGGCCGCGCTCGTAATGCAGGGAGATCGAGAGGCCGTCAATCTTCAACTCGGCGACGTATTCGAGCCGTCGGCCGTCGGCCAGACGCTTGACGCGTTCGTCGAAGGCGCGCAGGTCTTCGATGTTGTAGCTGTTGTCGAGCGAGAGCATCGGGCGG
>DATHAZ010000205.1:0-31441 GCA_035296445.1 Pyrinomonadaceae bacterium | reverse complement strand
AGACGGTTGGTGACTGAGATATTGTGCGTATGTTGCTAAACGCTTCGGCGGAAAGGGGCGAATGAGCGTAAATCAAGTAGCCCGCAAGTAAAAGATTAATTGTTATTGTAAGCAGGATTGAGGACAAATGTTTTCTCCCTGTCGGCTTGCGCAACATATTAATCTGCATAGTTCCACCTCTTTTTGTGATATTGATTTCGTGAGACTAAAGGGCATTAGTAAGAATGTTAATAATTAGAAGCAATCCGGTTATAAGAATCCCAACTATTGGAAGCCCAAAGGCGCAGATGATGAGCCAAACTGAATGTGAGCTTAAAAGCGAGCTAAATTTTTTCATGTCTGATTACTTACCGGATGCTTACAAGGATGAGGTTGACAGAATCGGTGAGCGATTCGTCAAAAGAAGTGTGACACGAGACAACACACTCTATACGCTTCTCATGCGAGCGTGTCAATAAAACTTGTACGCGCCAGACTGTTACGCACCGGCGTTGCGCGCGAACGACGCCGCCGGATAACTCCTGACCTCTACCTGTTAACGAGGCCGCCGCGCGGGAGACACGCGCGGCGGCCTCGCGGCATGGTCGCTCGCCCGGATGCGACCGTGCCTTCGGGATGCCCACTTCATCCCGAATCTTCTAATGCCGGGCGGGCTTTTCGGCAAGCAGCCGCGCCACCGTCTCCACCAGGAGGGCGGTGTCCCTCGGCTTGCGCAGGAAGGCGTTGGCCCCCGCGCGACGCGCCTCCGCCTCGCAGTCGCTGGCAGAGAACATGATGATCGGAGTCCGGCTACGCCGGGACAGGCTGCGCGCGCGCCTCACCAACTCGATGCCGCTCGCGCCCGGCAACTCGTTGTCCAGCAGTAACAGGTCGTAGTGTGCGTCGCTCGCGATCTCGCGCCGAGCCTCCGCGCCGTCGGCGCAGTGGCGCACCGCCCACCCCTCTTCTTCGAGCGTGTCCCTGACCGCCACGGCGACCGTCCGGTCGTCCTCGACGAGCAGGATCAAAGCAGGCCGCACCGCCTTCTCCGCCGTGCCTTGCTGCGCGCCGTCGAGCGCGGTCGAGCGGATGATGCTGCGCTTACGCGGCACGATGGGCGTGCGCGCGTGCAGCAGGTGCTTGTGCCGGTTCTTCAGCAGTGAGATGAGGCTGTGATGATGCTTGAAGCCGAGCCACTGCGCCGCCCTCGACACCATCCCGTCGGCATCCCTGAGCGCGCGTTCGATCAGGTGCGACTCATAGCGCCGCACCGCCTCCCTGAAAGAAAATCCCTTCCAGTCAGGCGGCGCGGCTGCCGCGTGCGTGAGGAACAACACGCGGCGCGCACACTCGCACAAGCGCTTAAGCGTCGCCATGTTCTGCGACTTCTCCAGCAACTCGGCGGCGCGCACATATATCTCTCCCGCCTCCAACCCCGACAGGTGCGACCCGACCTCCTCGATCAAAGTCAGCCCCGCCTGCCCCGCGCTCTCCAGATCGCCCGCCTCCTCTGCGACCCGAACCGCCTTCTCCAACACCTCCTGCGCCGTCTTCGGCTTCCCCAACCGCGCCAACGCAATCCCATGCGTCGTTAACGCCTCTGCATACAACGACTGCTCACCACCCTTTTCGAGCACCCGTACCGCCGCACGCACCAACCTCTCCGCCTCCGCATCCCGCCGCTGCGCGAGTAGCACCTGAGCGCGTGTGTTATCTACTTGAGCAAGATGAACGCTATCTTTTAGCGTGGTAAGAAGTGCCTGTGCGCGGTCGAGATGTTCATGCGCTTCAGTAAACTTGCTGACAGTGGAGAACAAAAACCCCAAGTTGTTTTCGACGCAAGCCTGATAGCGTATGAGCCGCGCCTGTTCAAAATAAAAACTCGCCGCTGCATATTCGATTAGTGCCCGATCTATGTAATCCTCTCGATACTCTGCTGCGCTGAGATAATTCAGAACACTAGCGAACCCATTATGAAACTTTGCCCTTAGTGCATGGTCACTACAAATTTCAAATATGGGAGCAGCTTCCGTGAAAATGATTAAAGCATCATTGAATCTCTTAGCTGCCATCTCAACAAGCCCGCTACGAAGTAAAGCCATCGCTTTTACTTCGCTATCCGTTTCGCGAAGACAACATAATGCTTCTTGTAACATCACCCGCGCTTCATCAAATGCGCCCTCACGCCAATAACAGCATGCGAGTTCAGTTTGCGCTTCGGCCACTTTCACCTCATCCTGCAATGCCTCAAACGTTGTTAGGCTCTCGCTGATAAGATTCTTTGCTAGTTCCTGTGCTCCCTCAATCTGCTTAACGCTGCCGATCCATCCAGTTAATGTGCCAACCCGCAAAAGCACTTCGGCCGCCGTCCGTTGGTCAAGCCCTTCCAGCGCAGGGCGTTGGCCGACGCCTTGCCACAACTCCCCCATGGCTTCGCGCGCCCCTTCATATTTGCCCAGTTTTTCTAGTTGTTCAGCAAGTTGACAACGGCGTCGTGCCCGCTCATCTGGGGTAATTGTCGGGTCGGCTATTTTGTGGAGTAGCTCTTTTGCTAACGTCATGTGAGGCTTGCCTTTCTGGGCAAATGCAAAAAACTTTCGCCGGGTGCGGAGCAACACATCGGGTGTTAAGATGCCGCCCTCAATCCATCTTGAATGGTCTGGTGGGCATCACTCACACCACCCATTTAGAGAGCATTCTCAACCGCGTGCGACGCAAGCAGATTACTGTAGGGTCATAGTTGTTTCTGTCCTCTACAATTCTTTTAGCTTGGATTGCAACTTCACCTCATGCAGGAAAAACCATGAAAAAGCTACAACAACTCTTCGCCTCGGTCGTCTTAACCCTCTTGCTTTCAGTTTCTGCGCTTGCCGGAGAGGGGATAATAATTATTATGAAGACAGACCCCCCGCCGCCATCTTCAGTAGCGTCAAATGATGCGGCTATGGTAGATGGCATAATATTGCCCATGTTCACTTCCACTGATCCGGTCACGGAAGTTGTGCTGAGTCTGTTGCCGAGCGTGCTGGCTCTGTTCTAGCAAGTCGCTTCATCTGAAAATTTCCTGAGCTGCCGTGAAACGGGTTTTGTGGCGGCTTAGGATTTGTGTGTCTGTATGAGAATGTCGAAAAGCCGGAATGCCCGGATAAGGGGGCATAACGTGGGGCGGAGATTAACCGCCCGTCAAGGGGAATGGCAACAGATTTTTCAGGAAATTTGCTTGAAGTGAAGCGTATTTAAAGGAGTTAGCAGGGGCTGCAAAGTTCCGAGCATTTTGGCGGGGGTGTTTGGGGCTTTAAATCTCCGAAGTGAGGGGTGCTTTTTAGGTAAAGAGGCAGGTTGGCGTGCGTGGCCGGTTGATGCCTTGGGGCGTTGCGAACGGGGGGGAGGGGATGTACCATCCGGCGCGCAAGAAGGTCTCATGGAAATTCATCCGACAGCCGTTGTCAGCGGGCGCGCCGAACTTGGTTCGGGCGTGCGGGTCGGCGCGTATGCGTTGATTGAAGATGATGTGGTGGTAGGGGAGGGGTGCGAGATCGGGGCGCATGCGGTGGTTAAACGGTACACGGCGCTGGGGGCGCGTAACCGTGTGTTTGAGCATGCGACTCTGGGGGGCGAGCCGCAGGACGTGAAGTTTAAGGGCGAGGCGAGTCGTCTGTTGATCGGAGACGACAACTTGATACGCGAGGGGGCGACGCTGCACCGTGCGAGCGGCGAGGGCGAGGCGACGCGTGTGGGCAGTCGTAACTTTTTGATGATCGGCGTACACATCGCGCACAACTGCGAGGTGGGAGACGACAACATCTTCGCGAACGGCGTGGCGTTGGCCGGGCACATCACGGTGGAGGATCACGTGTTTCTGTCGTCGAACGTGGGCGCGCACCAGTTTGTGCGGATGGGGCGGTATGCGATGGTGGGGGGGAAGTCGAAGATCGTGCAGGACGTGTTGCCGTTCTTCACGACGGACGGGAACCCCGCGCGGGTGCGCGGGCTGAACACGGTCGGGATGCGCCGCGCGAATTTCGCGCCCGCGTCGAGGCTCGCTTTGAAGCGCGCTTATCAACTCCTGTTTCGCACGCGCCTGCCGCTCGCCGATGCGCTCGAACAGTTGGGGCAGACGGACGACGAGCACGTGCGGCATCTGGCGGATTTCATACGCGGCTCGCGGCGTGGCTTCTCGCGTGAGGAGAGGCGCGCGCGGCGGGGTGTGGAGGAGGCGGGGGAGTTCTGAAGCGAGCTGATTTTCGAAGCCCCGCAAGTGCGCCGGTTTCCGAAGCGCGCCGCCTGTTTACGACGCGGCCGCGTGCCTGAGTCTTATGAACAACGAAAGCAAATGGATGACGGTCGGCGAGTTGGCCGCGCTCGTGGGCGGGCGCGTGTCGGGCGGTGGCGGCGATGCGCGGGTTCTGATCGGGCGGGTGGCGAGCCTTGAGGGCGCGGATGCCGGGGCGATCAGTTTCGTCGAGGACGTGAAATTTTTAGAGGGCGCGAGGGCGAGCCGTGCGTCGTGCCTGCTCGTGCCGGAGGGGGCGTGTGAGACTGCGCCGGGCGAGTTTGCGGCGACGCTCGTCGAAGTGGCGCGGCCGAAGCTGGCGTTCGCTTTGATCGCGGAAGTGTTGCATGTGCCGAGACGACGAGCGGGCGCGATTCACCCGACGGCAGTCGTGGCAGAGACGGCGCGGATCGGGGAAGAGGTTTACATCGGCGCGGGAGTCTCGGTCGGCGAGCGCGTGAGCGTGGGGCGCGGGACGCAAATTCTGGCGGGCGCGTCGCTCGAAGACGGCGCGGAGGTGGGCGCGGAGTGCGTGTTGCACCCGAACGTTGTGTTGTACGGGGGCGTGCGTCTCGGCGACCGCGTCGTGTTGCACGCGGGCGTGGTGGTTGGGGCGGACGGATTCGGGTACGTGCGCGACGCGGCGGGCTATCACAAGTTTCCGCAGTTGGGCACGGTCTTGATCGAGGACGACGTGGAGATCGGCGCGAACTCGTGCGTGGATCGCGGCGCGCTCGGGGAGACGCGCATCGGGCGCGGGACGAAACTCGATAATCTCGTACACGTCGGGCACAACGTGGAGATCGGCGAGCGCGTCGTGATCGCGGCGCAGACGGGAATCTCCGGCAGTACGGTGATCGAATCGGACGCGGTGATCGGCGGGCAGGTCGGGATGGGCGACCACGCGCGCGTGCAGGCGGGCGCGGTCGTCGGCTCGAAGGCAGGCATACTGCCGGGCAAGATCGTGCGCGCGGGCGCGGTCGTGTGGGGCGTGCCCGTGCGCCCGCTCGATGAATACAAACGCCTGAACGCGCACTTCGGCCGACTCCCGCAGATGCGCGCGGAGATTGACGAACTCAAGCGACAGGTGCGGGAACTTGCGGCGCGTCTCGCGGAGCAGCCGAAAGCGGAAACCTGACACGAAGCCTCGCCGTAAATTAAGAGTAAGGAGGAACGAGATGAAATCGCACGATGATCTCTACTTCCGCGAGGTGCAGCAGAACAGGCAATGGTGGCTGTGGGCGGTGGTGCTCATTCCGTGTGCGGTCGTCGCTTACGGCGCGGTGCTGCAACTCGTGTTCGGTAAGCCGTGGGGCGATAGGCCGATGTCCGACGCCGGACTGAGCCTGCTCGTCGTTTTTCTCTGCGCCGTGATCGTGTGGCTCTATAAAGTGCGTCTGGTGACGGAAGTGCGCGCCGAAGGCGTGATGACACAGTTTGAATGGTTCTGGCGACCGCGCCTGATTCCGCTCGCAACGATCCACAGTTATCAGGTCGTCACTTACAGACCCATCGCCGACTACGGCGGATGGGGTCTTCGTTACGGCTTCAAAGGCGGCATGGCTTACACCTCCAGCGGCACGCGCGGCGTGCAACTTGAGTTCGACGACGGCGAACGTCTCCTCATCGGTTCGCAGCGCTCGGAAGAACTGGCGCGCGCCATCGAGCAGGCCAAAGCGAACGAAGGCCAACCGCGCTCTCTCGGACGCTGGCAGGATAACGGCGGCAACTCCTAACCTTCCAGCGTCAACGCCGGATTGCGGCAACTTCACCCGCCTTTCACCTTCAAAATCGCCCCGTCCCGCGCGTCTCGCTCTCGTTCGACGCGCCGCTCCACACACGCAGGGCGCGCAGGATAGCCTGGGCGGCGCGCTCGGATGCGCCGCCCGCGCCGAGTCCATGCGTCGCGTCGCGCAGGCGTCGGCGGGTGGCGGCGTTGTGGGCGGGGTCTGAGAGTTTCAGCAACTCGGCGGCGAGCGTCGCGCCGGTGAAATCGTTCTGCATGAGTTCAGGCGCGAGTCGCTCGCCCGCGATGAGGTTGACGAGGCCGAAATGTTCCGTGTTGATGAGACGGCCGAGCGTGTGCCAGTTGATGAAAGACTCTCTGTAGACGACGACGAGCGGCGTGTGGAGCAGGGCGGCTTCGAGCGTAGCCGTGCCGCTGGCGACGGCCGCCGCGTTCGCCGCGCCGAGGGCTTCGCGCGTCTCGTGCCGCGTGATGCGGATGCGCTCGGAGAGCTTCGTGTGGTTCGCGCCGAGGGCGGCGTCAATGATGGACTGCGCCTCTTCGGTCGAGCGATTGGGAGCGAGCGCGACGACGAACTGTGCGCCGGGAAGCGACGCATGAATCGTCTTCGTCGCTTCGATCATGTGGGGAAGGATGCGCAGCAGTTCTTTGTGACGGCTGCCGGGGAGAAGGGCGAAGAGGGGAGCGGCGGGGTCGAGCGCGTGGCGGCGGCAAAACTCCGCGCGGTCGTAGCGCGCGCGGACTTCGCCCGTCAGGGGGTGGCCGGTGAACTCGACGTGCGTGATGCCGCGCGCCGCGTACCACTCAGGCTCGAAGGGCAGGATGGCGAGCAGCAGGTCAACGTCGCGGCGGATGTTGCGCGCACGGTGCTCGCGCCAGGCCCAGAGTTGCGGGCTGATGTAATAGATGACGCGCACGCCCCGACGCCGGAAGAAGCGCGCGAGGCGCAGGTTGAAGTCAGGCCAGTCAACGAGGATCACGGCGTCGGGCGCGCGCTCGATTCCGGCGCGCTTGAGCGTTTGATACGCGCGCCAGAACTGCTTGAGCGCGCCGCCTATTTCCATCAAGCCGGTGATCGCCAGATCGTCCGTCGCGACGATGGATTCGACTCCGGCCGCGCGCATCTCGCTGCCGGTCGCGCCGAAAAATTCCAGGCTCGCGCCGGGCGCGCCCTCACGCCGCAGGGCGCGCACGAGCGAAGCGGCGTGCGCGTCGCCCGAAGCCTCGCCCGCCACCATCATCAGACGCAAATTATCGGAAGCCCGCACGTCCATCGCGGGCGATAATAGCAACTGCCGCGCCCGCGAGCGACAGGCGCGCTCTCTTGTTCGGGATCGTGCGAACAGATGGGCGGTCTGAGACGTTGAGTATATTGAAGGACTTTTAGCCTGCGGGGCGTCGGCGGTCGGCGACATAAGTAGCCGGCTCGCGGAGGTTGCAAATTCGGCTCTGCACGTTATCGTGAAGTCTGAGACGGGAGGCGGGCTATGAAGATCGTGATACCGGGCGGGACTGGGCAGGTCGGAACGGTGCTGGCGCGCGCCTTCCACGGAGAGGGGCACGAGGTCGTGATTCTCAGTCGCAGGCCGGAGAGCGCGCCGTGGCGTGTGGCGGAGTGGGATGCGGAGACGCAGGGGCGTTGGGCGGCGGAGCTTGAGGGGGCGGACGCCGTCATCAATCTGGCCGGGCGCAGCGTGAACTGTCGCTACAGCCCCGCGAACCGGCGTGCCATCAAGGAGTCGCGCGTCAACTCGGCGCGCGCCGTGGGCGAAGCCATCGCGGGAACGGCGCGTTCCCCGCGCGTCTGGTTGCAAATGAGCACCGCCACCATCTACGCGCACCGCTTCGACGCGCCGAACGACGAGGCCACAGGCCGTCGCGGCGGCGCAGAACCGGACGCGCCCGACACGTGGCGTTTCAGCCTCGATGTCGCAACCTCCTGGGAGCGCGTGGTTGATGAGATCGCCACGCCGCACACGCGCAAGGTGAAAATGCGCGCGGCCATGATCATGAGTCCCGACGCGGGCGGCGTGTTCGACACGCTGCTCCGGCTCGTCAGGTTCGGACTCGGCGGGAAGGCGGGCGACGGGCGGCAGTACGTCTCATGGATTCACGACGAAGACTTCGTGCGCGCCGTCCGTTGGTTGATCGAGCATGAGGAACTGGCGGGCGCGATCAATCTCGCCGCGCCGAATCCCGTGACGAACGCGGAGTTCATGCGCGCTCTGCGCGAGGCGTGGGGCATACGCTTCGGCGCACCGGCGACGGAGTTGATGCTGGAGGCGGGCGCGTTCCTGTTGAGGAGCGAGACGGAGTTGATCCTCAAGAGCCGCCGGGTCGTGCCCGCAACGCTTCTTGCGAGCGGCTTTGAGTTTCATTTCCCGGCGTGGCCCGAGGCCGCGCGCGACCTGTGCCGCCGCTACCGACGCGAGGCGCGCGGCGGCAGGAAAAGCGTCGAGGCGTCAGTCGCGCGCTAAGTCGCATGCAATGTCGCGTGCGCTTACCAGTCGCGCGCGGAGTCGTCCGTCCCGCGCGGTTACACGTACTCGACTTTTCCTTCCATCGCGGAGATCAGAATTTTGCCTTTGTAAATCTTGAAAGTGATGAGGCTGGCGCTGTTGCCGGCCAACGTGCCCTGCGCCGTGGTCATCATCTCGAACGCCTCGATGTGCGCCGTCGCGCTCTGCCCGTCCGGGGCGACCGTGATGTTCAGACTTTTGCGGAGGTAGGTGAGATCGAGCATTATTTCACTCCCCAGTTTGAGGAGTTGGATGTACTGCGCGCGGTTGGCGTGACGGGTCGGCAGACCCCGGCTGTCCAGAGAGTATTTCATGTCCGGCGCGAGATACGAGATGGTGACGTTGATCTCTTTTTTCTTCACCGACTCCTCGATTGCCGCAACAATGGCTTCGACCTTTTCTTTCGTGATCTCGGTTTGAGCCGCCGGGGGTTGCGCTTTCGCGCGGGGTTTTTGCGACGCGCGGGCGGCGTCGGCGGACGGCAGTGTCAGGGTGATTGCACACAATAATATCGCGGCGATAGTTCTGCTGAGGCGCATGTGGAAGAATCTCCTGTAAGTTTGATAAGGGGTCGAGAGTTCCGTGAGGCGGGAGCGAAAACGGGGCGGTCGCCGCGCCGTGTGTCGCAGCAAATCCAACATAACACGCCGAAAATATTCGTGGCAATAAATTAAACGCGCGGCCGGATTTTGCGTTCATGGCGAGAGCAGAAATGCTAACATGAAACCGCAAGTGGCAAATGACATCGGCGCGAGAATCGGGAGACGCGATGAAGTGTCCGCAGTGCCAGCATGTGTTAAGAGACGATGCGCGGTTTTGTGACGGCTGCGGCATCTCGATGAATACCTTCAACACGCCGACCGAGTTCATAGACCCCGGCGCGCTTGCCGATGTTCTCTCCCCGCCCGACCCACTGCTCGGACAGGTGCTCGACTCCAAGTATGAACTCGTCGCCCGTCTCGGCGAAGGCGGCATGGGGATGGTCTATCGCGCGCGCCGCGCGCACATCGGCGACGAAGTGGCCGTCAAGGTGCTGCACCGGAGTTTCGTCGCGGACGCGGATGCGGTCGAGCGTTTCCGCCGCGAGGCGCGCGCCGCCGCCATGCTGCGCCACCCGAACGTCGTCACGATTCACGATTTCGGAGAAGCGCGTGGGACGGCTGCGCCCGCCTACATCGTGATGGAGTTGGCCGAAGGCGTATCGCTTCGCGTCCTGCTGCGAAGCGTCGGCAGGCTGTCGCCCGCGCGCGCCGTGGCGTTGATGCAGGACATCTGCGCCGGGGTGGGCGCGGCGCACCGGCGGCAGATCGTGCATCGCGATCTCAAGCCCGACAACATCATCGTCCTGCCGCCCGACGCCGAAGGCGAACGCGAGACGGCCAAGGTGGTTGACTTCGGCATCGCCAAACTTCGCGACCATGCCGCCGCGCTGCCCACGCTGACGCAGGCGGGCACGCTCATCGGCACGCCCTACTACATGTCTCCCGAACAGTGTCGCGGCGACGAGTTGGACGCGCGCTCGGATGTCTACAGCCTCGGCGCGGTACTCTATGAAATGCTCGCGGGCGTGCCGCCGTTTACCGCCACCAACATGACCGGCGTGGTCACAAAGCATCTGACAGAGCCGCCGCCGCCGTTCGCGCACGACGCGGGCATCCCGCGCGTGCTCGAAAGCGTCTGCCTGCGCGCGCTTTCCAAAGACGTGAACGCACGGCAACCGGAAGCGACCACGCTCGGGCGCGAACTTCAAGCGGCGTTGAACGCGCCGCACGCGCAAGCGACGCCGCCGCCGCACGCTTCAGCCGCCGCACAAACTCCGCACCCCGCCGCCGCTCAATTCACGAACGCATCCACGAATGCGGGGGCCGGGGGAGATGCCCCCGCCTCCGGCAATACGACACACCCGGCGGCAGTTTCCGGCCAGCGGCTCGCACCACCGAACGATCCGACAGGTCTTGCCGCGCCGCCCCTTGCTCCTGCCGCCGTGGCGAACGCGCCGCAGGCGCGAAAGTCGCGCGGGTGGCTGTGGGGAATTGGCGGCCTCGTCTTGTTGCTCGGCGGTGGACTCATCCTCGGAATCGTCCTGATAGTTTATTTAGCCGGTAGTAAAGCGACCACATCGAACGCCAATCGTCCGGTTAATTCCAGCATCGCCTCCTCGCGCCCCGCGAAGACTGCGCCGCAGCCGCGCGCGGAGCAGAAAAACGCGTCGGGAGCGGACGCGCCGAAGGGGATGCTCAGAGGGCACACCAAAGATTTGAGGGCGGTCGCCTTCTCGCCCGACGGGCGGCTGCTCGCGACCGGCGGCGAGGATAAAACGGTCAGGTTTTGGGACGCCGAGACCGGGCAGTTGAAGCACACGCTGTCCGACACGGAAGGTGAAGTAACCGCCGTGGCCTTCTCTCCCGACGGGAGCGTGTTGGCCGCCGCGCTGAATTATAACTCCGCCCAGAATAACTTTTCCGTGATCATCGTGGACGCGCGGGCGGGAAGCCTCGGCGAGATCAAACAAAAACTGATCTACTCCAACAACGTCATCACATTCGTCGCTTTCTCCCCGAACGGTAAAACTTTGCTCGGCGGGGGCTATCGCCTGGTCAGGCTGTGGGACACGGGGACGTGGGCCTTGAGGCGCGAGCATGACATCGGTGAGATCAACCCCGCCTACGCCCTCTCCGCCGACGGTAAGCTGCTGGCCTCGGGCGGCACTAACGAGAACTCGATCAAGGTCTGGGACGCGGAGAGCGGCGAGTTGAAATTAACGCTCGACGGCCACGAGAAAGGGGTGCTCGCGCTCGCCTTCTCGCCCGACGGTCGAACACTCGTCAGCGGCAGCTACGACAACACCGCACGCCTGTGGGACACGCGGAGCGGAGCCTTTAAGCAGGCGCTCACGGAAGACAGTTTGAACGCAGTCTTTTCGGTGGCCTTCTCGCCCGACGGGCGTTGGATCGCGACCGGCACTTATCACGAAGTTAAATTGTGGGACGCGGAGACCGGACTTTTGCGGCGCAAGCTCAGCGAAGAGAGCATGGGCATAACTTACCGCGTGGTCTTTTCGCCCGACGGCAAGACGCTCGCGGGCGCGAGCGACGGCACCGTGAAGTTGTGGGACGTGAGCGACATCAAGTGACGCGCGGCCGGGGCATCCGGCCGGTTCGCACAAGGCGCGTCCGCACGCCGGCACGAAAACTTCCGTCCACAATGTTAGCTCCTTGTCGCCTCTCGGCGGCGCATGTTAGCATCGCCGCGCTTTTGCAACGAAAGCGCGCGCCCGGGCGGTCGCACGAAAAAGCGACGCGGGCGCGATTGGTTATTCAAGGCGGCGGAGGCTTTCGGCTCACTCTTTTGCGTTCCCTCTCTTGCATTAAAAATCTTCAAACCGGCGGGGCGCGTCTGCTCCTGGCGTGGTGCGTCCTGTCGTGTCTCGCGGGCTGTTTCGCGCCGCGCGCACGCGCGCAGCAGCAGCAGGCCAACCCGGTCGAACGCAAGGTGTTGAACCCGATCACGGACACGCCGAACGTCAACCCGCTGCAACAGGAACAGCCGATTCGCCCGCGCCTGCCGGTGCGCGCCGCGAACGCCGCCGACCAGTCTACCGAGAAACTCGACGTTGACAGCGACCGGCAGACCGCGACCGGGCCGGAGGGCGCGCGCGTCGTCGTCAACGAAGGGAACGTTGACGCGCGCATCGGCATCTTTCGCTTGCAGGCCGACAAGCTGACGGTGTACGAGGCGACGAACCGCGTCGTCGCCGAAGGCAACGTCGTCTTCGATCAGGGCGAGTTGCAGCGCATCACCGGCTCGCGCGCCGAGTTCAACTACGCGACCAAACTCGGCTTCTTCGTCAACTCCACAGGCTTCACCAACCAGACCGAGGACGGCACGGTCATCCACTTTACGGCCGACCGGGTGGAGAAGGTGTCGGCCAACCGCATCGTCGTCGTCAACAGCGAGATCACGGCCTGCGACGAGGAGACGCCGAAGTGGAGCTTCACCGCCAAGCGCGCCGAGATCACCCTGAACGACCGCGTGCGCGCGCGCAACCCGAAGTTCAAGGTCAAGGGCATGACGGTCGTGCCACTGCCCTACGTCTCCGTCTCGCTCAAGCGGCGCGACCGCGCCTCCGGCTTCCTGACGCCGACCTTCAGCGGCTCCGGCAAGAAGGGCTTCCGCCTCTCGAACGCCTACTACCAGACGCTCGGACGCTCGGCCGACATCACGCTCAGAAACGACATTTTCACCAAGCGCGGCCTCGGCTTCGGCGCGGACGTGCGCACGCGCGCCAACTCGCGCTCCTACTTCAACCTCGGCTTCTACAACGTCCAGGATCGCATCTTCGGCGGGAAAGAAAGCCCCGAGCGGCCGGATCAGGGCGGGTCGAGTTTTTACGCCGACGGCGTGCATTACTTCCCGAACGGCTTCCTCGCCGCCGCCGACATCAACATCACTTCCAGCCTCGCCTTCCGGCAGGTCTTCTCCGACAACATCCAGCAGGCCATCTCGCCCGAAGAACGCTCGCAACTCTTCGTCAACAAGAACGCGGGCGATTACAGCTTCAACTTCCTCGCGCGCAATCAGGTCACGACGCTGCCGAACGCGCGCATACGCATCCGCAATCTGCCGAGCATCGAATTGCAGAAGCGGCCTTCGCCCGTTACCTACTTCGAGAAACTAGCCGCCTACTTTTCTTTCGAGGGCGCGCTCGAAGGCGTCAGCCGCAAGGAGACGGTCGAAGACCTCGCCACGTTTCGGCTGGAGGCGAACGGCGAACCCATCATCACGCCGTCGGTCGTGCAGCGTCTCGACGTGAACCCGACCTTCACCGTCCCTTTCTACCGCGACGGCTGGTCGGCGACGGCCTCGGCTAGCTTGCGCGGCACTTACTACTCGAACTCAATTGACCCCTTGACGCGTCTCGTGCTCGGCCGCGACGTGTCGCGCGCCTACGCGAACGTCAGTTTGGATGTGAGGCCGCCCGCGCTCGCGCGCAACTTCTATCGTGGCGACAATTCCTTGCGCTTCCGCCACGTCGTCGAGCCTTACGTCATCTACCGGAAGATCACGGGCATCAACAATTTTCCGCGCATCATCCGCTTCGATTCCACGGACGCCATCGCCGACACGAACGAGATCGAGTATGGCTTCGTCAACCGTTTCTTCAAACGCCATTCGACCGAGAACGTGAGCGGCAAGACGCCCGCGACGACGAACGGAGCGGCCAACGGAAATGGGAACGGAAATGGGAACGGAAATGGGAACGGAGCGGGGGACGCACAGGGCAAGCGGCTCGCGCCGCTGTCGAGTCGTCCCGAAGAGGTGTTGTCCGTCACGGTGCGCGGCAAGTATTTCTTCGACCCGTATTTCGGCGGCGCGCTCATCGCGGGGCGGCGCAACCAGTTCTACCCCGTCAACACTTTCTCCGGGTTCACTTACGGCGGCGTGCCGCGTCGCTTCTCGCCCCTGCACGTGGAGGCGCGCTACCGGCCGCACCCGAACCTGACGGCCGACGTGCGCACCAACCTCGACGTGCAGGGCGGCGGCGTGCGCGACCTCGCCGTCAGCTTCGGCATCAACCGGCGGCTCGTGCAGGCGTTCCAGACCTTCTACTACACGCGCGCCATCACGCTCGCGCCCTCGCTCAGCCATTTCGCCGACGCGCGCGGTAAAGAGGCCGGGACGTTGCGCGGCGCGCAGTGGAGCCCGTATGTGTTCGTCGGCAACCGCGAGCGCGGGCTGTTCGGCGGCGCGGCCTTGTTCTTCGACTTCCAGAACCGCCCCGGCAAAAACTCGCCGCTCGTCAGTTCGACCGTCACGGTCGGCTACGGCTGGGATTGCTGCGCCGTGACGTTGCAGGACTCGTTTTTCAACCTCGGCCTGCGCAAAGAGAACCGCGTCGTCTTCAGTTTCCGCCTGAACGGCATCGGCACGTTCGGCACGGAACAGATCGGGCAGAATTTCCGCTGACGCCCGGCCGGCGTAAACGCCCGAAAAAAGCCCCTGAACATCCGAAAATTATTGCGCGCGCGTACATCTTTTGGACAGGCGTTTGGCATCTGAATGGGAGTCCACAAAGCTGAAATTCGAGCTTTCACCGGATACCCCCTCAATTCTAATTTTCAGGCCATTTTCGACGAATCGTAACGCGTCTTTTATCAACACCGGGCGGGCGCGTTTTTCATACAGGAGAAATACAGATGTTTCGTTCCCCGTTAGGCCGAAAACTGTCACGTGGCGCGCGCCGCGCCATTTTAGTCACCGGACTGTTTGCCGTCGTCGCCGGTCTCCCCTACGTCAACGCGGGCGCGTGGCAGCAGGAGGAAGAAGCCCGGCCGCGCGCGAAGTCGCAGGCGTCCGCCAAGGGACAGGCCAACATCATCGAGGGCGCGGAGTTCGTCCCCGGCGACGTGCTGGTGCGTTTCCGCACCGACACTGCGGCCAAGACGGCGGAATCCGTCTCGATGCCTCTGCGTGCCGACGATGGCGGGGAAGTGAAGTTTGAACGCTTCAAAGGCTCGGATATGGTGCGCGGTCTGCGCCTCGCCAAAGTTGACCCGGCGCGCACGCTCGAAGCCGTCAAGGAACTGGCGAACCGCTCGGATGTGCTCTACGCCGAACCGAACTACATCTGGCGCGCCAAACAGTCCGTCCCGCCGCCGCCGAACGATCCGCGCTACACGAGCGGCGAGATGTACGCCATGGCTCGCATCAACGCCCCCGACGCGTGGAAGGGCGGTTACACCGGCTCGAAGAACGTCGTCGTCGGCGTGCTCGACGGCGGCGTTGACGTGAACCACCCGGACTTGAAGGACAACATCTGGGTGAACCCCGCCGAGGTGGCCGGCAACAATTTTGACGACGACCAAAACGGTTACGCCGACGACGTGAACGGCTTTGACTTTCACCACAACGATAAAACCGTGTTCGACAACGAGGAGGGCGACGACCACGCCACGCACGTCGCGGGCACCATCGGCGCGAAGGGCAACAACGGCATCGGCGTGACGGGCGTCAACTGGAACGTGAGCATCGTCTCGCTCAAGGTGCTCGGCCCCGAAGGCGGCTCGGTCTCGAACATCATCGAGGGCTATACCTACGCGCGCCGACTGCGCGAGGCGGGCGTCAACCTGCGCGTGCTGAACAACTCCTACGGCGGCCCCGGCAAGTCGCTCGCCGCGCTCGACGCCATCACTCAACTCAACGCGGCGGGCATCCTCTTCGTCGTCGCCGCGGGCAACGACGCGCGCGACAACTTCAACTACCCGGATTTCCCGGCCAGTTACAACGTGCCGAACGTGATCGCCGTCGCCTCCACCAACACGTCCGACGGAATCTCCAGTTTCTCGAACTTCGGCGCGCGCGTCGTCAGCATGGGTGCGCCCGGTTCGAGCATCCTGAGCACCACGCCGGGCAACACTTATTCCTTCTTCGGCGGCACCTCGATGGCCGCGCCGCATGTGGCGGGCGCGGGCGCGCTCATCGTCGCCGCCCGGCCGGACATCCCCTTGTCGCGACTGCGCGGCGTGCTCGCCTACACCGGCGACCGTCTCCCCTCCCTTGCAGAGAAGACCACGACGGGTCGCCGCCTGAACGTCGCCAAGGCCGTCGAGAGCGCGCTTGAGAACGACGCGACCGCGCCCGCGCCGCCGGGGAACTTCCGCGTCACCGGACAAAGCGGTCGCAGCATCACGCTCGCCTGGACTGCTCCCGGCGATGACGGCCACGCGGGCGTGGCCGCCGATTACGACTTCTTCTTCACCAACCCGACGACGCAGACCACGCTGTTGCTGCCGTCAACGACCGTGCCCGCGACACCGGGAACGGAGCAAACCGTTACGGTTAACGTGCCGTTCAGAAACTTCAGCGGCACGCTCCTACTGCGCGTCTACGACAACGCGGGCAACACGAGCGCGGCCTCCCTCAACGTGACAATTCCCGTCAACACCGGCAGCGACCCCTACACCGTCGCGCTCAGCGACGCGCAACCGCTCGCGGGCAGCACGACGGGCGCGAACCTTTTCCCCGTGGGCGGCGACGATAAATACGCCGGTTACAGCCTGCCCTTCGCGTTCCCGTTCTACGGTGCGACGCACACCAACCTGACCGTCTCGACCAACGGCGCGCTCTATTTCTCCGTGCCGCCGCGCCGCGAGAACGGCGACGCCGACGACGTGCCCAGTTCCGTCGAGGCCATGCAGGGCCAGAGGATGATCGCCGGACTCTGGGACGACATTCGCACTAACAGGTGTACCAGCGAAAGCGATCCCAATACCTGCACCACCATCGGCAACGTGTACGTCACGCAGCCCGACGCCAACCGCGTCATCTTCCGCTGGCAGGGCGAGACGTTTCTGAAGCCCGTGGCCGTCGTGAATTTCGAGATCGAGTTGCGCCGCGACGGCACGATCCAGATGCGTTACGGCGACAACCCGCGCGTCTTCCCCGTGGTCGGCATTTCGGGCGGCGAACCGGACGCCTACGTGATTCCCTCGCACACACGCGAGTATGTTTCTCCCAACCAGCCGATCAGCCTGTCGAACGCGCAGACCGTGACCTTCTCGCCGCGCCCGGTGCCAGTCTATAGCATCAGCGGGAGCGTGAGGGACGCGAACGGCGCGGGCGTGCCGAACGTCACCGTCTTCCTCTCCGGTCTCCGAAGCGCCGTGACGATGACGAACGCCAGCGGCAGCTATTCCTTCACCGGCCTTGTCGAAGGCGGCAACTATACCGTTACGCCCTCGCTGCCCAACGCCACGTTCGCTCCGCCCACTCAGACTCTCAACAACCTGAGCAGCGACCGGACGGCTGATTTCACGGCCACCCTGTGCAGCTTCTCCATCACGCCGAACGCGCAATCGTTTGGTGCGGAAGGCGGCACGGGCAGCGTCAGCGTGACGACGGGCGGCGGCTGCACATGGATGGCATCGAGCAACGTGTCGTGGATCACATTCAACGGAGGCTCGGCCGGTTCGGGCAGCGGCACTCTCTCCTTCTCGGTGATGTCTAACCCGACGACCGCCAGTCGCACCGGCACGATCAACGTCGCCGGACAAACCTTCACGGTGACGCAGGCCGGGATCGCCTGCGCGTATTCCATCTCGCCGACCAACCAGTCGTTCGGCGCGGGCGCGGCAACGGGCAGCATCGCCGTACTGGCGTCTTCGACGGTCGGGTGCAACTGGTCGGTATGGAGCAACGTGCCGTGGATCAGCATTACCTCGGGCATGGGCCACTCGGGTAGCGCCACCGTCAACTTCACGGTGGAGGCCAATCCGGGCAGCGCCAGCCGCACCGGCACGATAACCGTTGCCGGGCTGACCTTCGCCGTCTTTCAGGCGGGCACGGGTTCGACGGCGGAGACGTTCCAGTTCAGCGCATCCACTTATCAGGTGGGCGAGGGGGAGGGTCGCGCCACGCTCTTAGTCACCAGAGGCGGCGATCTCTCAACCTCGATGAGCATCAACTATTCGACGGTGGACGACCCGGCGTCCGTCCCCTGCGCTACCGCCAACGGCACAGCCTACGCCCGCTGCGACTATTCCACTTCGGTTGATACGCTCAGCTTCGCTCCGGGCGAAGGCGTCAAGAGTCTCACTATTCCGATCATTGACGACGCGCACGTCGAGGGCAACGAGACCTTCACCGTGCGGTTGCTCAGTTTCACGGGCGCAATCCTTGGCACTCCGGCGACGGCTACGTTGACGATTCAGGATAACGACGCGGCGGGACAGCCCAACCCCATCTACTCGACTCCGTTCTTCGTGCGGCAGCATTATCTCGACTTCCTCTCACGCGAGCCGGATGAGCAAGGCTTCGAGGCGTGGAAGGGCGTCCTCAATGGCTGCTCGGATGTCAACAACAATCCCCTGTGTGATCGCATCACCGTCTCGCAGGCGTTCTTCGGCTCGCCCGAATTCCGCCTCAAAGGCTTCTTCGTCTACAACTTCTACAGCGTGGCCTTGAACCGCCGTCCCAGCTACGAGGAGATCATCCTGGACATGAGGCGCGTCACGGGCTCGACCGAGCAGGAGGTTTATCAGAAGCGGGCGGCATTCCCCACCAGCTTCACCGAACGCGCGGACTTCAAAGCACGCTTCGACGCGCTCGACAATACGGCCTTCGTCAACGCCCTGCTGGATCGTTACGCGTTGCAGCAGATTACGACTCCTGACCCCGCCAACCCCGAAGGCGGAGCAAGGGTGACGCTGACGCGCGCGGACTTGGTCGCACGCTTGGGCGCATCCGGCGCACAATCGCTGACGCGCGCGCAGGTGCTCAGAGCAGTAGTTGAATCCAACGAGGTCGGCACTCAGGAGTTCAACCGCGCGTTCGTCGCGATGCAGTATTACGGCTACCTGCGGCGCGCACCGGAGGAAGACGGCTATCAGGCGTGGCTCAGGGTCATTAATCAGGACCCGAACAATGTTCGGATTATGGTTAACGGTTTCATGAACTCCACCGAGTACAAACTTCGCTTCGGACAGCCGTAAGAGTTTGGAGCAATCGTGTGGGCGACACCCGGAAGCGCGGGAACTCCACACAATTCGCCACTTCAAATCGTGTGGGCGGGAACGTTGCCCGCCCACACGATTCTGTCGTTCGGGTTTCTTTCAGCGGCGCGGGCAAATAAAAGGCATGCGAGCCGACTTACGGCCAACTTCGCCGCGCCGCGCGCACATCAGAGCAGGGGTCGCCTAACTTGCTCTAACAAGGGCGTTGCGCTTAGAATGCCCGTTCCCGTTCGCCTCTCGTGGCCTGTCGGCCGTCGGGCGGACGGCGGTCTCTAGAATTTCATGAACATCGCTAATCCTGTTTCGGCCTCATTTGGAGATTTTCCAGTGAAAAATGCTTTTCGCCTGTCTTTGTTTGCTCTCACGTTCGTCTGCCTGTCGGCCACCGTGGCCTTCGCGCAGGCGACACCATCGCCTACGCCCGATTCGTTCTTTACGCAGATCACTTCTTCGACCGCCAACGCCTTCGTCGGCGGCATCAGCGGCAACGGGCGTTTCGTCGTCTTCGAATCCACGGGCGACCTGGGAACTCTCAATCCGGGCGAAACCACGAGACCGTTCAACAACGCCGACGGCAACCGCGAAATTTTCCTCTACGACTATGCCCAGCGGCGCATCTTCCAGATCACCAACACGACGAGCGCGCGCGTCACAACCGAGCCGAATAACCGCCCCGCCCTCGACCCGACGAAGCCGCTCGACTTCAGCAACGTCGCCGTGGAGGTGAGCAACAACCGCCCCTTCATCAGCCGCGACGGCCGCTGGATCGTCTTTAGCTCGAACGCCGACACCCCCGCGGGCTTCAACGGCGACACGAACAAAACCACCCTGCTGGCCGACGGTAATCAGGAGATTTTCCTCTACCGCATTCCCGACGTGCCCGCCGCAGACTTACGCAGCGGCGTGGACGCCGGGTACACAGACCTGCGGCAAAACGCCTTCACGCGCGTCACCAACACGCCGGCCAGCCGCCTGCCCATGGCGGGCACGGCCACCAGCACGCCCTTCGTCGCCGACGACAACCGCGACGCGCAGGTCAACGACCGCGCCTCCCGCATCGTCTTTGTCTCGACGCGCAATCTGGCGGCGAAGAACACCGACGCCAACCCCGAAATTTTCGTCTGGACGCGAACCTCCACCGCCGCGACGCTGCCCGCCACGGGCGCGTTCGCGCAGGTGACGAACACCACCGGCACGTTCGCCTTCAACTCCAATCCGAGCATTTCCGGCGACACGTCGAGCGACGACGGCGCGGAAGACCCGCGCTCCGTCATCGTCTTCATCTCGAACGCGACCGCGATGCGCGACGCGAACGACGCGACAATCGCCACCAACAACACCGACGGCAACGCCGAACTGTTCGTCGCCACCTTTAACGGCGCGGCGACCACCGCTCTGACGCAGGCCACGCGCACGCGCCGCACCAACCCCGGCGACCTCGTCAACGTGCTCAGCCCCGGCCCGCGCATCAGCCGCGACGGCCGTTTCTTCGCCTTCGAGACGGTTGCCGCCGATCCGAAGGCCGACAGCACGACGAACGAAATCGTGCGCGGCATGTACGTCTATGTTATCGCCAGTGACACGTTCATCCAGATCGGGCCGCGCGCCGACATCACCGTGCTGGGAGACGACGTGCCGCGTTTCCCCGTCTTTACCGGCGACAGCAGCCAAATCGTCTTCCTCTCAAGACTCAACTTCACGGCCGCCGGCGCGCGCCTCCCGGCCGGCGACGCCACGGGGCTGAACCCCGGCGGCTTAAATCAGCTTTACGTCACGCCGATTCCGGCCTCGGCCACCGCCGCGCAATCGTTCACGCGTCTGACCAACGTCACGGGCGGAGCCGCCGCGGCCGCCGCGCCGGAACCCTTCGTCAGCAACACCACGGAGCGCATCGCCTTCAGCTTCAACGCCGAACTCGGCGGCGGCAACGCGGACTCTTCCGCCGAAGCCTTTTATCTCGTCGTGCCGCCCTCCGCGGGCGCGACGAGCACGCCCGCCGCGTCGAGCGCGCTCACCTATTTCACCGGCGCGACCGAGCGACAGGTGACGACGCCGGCCGCTTCGCCCACGCCGACGCCTTCGCCCGCACCGTCGCCCGCGCCCATCACCGGCCTCGCGCCCGGCATGATCGGCATCGTGCGCGCGCCCACGGCCGAAGGCGGCGTGAGGTTCGGCACGGCCACCACGCGCATCTGCGAACCGCAAACAGCGTGCGACGCCGCCTCCGAGTCGCGCCGCCGGCCGTCGCTGCCCGTCGAACTCGGCGGCGTCTCGCTCTCGATCAACAACGCCTCGGCGGGTCTCTATTTCGTCAGCCCGACGGAGATTCAATTCGTCGTGCCTCTCGGCCTCGCCGCGCAGACGGGCGCGAACACCTACCCGGTTGTCGTCAACATCAACGAAGGCGGCACGGTCAGGAGCGTGCGCAGCGTCCTGCAAATCGTCGCCGCGCAGCCCGACATCTTCACGCGGTCGGACGCGCCGACGCGCGCGAGCGTCTTCAACGTCACCAACATGACGCCGATGGCCGAACCGGCGAACGGCTTCCCCGTCACGACCGACGTGAACGGCACGGCGACGCCGACCGTCCTCTCGATCTTCCTGACGGGTATCCGCAACATACCGACGAGCGCCATCTCCGTCACAATCGGCGACCGGACGCTGGCCGGGACGACCGAAATCAGGAGCAACACGCCGACCGACATGCCCGGCGTTGATCAGTTGAACGTGCAACTTCGCGCGGATTTGGCGGGACTGGGCGACCAGCCGCTCGTCGTCTCGGTCACGATTGCCGGGCAGACGTTCACAAGCCGCCCGGCGGCAACCGCGCCGCGCATCCGCATCAGGTAGACGCGCGGGACACACAAACCGCGCACGGCGTTCACAAAAACGGGCGGGCGGCCTGACGGCATCCATCGGGGATACCGTCAGGCCGCCCGCCCTTTCTCTTTTGATAACGGTTTACAGATCAAGAGCGCATCTGAATCGCGCTCGGTTGCGAGCCGCGCTACAGCCGGGCGGCGCTGCTACGGCTGGCTAACCCGCACGGGCGGCGGCTATAATCGCGCGGCAAGTCACATCCTGAACAGACAGGTTAGTCCACGATCACGAACCGCCCACGGGCGCGTCGCCATCGTTCGCCGCATGCGTATCGCAATTGACGGGATTCCGCTGGCCGAACCGAAAACCGGCATCGGCCACTACACCTTCGAACTGGCGCGCGGACTGGCGGCTCTCGCCCCCGAACACGACTTCGAGTTGGTCGCCCACGTTCCCATCCAGACGGCGATTGATGCCGCGTTCGATGCCGACCGGCCCCTGCCCGCGAACCTGCGCGCCGTCCACGCGCCGGTCAACACCCTCAGCAAGCGTTGGTGGACGATTGGCCTGCCGCTCTACGTGCAGAGGCAGGGCGTCATACTCTTTCACGGCACGAACTACAAAGTGCCGCTCTGGAATCGCTGCCGCACCGTCGTCACCATCCACGACCTGTCGCTCCTGCTCCACTCGCACACGCACGAGGAGGAACTCGTGCGCCGCGCGCGCCTGCGCCTGCCCGCCACGGCGCGCATGGCCTCGAAGATCATCACCGATTCCGAGAGCGTGAAGCGCGAAATCTGCGAACACCTGCGTATCAGGCCGGAGAAGATCGCGGTCGTGCCGCTCGCGCCGCGCCGCGCGTTCCGACCCGTCGCCGAAACCGAGGCGGCGTCGGCACGTCGGCGTCTCGGCGTCGAAGACGACTTCCTCCTGTTCGTCGGCACGGTCGAGCCGCGCAAGAATTTGCTGACGCTCGTGCGCGCCTTTGATGAACTGACGCGGCGCACGAGTCTGCGCCCGCAACTCGTCATCGCGGGGAAAAAGGGCTGGCTGACGGAGGAACTCTACGCGCTCGTCGAACAGTCCGGCCTGAGTCCCCGCATACTGTTCACGGGCTACATCTCCGACGAAGACCTCGCCGCGCTCTATTCGTCCTGCCGCGTGTGCGTCTACCCGTCGTTGTACGAGGGCTTCGGCCTGCCACCGCTCGAAGCCATGAGTTGCGGCGCGCCCGTCATCACGAGCCGCATCCCGGTCATCATGGAGACGGTGGGCGACGCCGCCCGACTCGTCGAACCGACCGACGTGCGCGAACTCGCAGACTGCATCCACGGATTATGGACGAGCGACGCGGAACGGCGTCGTCTCTCCGGGGAAGGCATCGCGCACGCCGCGCATTTCACCTGGGAGCGCACGGCGCGCCTGACGCTCGACGTTTACGACGAAGTTTTACAAGGCGGGGCGGGGGTGCCGCGCCTGGTGAGCGCGTGTGGCGTCGGGGCGAGAATGTTGCCCGGAACGAAACCCGACGAGCGCTGAACCGAACGAAAAAGGCCGGCCTCGTGTGAGAGGCCGGCCTCGATTTTGTCGCGCGTTGCAGCGCGGGCGGTTTAGTGGCGGTTGCGGTATTCGAAGGAGTAGACGAAGCCCCAGACCATCGTCTTGTAATCGCCGGGGTTCTTGCTCAGGTAAGCGAGCCAGGCGTTGTAGCCTTCGGCCTCGGGCGCGCGCCGCAGGTAGCCGTAATATTGCATCGCGACGAATGCCGGGTCGAACTCTTTCGCTTCGAGTTCCGCGCTCTCGACGATCTTTCTCAAGACCGACGCGCGCGTCTCCGTGCCGTTGGTGAGACCGGCGATAAGTTGATCCTTGTTCGACACCGTGACGCCCGCCGTCTGGAGCAGCTTGTTGACGTACTCGGAGGGTGTCAGGCTCGCCGGGTAGGCCGCCGCGAAGTCGCCGCGCGATAACCATGCGGCGTTGAAGGCGTTGCGCTTGGCGACGACTTCGGCCTCGGTCTGCCCCGTCACGCTGCGCATGTCGGCGACGATTTCGGGGTAGGTCGGCAGGCGGCCGAGCGATGCCTTGTAAAAGCGGTAGACGAAAAAGCCTTTGATGCGGAATTCAAGCGACTGAAAAAACATTTGCGAGACGAGCACGCGCTTGCCGTTGACGCCGTCGAGGCAGTTCCGGTCGCCGTTGCAGTCGTTGAGCACTTTCATCCACGCGTTGAAGCCGTCGGTATCGGGGAAGCGGCTCAGGAAGTCTATGTATTGCTGCTGGACGAAAAAGTCGTTGTCGTCAATCGTGATGCGGGTGTTCGTGCCGGGTCTGAGCCTGACGGGCTTGACCCGCATGTCGCCGTAGAACAACTCGGACGGCAGCGACGGGTCTTCGGTCACGACTCTGAGCGTCGGCGCGCTCTGGCCTTGCGCGACGGCGAAAGAGGCGCACAGGGCGGTTAAGAACAAAGCGACGATTAATCTACGCATGTGTGTTTTACTCCCGGTACTCTATAGACGGTAGGACTATTTTTCTGTAGCTTAGGAAATCCTTCGGAGAGCCGGGGCTACTCGAATCTCTCTTACAAGCGCGCCAGCCCTAGTGGTCGTGGGCTGGCACAAACCCAACAACTGTTATCGTAGCTTGCCCTTAGAGCGTTTGTCAACGATATTGACCCGGCACGCAAATTAGACGTGGGCACGTATTGTTCGGGCGAAAAATAAGTTCGCGAGGCCGCCCGCGGGGCGTCTGTGGAAACATCTCTCGGGGGCGCGTTTGAGATGCCGCGCGGCGCGGCGGGCGTTGCCGGCGCGGTGGCGCGGCCGGGCAAAAAGATTGCGACTGATGGGGAAAACTCTGTGCAAATAGTCGGGAGCTTGAGCGCGCACTGGCGTCGTCGGCGCGGCGACGCGGCGGCTCTGGCCGTCATCGCCGCGTTCTTCACGCTGATGTTCGCGCAGCAAATTTTCGGCGGGAAGTACGTGCTGGCGGGCGACCCCCTCTACTATTCCTACCCGCTGCGCAGCGTGGGGTGGGAGATGATGCGCGGGGGGCAGTTGCCTCTGTGGACGCCTCTGGTGCTCTCCGGCTACCCGCTGCTCTCGATGTCGCAACTGGCCTTCGCCTACCCGCTCACCTGGGGCTATCTCTTCCTGCGCGGGCACTGGGCGGAACAAATCTACGTGCTCGCGCCCTTCCTGCTCGCGCCCGTTTTCACCTACGCCTACGCGCGGGAGACGGGGCGCAGCCGCACGGCCGCGCTCCTCGCCGGACTCTCTTTCGGCTACGGCGGCATGATGTGCAGCGCCATCGCCTTTAACGGAGCGTTGACCAACAGCCTGATGTGGCTGCCCCTGCTTCTGATCCCGATTGACCGCGCGGCGCGCCGGGCCGGGCGATTCGTCCCGCTGCTCGTCGCCGCGACCGCCGCCTACGCGATGTCGGTTTTGAACGGACACGGGCAGAGCATGCTCTACACTGGTTTGCTGGCCGCCGCTTACGGGCTGTACCTCTCGCTCTTTCCGCCGGGCGTCGGCGCGCCGCAAGAGACGAAAGAGACTGGCGAGGGCGGCGCGCTGAAACGCATGCCCGCCGCCGTCTTTGATTTGAGCCGCTGGCGTCCGCTGTGCGTCGCACTCTTCGCGCTCGTCGTGTCGGCTGGCATCGGGGCGTTTCAGATTCTCGAAACGATGCGCGCCGCGCGCCGCAGCGTCCGCAGCGTGCTCACCTATGAAGCGTTCAGCACAGGCTCGTTCAGCCTCACCGGCATCTTCGCCTCGGCCATTGCGCCGCTCTATCATTTCACGGACGTGACGGCATACATGCCGCCGCTCGTCCTGCTGCTGGCCGCCGTGATCTGCGCGGCCTCGGTGCGCCGACGCGAGACGACGGACGTGCGACTCTATTTCTGGTTCGGCGTGGCCGTCGTGGCGTGGCTCCTGATGCTCGGCAGCAACACGCCCCTGCATCGTGTCGTCTATCACACGCCCTTATTGAACAAATTTCGCGTGCCCTCGCGGCACACCTTTGAATGGACGTTCGCGCTCGCCGTCCTCGCGGCTTACGGCTGGGACGCTCTCGGCCGTTGGCTCGGCGAACCGCGACGGCCGTTGCGGGGACGACGCCTCGCCGTCGAGTCGGCCGTGATTATTTTCCTGTTTACGACCGGCGTCGCCATAAGCTTTTACTGGTGGACGGCGATGCAGGCTAAGCCGCAGGTCGGAACCATCTGGTACACGTCTCTGCCGGAGTCCGCTTTCCTCACTTGGAAGGCGGCGTTTACCGCCTGCGTGTTCCTGCTCATTTGGCGGAGCTGGCGTCTGGGCGCGGGGCGTCTGCGCGAGGGATTTTTGATGGCGGCCATCGCGCTCGCCTGTTTTGTCGAACCCGCAATCGGCTTCTCGCGCTGGATCGGCGAGTTGTTGCTCACGGCCGAGCGGTTCAGCGTGACCGCGCCGACGACGCGCTTTTTGCAAAACTATCCGCCGGAGCAAAACCGCGTCTATACGCGCGTGCAGCTCTACACGGAAGAGTTCACGCTCGCGCCGCGCATTGACAGCACGAATTTAAGCGCGCTTCGCGGCCTTCACAATGTCGCGGGCTACGAGCCTCTGATCCTTGAGCGTTATAGCCGCGCTCTCGGCGGCGTAGGGATGGACGGCGTGACGCCCCGCGCCGGATTCGCGCGCAATAACGATCTCTTTCAACCGCGCTCGCGCGTCCTCGATTTGCTCAACACCACTCACGTCGTCTCTTTCTCAAGCCTCGCGACGGTCGAAGAGCCGATGGTTTACAGGGAAGGCATCGCCTTCTCGCCGTCCGACATGCTCTCGACGCTCGCGCCCGGCGATTCCTTCTCGCTGGCGGGCGGGGCGGGCGAAAGCGATTCGCTCGCACTCGTCACCAGTCTCTCCAACTCGATTGAGGTGCGGCAGGGAACGCCGGTCGCCAGGGTGCGCTTTTATTTGTCCGGCGCGCCCGCCGTAGTGGTGGAGCGCGACATTCGCGCAGGCATTGAGACGGCTGAATGGGCGCACGAACGCCCGGATGTGCGCCCCATCATTCAACACACGCTCGCGCCCATTTTCGAGGCGCACAAGGGCGACGAGAGCGACAGTTTCAAAGCGCACCGCTACCTCGCCAAACTCCCCTTCGGGGCGCGCGGGCGTGTGGAAAAGATCGAGATCGAGAATGTGACCGAAGGCGCGCCGCTCGCCGTGTGGAAAGCCACGCTCTACGACTCGGCGGGCAAGGGCATGACCCCGCTCTCGCCGGCAGCCTCGGAAGGCTGGGAGACGGTTTATCTGGAAGACAACACGCTCATCCTTGAGAACCGGCGTGCGCTGCCGCGCGCGTGGCTCGTCACGGCGGCCGAAGCCGTGGACGGCGAGGAAGCCTTGCGGCGCATCCGCGGCGAGAGCGCGCACCCTTTCGACCCGCGCCGCACGGCTTTGCTCGAAGTCGCGCCCGCGGAGTTGCCCGCGCTCAAGGGCGGAGAGTTGGGGGAGGGCGGCGGGGCGCGCGTCACGACATACGAAGCAAACCGGATAGTGTTGGAGACGCAGGCCACAGAGCCGACCGTGCTGGTCTTGAGCGAGAACACTTATCCGGGGTGGGAAGCGACGGTGGACGGGCGCGCGGCGCGGATCGAGACGGCGAATTACCTGCTGCGCGCGGTCGCGCTCCCGGCCGGAGCGCACCGCGTGGAGATGCGCTATACGGCTCCCGCCGCGCGCAACGGGGCTATCATCTCCATCCTGACGCTACTCGGCCTGTGCGCCCTCACGATTTACGATAGGCGCACGACGCGACGGGCGCGGTTAACCCGGAGCCGTTAAACTTGGAGGACGCTCGCCGAAACTGTCACAACGAATTCGTTGAAGCATCACATGGCGGGCACAAAGGCATGAAGGACGTAAACGAAAGCCTCCGGCTATCACTCCGACGGATCGCGCAGCGGCCGGTCTTACGCGAGTGCGCGATCTTCCTCGTCTTCATCGCGCTCGCGGCGTTGATGACGTGGCCGTGGTTGCGTCATCCTCTCGACACGGTCTCCGACCTCGGCGACCCGTACAACATCGCCTACACGCTCTGGTGGGATTACCACCAGACTTTCCGAGACCCGCTACGCCTCTTCGACGCCACCATCTTTTATCCTTACCGCGACACGCTCGCCTTCTCCGAACACGACTACGGCATCGCGCTTCTGTTCTTCCCGCTCTTCGCGCTCGGCGTGCGCCCCTTGACGGTGCATAGCCTCGCCACCTTTTTCGCTTTCGTCCTGTCGGGCTACGGCGCGTTTCGTCTGGCGCGCACGCTCACAGGCTCTTACGGCGCGGCGTGGGTGGCGGGCGTGGCCTTCGCCTTCATCCCCTATCGCTTTCAACGCCTGCCGCACCTGCACTACATCTTCGCCGGGTGGATTCCGCTGCTGCTCGAAGCCCTGATCCTCTTCATGCGCGGGCGAAGCTGGCGACGCGCCTCCTGGCTCGGCGTCGCATTTTTGATGAACGCACTGACGTGTATCACCTGGTTCGTCCTCGCGCTCATCCCGCTCGGATTGTCGGCCGCGTTTCTGGCTCTCTGGTACGGGGCCTGGCGCGACCGCTCTCTGTGGCTGCGCGGCGCGGTCGCTCTCGGCACGGCATCGCTCGTGCTGATTCCGTTCCTGCTGCCCTACCGGCGCGTGGCCGACCTCCATCAATTCACGCGCGGGGCGGGTGAGGTCAAACTTTATTCGGCGACCGCTTTGAACTGGCTTGCGGCCAGCCCGCGCCTCAAAATCTGGCGCGGACTCGGCGGGCTTTCGGCCACCGAGGAACAGTCTCTGTTTCCGGGACTCCTGCTCCCCCTGCTCGCCTTCGCCGTCCTCATCCTGCTCGACACGCGCGCGCGCGGCGACGGGCACAACGTGCTCGATGCGCGGAAGAGCGATGAAGGCAACCAACAACCTCGCGATTGGCGCGCGTGGCTCAAACGCCTTGCCACTCCCTCCCGGCTCTCGCTGCTCTCGCTCGATTTGTTCGCCGTGGGCGCAGGGATAGTCGCGCTGTTAATCTCCGGCTACGGGACGATCAACTTTCGGATTTTCGGCCTCCACCTAATCACGGCGACGCGCCCCGAAGCCGCGTTCATCGCCTGTCTCGCCGCCGTTGTCGCGCGCGCCGCGATCACCTTTTGGCCGATCCTGCGCCGCGCGGTCGCGAAGAGACTCGGCGCGCGTGAGGATGCGGATCGAAACGTCGAGACTTTCGTGATCGGCGCGATCTGGTTGAGCATCGGTTTCGTCGGGTCGCTCGGCACGCACGCATTCTTTCACAAGTTTCTCTACGAGCATTTCGAGGTCTTCAAAAGCCAGCGCGTCCCTGCGCGCTGGGCGATGATCTGCTACGTGGGTCTCGCCATCCTCGCCGGACTCGGCGCGCGCCTGCTCGCCGGGCGACTCGCCGCGCCGCACCGCCGCACGTTGCGTGCGGGCATCTGCGCCCTCGTCGTCCTCGCGTTGTTGTTTGAACTGCGCGTCGCGCCCCTCGTCGTCATGCGCGGGACGGCTTATCCAGACGAACTCACGCTGCGCCTGAAAGAGACGCCGATGCGCGGCGGCCTCGTCGAGCTTCCCGTGACGGGCATGGCCGTCTTCCAATACATGATCCGCGCCGCCGATCACGAAAAGCCGATCATCACCGCCGCGTCGAGTTTTCTGCCGCCGATCATGCGTAGCATCGAGTCGCTGTCGCAGCAACGCCCGGTTCCGGCCGAGTTGCTCGATCTGCTCGAATCAGTGCCCGCCTCCTATCTCGTCATACACTACTCTTACATGACGCCCGAAGAGACGGCCGCCACCGAGACGATGCTGCGGCAGGGCATCGAGACGGGACGCCTGCGCTTCATTCGCAGCTACCGGGATCGTGGGCGCAAAGACCTGTATGCGATAACCAAGACGGAACCCGCAGCCCAAAGCGAATCGCACGCGCCGCCCGAACTCGTCGCCCCCGCCGCTGCCGCAGCAGAAGGCGACAACGCAAAGTAGGATTCGAGCGACGAACCGTGAACGGCGAGCGATGTGGACGATGATGCCGAGCCTGAGAGACATGAGACGTTGGCCGGGAAGATCGCGCGGCGCGGACGCGGCGGCCGTCCTGCTTATCGCGGGTTTCTTCACCGTCTTCTTCGGCCGATTTTTATTCGGCGACAAGTTCATCGTCGGCGGCGACGCCTTCGCTTACTCTTACCCGCTGCGCAGCGTGGGGTGGGAGATGATGCGCGGCGGTCAGTTGCCGTTGTGGACGCCTCTGGTGCTCTCCGGCTACCCGCTGCTCTCGATGTCGCAACTGGCCTTCGCCTACCCCCTCACCTGGGGCTATCTCTTTCTCGACGCGCCGCGCGCAGAGCAACTTTATGTGCTCGCGCCCTTCCTGCTCGCGCCCGTTTTCACCTACGCCTACGCGCGGGAGACGGGGCGCAGCCGCACGGCCGCGCTCCTCGCCGGTCTCGCCTATGCTTATGGCGGCGCGACGACGGGACTGCTCGGCGTCGTCGGCTTTTTCACGAACGCGATGATGTGGCTGCCCCTCCTGCTCATCGCGATTGACAGGTCAACCACGGCGCACACGGGGCGACGCTTCGCCGGATGCCTGCTCGCGGCGTCGGCGGCCTACGCGATGTCAGTCCTGACCGGACTGGCGCAAGGCTTCGTCTACGTCGCCCTCGTCGCCTCGGCCTACGCGCTCTTCCTCGCGTTCTTCGACGCAAGGCGCGACGAGAGGAACGAGGCCGGTGCGGCGCGCTCGTGGCTGAGAGCGGCGCGCTGGCGACCCGTGGCGGTGGCAGTAGGCGCAATCGCTCTGGGCGCGGGCACGGGCGCGTTTCAGATTTTGGAGACGATGCGCGCCGTGCGCCGAAGCATCCGACGCACGCTCATCTACCCGTTCTTCGTGAGCGGTTCGTTTTCGCCGCGCGTCGCGCTGAAATCGCTCGTCGCGCCGCTCTACACGGAGCGTTTCGCCGACGTGGGAACTTACGTCGCGCCCCTCGTCCTGCTGCTCGCGCTCGCCGCCGTCTTCTACGCGTTCCGGCGCGCCGGGACGCCGACGCCGCGACCAGACCCGCGCATCTTCTTCTGGGCGGCCGTCGCGCTCGCCTCGTGCGTCCTCATCCTCGGCCAGCACACGCCCGTCTACGGGTGGCTCTATCACCTGCCCGTCGTCAACAATTTCCGCGTGCCCTCGCGTTTCGCCTTCGTCTGGACGTTTGCCGCCTCCATCCTCGCCGCCTATGGCTGGGACGCGCTCGCCCTGCGTGCGCGTGAAGGTTCAAGTACGGGCGCGCTCGCACGCTCGACGCGTTTGAACTTCGCGCTCGTCGCCGTCCTCTTCGCTTTAAGCGCGCTCGCCGGATTCTTCTGGTGGCGGCACGCGACCGCTTCGGCCGTCACGGATTTCGACGCGGCGACGGGCGTGCCGCGCGCGTGGGTCGAAGGCTTCTGGTACGCGGGGCTTTCGCTTCCGGCCTACCTCGCGTGGAAACTGGCCTTCACGGTGTTGACCCTCTCGCTCGTCTGGCGCGGCCGGAAAATCGAGGCGGCGCGGGC
>DATHAZ010000204.1:0-45542 GCA_035296445.1 Pyrinomonadaceae bacterium | reverse complement strand
CGACGACGGCGCGCGCGTGCAAACGCGTTTTCAGTTCCCGGAGCGCGGCGCGCTCTTCGTTGATGCCGGTCAGGCGCTGCGGAAACTCGGCGGAGGAGATGAGCACGTCTATGAGCGGGAGTAGTTCGGGCAAGCCTTCGTAGATGTTGTCAATGTCGGCGGAGACGATTGTGCCGGCGGCGCGCGCCGCGCGGGCGAGGCGGGCGCAGGCCGGAGGGTCGTGCGCGTCCAGATGCAACACGCGTCCGCGCGCGACAAGTTCGCCGGGCGCGTCTTCGGCCGCGTAAGCGAGCCGCGCGTCGCGCTCCCAGAGAATCGTGCGCTCGCCGGTGCGCGCGTCTATGACGATGAAGGCGATCTGGTTGCGTGCGCCTTCGACCACCTCCGCAAACTCGACATCCACGCCCTCCGCCTTGAGCGTCTCAAGGCCGAATTGTCCTTCGGCGTCAGAGCCGAAGCGTCCGGCGTAAGCCGTGCGCAGGCCGAGACGCCTGAGCGCGACCATCGCCGAAGCCGTCTGCCCGCCCGCCGCCTGCACGTGCAAGTCTAAACGCGTCTTCGTGTCGAACGCCGGGTAAGCGGGCACGACGATCAGGTGATCCACGGCGTTCAGGCCGAAGCCGACCGCGTCAAATTCTCTCTCCTGCGGTAAAGTGAAAGGGAAGCGCAACTCGGGTTTTCCTCTCCGACTCTCGATGCGTTAAACTAACCCTGAAACCAGTGACAAGTGACGGGTGACGAGTGACAAGTTAAGACAAGTGTTATCTCTTGTCACTTGGAGGAGCGCGCTTTTGACCCTCGAAGAAAAACTCAGGAACCTGCCCGTCTCGCCCGGCGTCTACATCCACAAGGACGAGGCGGGCAAGATCATCTATATCGGCAAGGCGAAGAACTTGCGCAACCGCGTGCGCTCCTACTTCCAGTCGGGGCGCGGCCACGACCGCAAGACGCGCGAACTCGTCCGCCGCATACGCGACCTCGAATTCATCGTCACCGACACGGAGGTCGAAGCGCTCGTCCTCGAATCGAACCTCATCAAGAAGCACAAGCCGCGTTACAACGTCGCGCTCAAGGACGACAAGCAATACCCGCATCTGAAACTGACGATCAACGAGGCGTTCCCGCGCGTCATGATCACGCGCCGCATCCAGCGCGACGGCGCGCTCTACTTCGGGCCGTTCCTGCCCGCGTCGCTCGCGCGCCGCACCATTGATCTCATCAACCGCACGTTCCAACTGCGCACCTGCGACATAGAGATTGACGGTAAGCTCCCTCGCCCCTGTCTCGAATATCACATCAAACGCTGTCTCGGCCCGTGCGTGCGGGGCTTGTGTACGCCGGACGAATACACGGAGTCGGTGCGCGACGTGCGCCTGTTTCTGGAAGGCAAGAACAAGGAACTCGCCGACGAGTATGCGGGACGCATGGAGCGCGCCTCCGGGGAGATGCGCTACGAACTCGCCGCCAAGTATCGAGATTTGCGCAAGGTCGTGCTCGCCGTCTCCGAGACGCAGAAGATGGCGACCTCGCCCGACCGCGACGTGGACATCTTCGGCTACTACCGCGAGGCGCAGCGGCTCGCCCTCCAACTCTTCACCATGCGCGAGGGCAAGATCGTCGGCCGACGCGAGTTCTTCTGGGAAGATTTGTCGGCGGACGAGTTCGACCCGGCCGAGTTTTTGAGCGAAGTGCTGACGCAATACTATTCGACCGATTACGTGCCGCGCGAGATTCACGTGCCCGTGGATTTCGAGGATCGCGAACTGCTGGAGCGCGCCCTCACGGAACGACGCGGCCGTCGCGTGCGCATATTTGATCCGCAGCGCGGCGAGAAGCGCGAGATGATCGCGCTCGTCGAGAAGAACGCGCAGATCGCCTTCGAGCAACGCTTCCGCATACTCAAACCCGACATGGAGCGGGTGCTCGAAGAGTTGCAGGAGACCCTGGAGTTGCCGCGTTTTCCGGCGCGCATCGAATCGTTCGACATCTCGAACATTTCGGGCGCGGAGAACGTGGCCGCGATGGTCGTCTGCGAGAACGGGAAGATGAACCGCGCCGAAGGCCGACGCTTCCGCATCAAGACCGTGGAAGGCGCGAACGACGTGGCCTCGATGCGCGAGGCCGTCGCGCGCCGCTACCGCCGCCAACTCGAAGAGAACAACCCATTGCCCGACCTCGTGATGATTGACGGCGGCAAGGGACAACTCAACGCCGCCGCCGACGCGATGCGCGAACTCGACCTCGAAGCCATCCCCATGATCGGCGTGGTGAAACCGCCGCGCCGTCACAACGAGGTGTCGCACCTCTTAGTCAAAGGGCGCGAACACGAACCCGTCTATCTCGATTCACACTCGACGGTCTTGCGTCTCATCCAGATGATCCGCGACGAGACGCACCGCGCCGCCGTCACCTATCATCGCAAGCGGCGCGAGATACGCGACTTCACCTCGGAACTCACGGAAATACCCGGCGTCGGCGACAAGCGCAAGAACCGTCTGCTCAGAAACTTCGGCTCAATCGCGCGCATCGCGCAGGCCACCGCCGCCGAACTCGCGCCCTTCGTCGGCCGGCAGACCGCCGAAGAGATCGCCGCGCACTTCACGCGCCAACGCGCGCTCGCCGGAGTGGGCGAAGCAGTGGACGCGGAAGCGACCGCCGCCGCTGCCGCAGGAGATGGTGATGCCGTCGCCGCAACTGACGGCGGCGCGGACGAGATGCCGCTTGAGGTCGAGACGCGTCTCGACGACCCCGAAGGCGACGCGCAGGACTTGCAGCCGATCCGCTCCGTGGATCACAACGGCGAGGTGCGACGCCAGCGCAAGTCAACGCGTAAGCGCGGCGAACGCTCGACCAACCCGCACGCCGTCAAACGCGAGCGCATCGGCGAAACCGACATCGAATAAGAAGCCATTTGATAACGTGACTCGGCGCAATTCATGCAACGGGAGGAGAGTGATGAAAACAGACAACGGGCGGACGACTTCGGTGTGGATGGGGACGACGGATGTGCCCGAGGGGACGCGACTCGATTCGGACGTGAGCGCCGACGTAGTTGTAGTCGGCGCAGGGATAGCGGGTCTGACGACCGCTTACCTGCTGACGAAAGAGGGCAAGCGCGTCGTCGTGCTCGACGACGGCCCCGTCGCCGGAGGCGAGACCTGCCGCACGACCGCGCACCTCTCAAACGCCCTCGACGACCGTTATTACGAACTCGAACGGCTGCACGGCGAGCGCGGCGCGCAGATCGCCGCCGCCAGCCACACGGCGGCGGTTGATCGGATCGAAATCATCGTCAATGAAGAAGGCATTGATTGCGACTTCACGCGGCTCGATGGTTATCTCTTCGTCCCGCCCGGCGACGACCCCGCGCAACTCGGCGACGAACTGCGCGCCGCGCACCGCGCCGGGCTGACGGAGGTTGAACACGTCGAACGCGCGCCTGTCGAATCGTTCGACACGGGGGCGGCCTTGCGTTTCCCGCGACAGGCGCAGTTTCACATCCTGAAATACCTGCGTGGGCTGGCCGAAGCCGTGCGGCGCGGCGGCGGCGAGATTTACACGCGGACGCACGCGACGAAGATCGAGGGCGGCGCGGAGGCGCGTGTCGAGACCGCGGGAGGCGCGACCGTGACGGCGGGCGCGGTCGTCGTGGCGACCAACTCGCCCGTCAACGATCTGGTCGCCATTCACACGAAGCAAGCGCCCTATCGCACCTTCGTCGTCGGCGGGCGCGTGCCGCGCGGCAGCGTGCCGCAGATTCTCCTGTGGGACACGCCCGACCCGTATCATTACGTGCGCACGCAGCGCGTCGAAGCGCAGGAGGGCGCGGGCGGCGACTACGACGTTTTGATCGTCGGCGGCGAAGATCACAAGACGGGTCAGGCCGACGATGCCGAGGAGCGTTTCCGATGCCTCGAAGAGTGGACGCGCGAGCGTTTCCCGCAGGTGGAGAGTTTCGAGTTTCGCTGGTCGGGGCAGGTGATGGAGCCTGCCGACGGCCTCGCTTTCATCGGGCGCAACCCGCTCGACAGCGACAACGTCTATATCGCCACCGGCGACTCGGGCCACGGCATGACGCACGGCACGATTGCCGGAATGCTCCTGACCGATCTCATCGCGGGGCGCGAGAACGAGTGGGCTGAACTCTACGACCCGTCGCGCAAGCCCCTGAGCATGAGCGCGGCGAAAGATTTCGCCGAGGAGAACTTGAACGTCGCCGCGCAGTACACAGACCTCGTGACGCCGGGCGAGGTGTCGGACGCCTCCGAGATCAAAGCGGGCGACGGGGCGATCATTCGCCGGGGCTTGACGAAAGTCGCGTGCCACCGCGACGAGTCGGGCGCGCTGCACGAGCGTTCCGCCATCTGCGCGCACCTCGGCTGCGTCGTCCGTTGGAACTCGACGGAGAAGACCTGGGACTGCCCCTGCCACGGCTCGCGCTACCAGACAGACGGCCACGTCGTCAACGGCCCCGCGATCAAAGGGCTGGACGAGGTGGAAGAAAAGTAACCGGATTGCGGAATGTTCTCATTGTGGAATGCGGAATGCGGATTGCGGATTAAAGAAAGCAAATTGTCTTTCTAATCCGCAATCCGCATTCCGCAATCGTCACGGCCGCAGCCTCACGCGATAGATCACGTAGTTGCCGACTCGCGCGCCCGCGTCGCGCGTGTACCAGCGATCAATATTTCCCGGATCAGTTTGCCCCGCCACGGCCGCCGTGACGACGTAGGAGAGCGGCGTCTCGGCGGCGCGCTCGCGGGTGAAGGATGAGATGTAAGCGGCATAGGCGCGCTCTTCGGCGGCGAGGTCTGCGGGCGTGAGCGGCGTGCGCGTGGCGTCGAGGCCGTTGAGAACGCGCGCCGAGCCGAAAACGGCGGTGCGATAGGGGTGCGGGCGGCTGATGAAGTCCGCGAAGCGTTCGGCGTCAATGTTCGAGTAGTAGAGTTGCCGGTAGAGACGCTCTTTCTCTTCGGCGCGCGTGACGCCGGAGAAGACGAACATGTGCGGAGCCCAGAGCACGGCCTGCGGCGCGACGTTGGGCAGCCGGTTGGACAGCGCGATTTCCGGGCAGAAAACCACCCGCCGCTGCCCCGTGCCCGGTTCGAATTCGCCGTCCGCTTTCGCCATCTCCGACAGGCGCAGGTAGACCGGGCGCACCTCATCAGTCCACAAATTGAAGTGCGACGCACGCCGCGTCGCAACCACAACTTCAGCCGTCGCCCAGGCGAGCGAGGCGAGCGCGACGGCCGCGAGGATTTTTCGCGAAACGCCCGCGCGCCCCTCTCCGTCCCGCGCCGCGCGACCGTTCAGGACGAGCACGACCGAGAGCGCGAGCGCAGTGAGCGAGACGTAGTTGGCGATGAACTGTTCGTAGTGGATGGGTTGCAGCGCGCGTCCGCTGATGAGTTGTTGATTGAAGACGGCGAGGGGCATGAGCGCGAACGAGGCGACGAGGAGGGCGTCCCGGTTTCCCCACGCGAGCCAACCGCGCCACGCGCCGACGAGGAGCAGGACGAGCGCGAGCGCGCCCAGTAGTTCCGACGTGCGAAAGAGGTCTGGGGCGCGCGTGTGGACGAGAGCCTGCGCCGCGTTCATCGTCGGCGCGCGGCGCGCGAGCAGCCACGCGTAGGGCGCGAGCGAGACGGCGGCGATTGAGCCGACGACGACGAGCGGGCGCACGGCGCGGCGGCGTTCCGCGCGCGGCGACGCGCCGAGCCACACGAGCGCGAGACAGGATGCCCACGCGGCGGCGGCCGTCCACAGGTAAAAATAGGAATAGACGAGAAGCGTGAAGGTGAGTCCGGCGAAGACGGCGTTTGTGAGCGACGCGCGCCGTTCGTCCGTCGCGAGCGCGCGCCAGACGAGCAGGCAGAAGATGAAGAAGAAGGCGAAGGGCAGAGCGGGCAAGTAACGCCGCAAAAAAGGGAGCGGCAGGTAGGCCGTCTCCAGCCCGCGCAGCGTGCGCACGCCCTTCTGGATAAAGGTGCAGAAGCAGAGCACAAAGAGCGCGAGGGCGGCGGCCGTCGGTTCGTCGCCGGTCGCGGCGCGCAGCAGGCGCGTGAGCGCGAGCGTGGTGGCAAAGGCGACGAGCGGCCACAGGAGGATGAAGACGGCGGCGGCCGACAAGTTGAAGAGGCGCGCCGGGACGGCGAGCGCGTAGGCCGGGATGAACTGGATCGAAAAGAGCGATTCGGCTTGGGGCGTGGCGGGCGCGTCGTCGCGCCCGGTGTAAGGGTCGTTCAAGCGCGGGCGGCCGTCTATCAGCGCGTTGATGTAAGACTCGTAGGCGGCCTCGTCGAAGAAGAAAGAGAAGTCCGAGCCGTGCCAGTCGCGCCCGCGCTCTCGCCACATGTGCAACTGCGGCACGAGCGAGACGACGGCCAAAGCCAGAGCCGCCGCCACGCCCCAACGCCAGCCCTTCGCTTCATCCGTCGTCCGGAGCAACAAATTATCCTCGCAGTGGGAAAGAGAAAACGGGCGCAAGTTCAGGTTCAAACTTGCGCCCGTCGGATCGTGTCCGGGTTCATGACCGGCGAGGCGTCTAGCTTTGCGGCGGCGCGGCCGGTGCGCCCTCGCCGCGTGCGCCGGAGAAGTCGTAGGTGACGTGCAGGCGCAGCGCGCCGTCTTTGACTTCGGAGCGAACATCTTTGGCCTGCGCCCGGAGCGTGCCGTTGCTGGCCTGCACGGGGATGTTCATAGAGAGTTGCGCGCCGCGCATCAGGACGAGCGGGTTGACCTTCTGGTTGATCGCCGTCTGGACGAAGCCCGTGACGAACGGACTGGCGAGCGGCGAGACGCCTTCGAGGTTCACGCCCGCGACGGTGATCTGGCCGTAGAGAGTCTGTTCGTCGGCTTTGAAGTAGAGCGTGATGTTGGCCTGTGCCGCGCCGCGAAAGTTCATGCAGTTGCCGAAGACATCGCGGCTGCCGCTAAAGGCGAGCGGCGCGATGATCTGCCCGTCCTTGAGGCTCACGCCCGTGCGCACACCTCCGCCCTCCTGCGAGACCACGATCTGATTCGTGCAGCCGCCGCCGCCCTCCTGCGCCTGCACGAAGCGGAAGCCCCCCGGTTGCGCCGACGCCAGAGAGGATTCTTTCGGCATGGCCGCGAGGCGAAACGCGGGCGCGTTCAGGTCGCGGAAGATGGTGGTCAGCAACGTGTCGAAGAATTTCTCGTCGAGCGTCAGGACAGCCGTGCCAGGCGGGTCGCCCGCGGCGTCGGGCGCTTGCAGCGGCGCGCCAATCTGCGCCTGTTTCATGCGCGGCGCGCCGACGAAAATGTAGAACGTCAGGGCCGCGCCGATGAGCGCGCCGACGACGAGCAGGAGGATGTATTTCATCTTCTTCTTTTACCTCGTCAGCGAGTCGGAGACGGGACGGGCGATGATGTTGTCGTGCCGCCGGGTGATGATGCGCCGCTCGCGGGCGACGGCGTGGTGGTCGTCGTGTTGCCTCCCGGCGCGTTGCCCTTCAGTTGCGTGTTCAGCATGCCCATCGCCAACTGTAAGTAGCCCGCGATCTCGCTCACGCGCTGCTTGATCTCCGCCTCGGTCAACTTCGTCAGACCCGTCGGCAACTCGAAGAGCGTGGCGTCCACGGTCGTTTGAATGTCGCGCATGTCGGCGACGAGCGACGCGCGACTGACGCCCTGCACGTTGCCCGTGGATTGCCCGGTCAGGTCGGCGTGCAGCGGCAGCCCGGTCTCTTTGTCAACGTAGATAAAACTCTCGGTCGCCACGTCGCCGGCCGCCGAAGAGGTCTTGGCCGTCGCCGCGTGTCGGTACTTGACGACCGTGCGCCCCTCGCGCTGCTCCTCGCCGACGCGCTCGACGCCGCGCTGGTTCTGCAAATAGACGACCATCTGCCCCGGCGTCAGCGAGCGCACGTCGAAGCCGAGCAACTCCGGCGTGATCTCCGCATACTGCTTGCGCCCCGGCAGGATGAGATAACGTTTGTCGGCGCGGTCGAGGAAGATGACCTGGCCGATGACGGGAATGTTGTTGAAGGCATAGCGCCGGTTGTCGCCGCTACGCGCCACGTCAATGGGAAGCTGGATGGCTTTCGCCTGCCCCTCCGCGCTCGCCGTGAAAACGAGCGTCGCCTTGTACTGATCCGGTTCGCGCGTCTCAATGGAGACGACATCGGCGAGAGTCGGCGTGGCGGCGGTGTTCGCGTTCCCCGCGTTGGCGTTCGCCGTGCTGACATTGGTGTTCGTGGCCGGGCCGGGCTGGCAGGCCGCGCCCGCGAGTGCGAGCAAGAGAGTTGCACCGAGAGTCCCGGAAAATTTCAGAGTGCGCATAGAAGTCTTCTCCTGTAAGTTGTCGGGCAAAATCGCACGAGCGTTAGATTTTATAGCAGGGGAATTTGGCGTGGGAAGAATAGCACAGAACGCGGGGCGCGGGGGAGACGATGAAGGGGAAGCCGTCAGTTGTCCGTGGTCAGTTGTCCGTTGCGTGTGGCTATCATCCGAGTTACCGAAGATTAACTTGAACAACTGACAACTGACCACGGACAACTGACGGCCTTCCGTCACTTCCTGATGTAGCTGCGGTGCAGCCACTGCCCAGCCGCCGAGCGGTCGCGTGTTTCGAAGAGGATGTTGACCTTGCTCTCGCGCGTGATCATTTGGACGCGCTTCGTCACGTCCTTTGCGGTGGCCGCGCCCCCTTCGGCGTCGTCGAGAAACGCGCCCACGTCCGCGGGGGAAACCGCATCGAACTTCCGACCCCGCTCCAACTCCGCAATCGCCTCGACCGCGCTGGCCTTCAACAAACTCGGCCAGAGTTTAAGAAAGAGGGCGCTTGAGGCGTACACGTCCGCGCTGTTGACACGGCCATTGATGGCGAAGGCGTAGCCGATCACGTCCCTTTGCCCGTCGGTGACGTGCGAGAGTGCTCTGACGTAGGCTGCGGCCGTCTCCCGCACCTGACGATTTTCGAGCGTCAACTGGAAACTCGACTGCGAGATGGGCGCGTTGACGCTCCTGCCGACGTTCGCGCTCAGCTTCGTCTGCGCCTTCGCCACTTTGTCCCACACCTCGCCCTGCGACTTCGTCTTGTTCGCGGCGATCTTCAATTCTCTCGTCGCCACGCGCTCGTTCGACGAACTGAAGCGCGTCACCTCTTCGCTGCCGCGCTTCTGCCAGCGTCCCTGCTCGACGCAGAAAGCCGCAATCGAAATCCTGCCCGAACGCGGCGGCACGATGAGGTCTACGCCGAGCATGCGATCCTGCTGCCCGCCCTTCACGATGTCGCCCGACTGGACGTACACCTCTTCATACCTCGACAAGTTTTCAATCGCCAGTTCGTTGACGTTGTTGGTCTCGTAGACGACGACCTTCCGCTGCCTGAGCGCCTCTTGCAGCGTCAGGAAAGTCTTGCCGCCGAGCCGGTCTTTACCGTGAATGAGAAAAACCGCGAGGTTGTTGTGCGTGTACGGGCCGGAGATTCTGTAGTCGCCCGCCGCGGCGGCGTTGGCCGACGACGGCCTACTCTCCTGTCCGGCGTAACGCCGCGTCCCTTGCGCAAACAACACGAGCGGCACGGCGACCGCCAGCAAAGCGACCATCAAAACCCTGAACATCGTGTGAGATTTCATCTCTATACTCCTCGTTAGCAACGTGTCTGAAACAGCGAACACCCGGGGTTCATTCCGTTGAACGAAGAGGGCGGAAGTTCTTGCATAAAAGCCGTGGATCGTGAATAGTCGCTCGTGAATAGAGAACATTCGTTCTTTCTATTCACGAGCGACGATTCACGATCCACGGCTGTTCAACGATTCGAGGCTTTTACCCGTCGTTGGTGTAGCGGGTCGGCGCGTCGGCGTGCGGGACGAAGCAGCGTCGGCAGCGAGCTTCGTATGAGTCGCCCGCGCCGACGACCACCTGGCCTTCGACGTTGATGATGCGCTGCGAGTAGTTGGCGGGCTGGCCGCAGCGGACGCAGATGGCGTGGGTCTTGGTGATGTACTCGGCGATGGCAAGGAGTTGCGGCATCGGCTCGAAGGGGCGGCCGGTGTAGTCCTGATCGAGACCGGCGATGATGACGCGCAGGCCGCGACGCGCGAGTTGGTTGGCGACCGAGACGAGTTCGTTATCGAAGAACTGTCCTTCGTCTATGCCGACCACGTCGGTGGCCTCTTCCACCTGCGCGAGGAGTTCGGCGGCCGTCTCGACGACCCCCGATTCGTGTCGCATCTCGGAGTGCGAGACGATGTGGTCGCGCGAGTAGCGGTTGTCAATGAGGGGCTTGAAGACCTGCACGCGCTGGCGCGCGATCTTGGCGCGGCGCAGGCGGCGGATCAATTCTTCGGACTTGCCGGAAAACATCGAACCGGCGATCACCTCGATCCAGCCGGGCGTCGTGCGGTGCAGAATACTCAAATGTTCGTCGTTGCCCTGTGCGATAAACTCATCCATGCCGTGAACAATTCCTGTCTGGTTGAAAATAGCCGGCGGACGGCCGTGTGCAGTGGGCTTTGCCAAGGCCGCCCGCTGTAGGCGTCGCCGTAAAACTTCGCGCGAGCGGGATTTGACGGGCGGGAGACGCGTCATCGTTCGTCACTACTGGAAGCGCGACGAAGGCTATAACAGAGTTGGCCGCAGAGTCAAAAGCAAACGCGAAAGTAGGAACGATGAACGCGGAACTGAACGGATTGATTCATTGGTTCACAGATTCACCGGTTCAATAAAGAAATGAAGCATCGAATCAATGAATCTATGAACCGCTGCATCCATCGCCTTTACTTCATCGTTCCGCGTTCCGCCTTCCTCGTTCCGCGCCGGTGGCCTTGCTTGACTTTCCCCACGCCCCTTGTTGTAATTCATCCATCCCGGACATGCCATCGGACGCGCGAAATTTTCCCGTACAACGGAGGTGAGCTACCAGTGCCTGCAAGTGAATTGATCTACGATTGGAATGTGGTCGCGCCGTCGCACCCCGCGCCCGGCCGCCACATCGGTTTCGACGACGAGACGCTGCGCGACGGGTTGCAATCCCCCTCCGTGTGCGAGCCTTCCGTCGAGCGGAAGCTCGAACTCCTGCACCTGATGGACGAACTCAAGATTGACACGGCCGACATCGGCTTGCCCGGCGCGGGCGGCACACACGCGGCGGGCGTCGAACTGCTCGCGCGCGAGATCGTGGAACAGCGCATGCAGATTCGTCCGAACTGCGCCGCGCGCACGCACCGTAACGACATCCGCCCCATCGCCGAAATCTCGCAGCGCGCCGGCATCGCCATCGAAGCCTGCACCTTCATCGGCTCGTCGCCCGTGCGCTTCTACGCCGAAGATTGGACGCTCGACAAGTTGCTGGAGCTTACCGAGGACGCGATCAGCTTCGCCGTCTCCGAGGGCTTGCCCGTCATGTATGTGACCGAGGACACGACGCGCGCCGACCCCGATACGATTCGCGCTCTTTACACGGCGGCCATCCGCGCGGGCGCGCGCGCCGTCTGCGTCTGCGACACCGTGGGGCACTCGACGCCCGACGGCGCGCGCGCCGTAGTGCGCTTCGTCAAGAGCATCATCGAGGAACAGGGCGGCGGCATCCGTCTCGACTGGCACGGCCACCAGGATCGCGGCTTGGGCGTCATCAATTCCATCGCAGCGATTGAGGCCGGGGCGGATCAGGTGCATGGCTCCGCGCTCGGCGTCGGCGAACGCGTCGGCAACACGCCGATGGATCAACTGCTCGTCAACCTCAAACTGATGGGCTGGATTGACAACGATCTCTCCAAACTGCGCGAGTACTGCCAGGCGGCCGAGTCGAGTTGCGGCTGGACTATTCCCGTCAACTATCCGGTCTTCGGCCGCGACGCCTTCCGCACCGCGACGGGCGTCCACGCGGCGGCCGTCATCAAGAGTTTCAGGAAAGGCGACACGGAACTCGCCGACCTCATCTATTCGGGCGTGCCCGCCGGCCTGTTCGGTATGCGGCAGGTGATCGAGGTCGGCCCGATGAGCGGCAAGTCAAACGTCATCTACTGGCTCGAATCGCGCGGCATCGAAGCGACCGACGAACGCGTCGGGCGCATCTTCGACCGCGCCAAGAGCGCCTCCGGCGTGCTCGGCGAAGCGGAGTTGATGCAGATGGTTTAGTGAAAGAAGAGTAAATGGTAAATGGTAAATAGTGAATAGAAAGAACACGTTTTATCTATTCACCATTTACCATTTACCATTTACCATTCATCGTCTTTTATGTTTCCCACCACCAAGTCCATCGCCCCCGAACAAACCGTGCGCGACCTGCTCGCTTCGTCGCGGGTGCGGCGGGCGTTCGAGCTTTTCGCGGAGCGCGCCGACGAGATCACGCAGGAGCAGGTGGCGCTCTGCGAGATACCCGCGCCGCCCTTCGGCGAAGAGGCGCGCGCCGAATACCTGTCGGCGCGTTTTCGCCAGTGCGGACTCACGGAGACGACGATTGATGCGGAGGGCAACTGCGTCGCGCTCAGGCGCGGGGCGCATCTGCACCCGTTGCTCGTCATGAGCGCGCACCTCGACACGGTGTTTCCGCCGGGGACGAATTTCACCGTGCGGCGCGAGGGCGCGCGTCTGTTCGCGCCGGGGATAGCCGACGACGGCTGCGGCCTCGTCGCCCTGCTCGCGCTCGTCTGCGCGCTTGAAGAGGCCGCCATCGAGACGGAAGGCTCGGTCTTGTTTGTCGGGACGGTGGGCGAGGAGGGCGAGGGGAACCTGCGCGGCGCGCGGCATCTGCTGACCGCCGGAGAGTGGGCGCGCGAGATTGACGCCTTCGTCAGTCTCGACGGGCCGGGGCTGGAGGGCATCACGCACCGCGCCGTCGGCTCGCGTCGTTACCGCGTGACGTGCGCGGGCGCGGGCGGCCATTCGTGGGGCGACTTCGGCGTGGCGAACCCTGTGCATGCCCTCGGTCGCATCATCGCGCGGCTCATCTCGTATCCCGCGCCCGCGCGCCCGCGCACCACCTTCAACGTCGGGCGCGTAGAGGGCGGCGCGGGCGTCAACTGCATCGCGCAGGAGGCCGCCATGGACGTTGACCTGCGCTCGGAGTCGCCCGACGAGTTGAAGCGACTCGATGCCTACTTCCGGCGCGCCGCGCGCGAAGCCGCCGAAGAAGAGAACGCCTCGCGCCGCGCGAATACGCCGCCCCTCGAACTGGACATGAAACTCATCGGCGACCGCCCCGGCGGCGAGACGCCGAAAGACACGCCGCTCGTCCGTCTCGCCGAAGCCGCCACGCGCGCGCTCGGCTCCACGCCGCGCCTCGATTGCTCGTCCACGGATTCCAACATCGCCATCTCGCTCGGTCTGCCCGCCATCACCGTCGGCGCGGGCGGCCTCTCCGCCAACGCGCACACGCTCGACGAATGGTACGACCCGCGCGGGCGCGAACTGGCGCTCAACCGCGCGCTGCTGCTGACACTGGGAACGGTCGGAATGAAGTAAGGCGGACGGGGAAAGGGTTGGGGGCAAAGGTCGAAGACAATCCGAAGATAAAAAGCGGAGGCAGCTTGCGAATGCTGCGCTCCGCTTTTCCTTTACTCTTTACCCTGCGGCTCGTCTGTCCCGGGTTCGTTACCCTTTAAAACCCCACGGCTCGTTTAATTGATCGGAATCGTCACCACGGTCGAACCGGCTTTGCCCGCGGGGAAGCGACGGCCGCGCGCGACGCGGACGGCTGTGGACGCGTAGGCTTCCGCGCCCGGACTTGAGCCGACGACGGAGGTTTGCGTGACGCGCCCCGCTTCGTCGTAAGTAATGCTCACGCGGACGCTCTTCGGCCCGGCGGCAGGTTTCGGCGCGGCTTCGGGTGCGGCCGCATTGGCAGAGGCTTGCGCGGCTTCGGCGCGCTTCGCTTCCTGTAGTTTGCGCTGACGCTCAAGGCGCGCCTCACGTTCGCGTCGTGCGACGCGTGCCGCTTCTTCTTCCGCCGCTGCTACGTCGGGCGCGGCGTCGGCGTTCGGGTCGGTGGTCGCGGCGGGCGTCGCGCTCGCGCCGTCGCCTTGAACGGTCGGTGCTTCGGTCGCCGCTTCCTGCGCGGCGGCGGGTACGACGGCGGCGTTGACGGGCGCGTTCGAGCGCGTGAGACGTTTGCTGAGCGGGATGGCGGCGACGATGCAGACGAGGACGAGCGAAGCGGTCACGCCGGCGACAATAAACTTGCCTTTCCCGCCGCCATGATGCGTGGCTTCGACGGTTTGCGACAGCGGCAGCGGGAACGAATCGTTGGCCGCATCAGCCGAAACGTTCTTCGCCGTCGAAGCGTTCTTCGCCGCTTCTTTCGCCGCATCCTCTTTCGCCACCTCGATGCAGTTCAGGTATTCGATGGTCGCTTCGTCAATCTCCTCTTCGCTGGCGAACGCCTGCGCGGCGTCGGGCAGGATGCCCTCGTCTATGCGGCGCAAGCCTTCGAGCACGACGCTCGCCCACGACTCCGTGATCGTGCGGCGCGACGACTGCATCCCGGCGTTGAAGTCGAAAGACGCGCTCGGCAACGTCAGCGCGAAGAAGACCGCCTCCGTGCCGTTCAGCGCGCCGACTTTGGCATCCACGAGGTCGCCGTCCTTGATGAAGAAGACGCCGGGGGCGAGCGCGTAGTCAACTTTCAGACGCCCGGTCTTGCGCTGGTTGCAGAAAAATTCGATCAACTCGCTCAGGGCGAGGTCGTTGAGTTGTCCGGTGAATGACATCGTGTTTTTGATCCTTACGGTATGGTCGGGGATTCGAGGCTCGTTCAGAGCGAGAAGTTGTAGCTGATGATGCCGGCGACGCGCACCGGCTGCCCGGAGAGCAGCGCGGGCGTAAACTTCGCCTGGCGCGCGGCGCGCTCCGCCGCGTCGCGCAGCAAATCAGGGCCGCTCACGGCGCGTGCTCCGATGACTTTGCCCGACACGTCAATCACCACTTCCACCGTGACGACGCCGGTCATTCTCGCGCGCCGCGCCGTTTCGGGATAGACGGGCTTCGGCATCTCTATCGCTTTGCCGTTCAACACGCCGCCCGAGACGGGGCGCAGAGAGGCTTTGACGGCGGGCTTCACGGGCGGCGGCGGCACGTCGTCGTTTGTCTTAACGACGGGCGCGCTCGCGCTTGAGACCGTCATGTTCGGCATGCCGAGCGAGAGCGTCGAAGAGGCGACGGGCGCGCCGGAACTCGCGGGCAGCGCGGGCGCATTCGTCGCGCGCTTGACGGGCGCGGCCGGGGCATTGTTGTGTGTGACCGCGTTCGAGTTCGCGGCAGGCGGCCTGGACGTAGAGGCCGTCGCGTCCGAGTTGACGGGCGCGGTCCTCGGCTTGGCCGGCGACGCGGAGGGTTCGGCCTTCGTGTTGACGGCGACGACAGGTTTATCGTCCGCCTTCATGGCGGCGGGCGTGACGCTGGCGGCGGCGTTCGTGTTGTTCGAGAGCGTGGCCGTCTGGAGTTTTTTGGCGGTGGCGTCTTCGAGGTAATAGCCGATGATGCGGTAGGTCACTTCGGTCGGCTCGAAATTCATCTGGCCGTTTTCGATGACGGCCACGGAGGTCGTCATCTTCGTCCAGTTGCCCATCCCGTCGAATTCATAGTCGTACTTCTCTCTGCTCATGACCGAGCCGTCCGTGTTGAAGAGTGTCATCTCTATGATGTTGCCGCGGTCGTCATACTTGTAAACTTCTTTGCCCGTCAGCGAGCCGCCCGCGCCGAGGAAATAGGCCGTGTCAATCTTCGCGCCCTTCATGTCGTAGGTTGCCGTCTCCAGCACGACGCGCGCGCCTTCGGTCATCTTCCCCGCCTTGCTCACCAGTTTCGAAGTCTCCGTGCGGACGCGCCGGACGGGGCCTTGCAGGCCGTCGCGGCTGCGGTCTGTCTCGTTGTCGCCCGGCACGGAAGAGACGGCGGGCGACGCCAGCAGAGCCGCCGGCAGACGACGCGCGTGGACGTTTGCGTCAGAGAAGTTGAGCGCGAGGAGGAACAGGGGGGACAGCAGAAGGGAGGTGCTTTTGCGCATGTTGGTAGACTCCAAAATGTTGTGTTCTGGTGAGGCGGAAACTTCGACCGGGGATGTTTCGCGGGTTTGACTGAGACCCTTACATCTCGCTCGCGAGAGATCGGACGAACGCGCAGGGCTTGGCAACTCGCTGGCGAACGACGACAGCCGCACGGGGCAGGTGCAAGCTATTCAACTTTTATCCGGTATTCGTTCTGGACGGCTTGTCCGGTGGGGCGTGGATTTCGTTTGAGTCGCCCGCTTTTGCCGCTTTGGCAGCAGCGAAATTAGTATGACACGTTTAAACAATTTTTGTCTAGGCCAAACTTCGTTTCGACACAAACTGTCGCAAGTGGCGGATTTAGCGGGAAAAACGAGGGTGGAGACGTTAAATAACGGTCAGCTCGCGAAGAGAGACGTGGCGCGTTCGGCCGTCAGGGCGGTGCGCGTCGCGGTGTAAGCTTCGCCGGTGGTGATCTCCGTAATGGACGGCTTATGGAGCACGCGGTGGCGCTCGCCGGGTGGGACGTAGGCGTCTAGCATCGGGTGTTCGCTCATCAGGATAACGACCGGCGTGCCGACCGCCGCCGCGACGTGCATCGGCCCCGTGTCATTCGAGACGAAGACGGACATGCGCGCCGCCGCAGCCGCGAGTTGCGGGATCGAGAGGTGGTCGAGGGTGACGGCGGAACGCGGAAATTGCGCGCGGATCGCTTTGACGAGCGGGCGTTCTTCCGGCCCGGCGAAGACCACTGTGCGCACGCCGTCGTTGTTTTCGAGGCGCAGGGCGAGTTCGGCAAAGCGCGCGAGCGGCCAGCAGCGGCTCGGATGCCCCGCGCCGGGAAACATTCCGACGAACGGCGCGTCGTTCGCGGCGCGCGCCTTTCGCAGCAGTTCCTCCACGGCGCGCACCTCTTCCGGCCGCACCGGCAGATGCGGCACGCGCGACACCTGACCGACGCCGAGCGGCGCGACGACATCGAGATAACGATCCACGGCGTGCTTCGCGCGATCTTCCAACACAGGGCGCGGGCGAAAGTTTGAGAGGAAATCGAGCGAGCGCGTGGGGCGACGCCCGTAGAGCCGCGTCCCCGCGCCCGACAGAAAGCCGAGCAGGTTCGTCTCGGACAGACTGTGCAGGTCTATGACGAAATCGAAGCGGCGCGCGCGCACTTCTTTGACGAGCCGTGCGATGCGCCACACGGAGAGGGGCTTCGACCCGTCGCGCAGACTCACGCGATCCACGACGAGCGTGTCGTTGGCCGCCCCCGACATCTCGACGATCTGCTTGCCCGGCTTTCCCACCGCGACCGTGATGCGCGCGCGCGGAAATTTCGCGCGGACGGCGTGCAGCGCGGGCAGGCTCAACACCACGTCGCCGAGTTGGCCGAAGTCTATGACGAGAATGTTCTGCGGGTCGAAGTTCATTGTGCCAGATTCAATGATAACAGTTAGACGGTTTCTCTTCGATGCGCCGAACCGGGCGGCGCGCCGGGGCTATTCGTATAACGCTTTCAGGGTGCGGCAAAGTTCGACTTTCGAGAGCAGGTCGGTCGAATCAACGAACTGGTTGACCGAGCCGACGTGATGCTTGAGTTTGAAAATATCCGGGCTGCGGATGGTGTCCCGAATCGCCGCCATAATCACGTCTGCGTGAATCACGAGGTATCCGCGCCCGTGGTAGTCGGAAACTTTTTCGGGCACTGGCCGGGTGATGCCGAGCGCGTTATGCAGGCGCGCCGCCGTCTCGTAGGCGGTCGAGAGATGCGCCTCGCGCTCTTTCCAATCCGTCGCGGCGAGCGTGGCCTGTAAAGCGGGCGTCATCTCCGCCGCCGGGGGCAACCCCGAGAACGCGCGCCCGAACCATTTGCCGTAGGGCGCATACCTGCGCGCCATCAGAAAACATAGCCCCATCAAAATCCCGACCTGCCTGGCGGCGAGGACGGCCGAGCCGAGTTCGTCGCCCGTCGCGCCGCACCGGCCGACGAACGCCTCGTTCTCCGAAAGTTTCCCCCACTGCCGCGCGAGCAGAAACCTCCACACGTCGTCCGGGTAATAACTGAACTTGCGGCGCGCGGCTTCGAGTTCGTTCAAACCGTCGTGGAAAACCTTGCCGCTTGTCGCGCCGAGAAGTTTGTGCTCCGAGAAGGTCAGCCAGTCTACGGTCGTGATCTCGGCGTGCGGATCGCAGCCGAGATACCAGCCGAAGAACGAACGGACGGTTTCGCAGTCAATGGCGTGTTCGATTGTTCCGTCGTCGCTCTGCCGCGCGTGTCTCACACCGCCCTCATCCGGCCGGCCGAAGCTCGTCGGGTAGCCGCGAAACTCCGGCGGCAGGTTCGCGGCGAGCGTGCGTCGAACCGTTTCCTCATACTGCTCGCGGTCGGGTTCGGCGAGAAACAAATAGAATCGCGCCCCCCAACTGTGATCCGTGGATTGCGCGTCATCATAGCCGAGCACCTCGGAACTCCAACCGAGAAGGGCGGCCGAGTGTGGCAGGCGAGGGAAGTGTGCGTCGAGGATGGGGCGCGCCGCCTCGCGGTAAAACGCTTCGCTCAGTTCGAGGCCGGGGATGAAATCCGGGTTGGACGACATTTTCAGATGCCTCCGGTGTTCATCAGGACGACGCGCCAACCGTCGGGGTCTGCGAAGGTCGTGCCGCGCTCGTTCCAGTAAGGGTTTTCAGGCGCGACCGCCTCGTAGCCCAAAGCCGCGAGCCGCGCCGTGATGCGTTCGACACGAGCGCGTTCGGGAATGTAGAGGACGAGCAGATTGTCCGCGCTTGGCGGCGGAAAGGACGCGCCTTGCGCCGTTTCGTGCTCGGTGAATTCGAGGTGATAGTCGCTCGCCGGGAGTCCGAGCATGATGCCGGAATACCCCGCGTGACCCTCGAAAGAATTGATCACTTCGAGGCCGATCCCTTCGCAGTAGAATTTTTTCAACTCCCGCAAGCTGCGCGTCGGGCGCGCGATGCGCACCTGCGCCACGGGCAAATGCTCCGGCCATTCTCTGTTCATCAGTTTCTCCCCGCCGCTTCGCGCCGGCGGGATCGGCCTCCTGCCCGCACAGGGTAGCAGATGCTATAGTAGATTTTAAGGAATCAAACGGGCAGAGGGACGATGGATACGTTAATCAAGATCATCTATATCGGCGTCGGCGGCACGGCCGTCGTCGTCATATGCGTCTATTTAATCTGGCGCGCGAAATCCGTCTACAAACTGAGGCTCGCCGGGCCACCGCCGCAGCGCGCGCATCGCAAAAGTCTCTGGCGCGACCCCGGCGCGGTCGAACGACTCGACTTTTACGCAGGCCCCGGCGGCACGGACGGCGCGCCCGCCCCGCCCTACGAGTTCGTCGCCGAACACTCTACGGGATCGAACCCCTGCGTCTCCGTGCGCGATGCGCGCGGGCGCGTGTGGCGCGTGAAATGGGGCGATGAGGTGCGCTCCGAAACCTTCGCCACGCGCATGGCGTGGGCGGCCGGTTACTACGTCGAGGTCGCCTATTTCATCCCCGAAGGGCGCATCGAAGGCGCGGCCGAACTGACGAGGGCGCGCGAATGCGTCGGCGAGGATTGCAAGTTCGCTGACGCGCGCTTCGAACTCGACGAGGAGGGCGTGACGAAACTCTTCGACGAGCACGGCTGGGCTTGGGACGACAACCCCTTCGTCGGCACGCGCGAACTCAACGGGCTGAAGATCATGTTGATGCTCACGTCGAACTGGGACAACAAGGACGTGCGCGACGTGGCGCGCGGCTCGAACACGGCGGTCTTCGAGTACGCGCTTCCGGGCGGCCTCATCGAAGCGCGCTATTTGATCATTGACTGGGGCGCTTCGATGGGCAAGTGGGGCAGCAATTTGTTTCGCAGCAAGTGGGACGCCGCCGGGTACGAGGCGCAGACGCCGGAGTTCGTGACGGGCGTCGCCGACGGTCTCGTCCAGTGGAGCTACATCGGCCAGCGGACGGCGGAAGCGCGCGAGGAGATCAGCGTGGCGGACGTGCGCTGGCTCTACCAGTACGCCGGGCGCATCACGGACGCGCAACTGCGCGACGGCCTGCGCGCGAGCGGCGCGACCGACGAAGAGACGGTCCTGTTCACACGCGCCATCCGCGCCCGCCTCGACACGCTGAAACGAATCAGCGAAGAGAACGCGGCATGAAAAGCTGTCAGTAGTCCGTGGTCAGTTGTCCGTTGCATGTGGCTATCACGCGAAGTTACTAAAGATGGGTTTTGAACAACTGACTACGGACTACTGACAGTTCCTTTATCCTTCATTGCTCCGCGTTCGTCCTGCTAAAGTCTTTCGGGTCGAATTCGTAGAAGAACCAATCGCGCAAGGGGCGGTGGCCGAGCGCGCTGTACCAGCCATACTTCTGCATCTCGCCGAACGCCTGTTCCTTCGTCCAACCGCAGTCGGTCACACGATAGACGCCGATGAGCATACCCGTGCGATGCCTGCCCCCGCGGCAGTGTGTGAAGAGCGCGCCGTGCGTGTCGGAGGTGCGAATGTAGTCGAGCCACTCGCGGACGCGCTCGGCCGTCGGAGCCTCACGGTCGGAGAAAGCAATGTGTCGCCACTCTTTGATGCCCGCCGAGAGCGCGCGTTCACGGTCGGCGCGCACCTCGTGCTCGATGATGCTGCACACGCGCTCGACGCCGACACGCTCGACGAGTCCACGGTAGCCTTCCTCGTCGGGCAGCGCGCCCCTGTAGATCGTTTTCGTAACCTGCGCGAAATTAGGGATGGGCACGCCAAAGGGGTTCTCCTCCGAACGCGACTTCGCCCACTGGATTAACCACACTGTTTCACTCTCCTCCCCTCAAGTGCGCCCGGCGTCTAACCGCGAGCCGTCTCCTGCACAGACCCGTCCGTCAGCGAGTAAGTATTCGGTGTCGTCGGTCGTCCGGGGTCAGAGTCGGCCGACGCGCCCGCGCTCAACTCATATTTGCCGCGATGCTCGGCATAAAATTCGTCGAGAAATTTCACGACCTCGGCCGGACTGAGCGTGTGCAGTATCTCCATGTTGTCGTTGGCGCGAAACTTCTCGCGGCGGTCGGGGCGTTCGAGGTAGCCGCGACGGTATGCGAGCGCGGCATCGAGCGGGCGCACGCCCGGCAACTCGCTCGGCGCAAGGAACGCGTTGTTGTACTCCACTTCGAGGATGGCATAGCCGTGGCGCGCGGCCAACTCCGCGAGGCTCTGGATGCTGTAGCCGAAAAAGTGGTGCGTCATCTGAAACGCGGGGTCGTAGTTCACCACAAACTTTACGGGCGGCGGTATCTTCTCGTTGATCTCCGTCACCACCAAGCGCGGGCGAAACTCGTCGAGTACGGCGTCGAGCACCCAGTAGTCGTAGCTGTCTATGTCGAGCGACAGCACGCCGAACTCCCGCTCCACGTTGTAGGCTTTGAGGAGCGGCACGACGTTCGACGGCGTGACCACGCAATTTGCGGCCGACACCTGCGGGTAATGTTTATAGGCCGACGCCAGTTTGCAAACCTTGCGGTTGCTGCCCTCGAACCCGACGCCGCGCCAGCCCTCCCGGAACAGCGCGTAAGTGTTCGAGCCGCGCACGCCGTCGCCCGCGCCGATGTCCACGGCCGTCCGGCTAGCATTCGCGGGCAGCAGTTCCGCGATGTACTTCCGCAGTATCCGCTCCTCGCCGAAATTGGAAAAACTATCTCGCCCCGCCCCCACGCGCGCCCGTTGCAGCCGGTGTTCCAGCCGCTTCAAATACTGTTGTGCCGTCTTCGTGATGCTCATCTTCGCGGGATTATAAACGATGACCGGTCAATTGCGGGCTTAAAGGGTGATAACGGGTAGTTGGGGCAGTTATGGGAGCATTAAGTGAGACTTGGCGTTATCCATGCCAAAGGTGTGAATTGCTGCTGAATGGGTTCTTAATAAATCTTCCGTCGTCTTGACGGGGCAATTGCCGACACGCAACCAGATAAATTTCGGCGGGCTGCCGTGCAACAAACTTCGCTGCTGGAAGTCTGAATCTTTAGAAACAATGGCGAACCCGTGCGACTTGGCATAATCCCAAATCGCGGCGTCAGCCGCATCGCGCAAACCGACTTCTCTGACGTGGACACTACCGGCATAAAGATCGGCGAGCAACCGGGGGAGGCGCGGGGAGAGGTTTTGATCAAACAGCAGTTTCATATTCCGGCAGCGTTGCGAGTTTACGCTCGCGGTCTGCCGCGAACGCGAGACAAGCGCGAATGTCTTCGGCGGTGAGGTCTGGGAAATCTGCCAGAATCTCCTCTTCGGTCATACCGCTCGCGAGGTATTCCAGCACGTCCGTCACCGTCATGCGCGTCCCGCGAATACAAGGCTTCCCGCCACGCTTACCCGGTTCGATGGTAATGATCTTGCTGTAGTCCATAAACGAATGATAGCAAAAAGTTGCTGTCTTGTATGTTCTCACTAACAGGGAATCGGGGCCTTATTCTTCGTCCGGCGAGATTCTGTGCAACAATTTTCCGCGCGCTTTCTTTAAAGCAGCTTCAAACTTTGCTGACGGCGGCCAGAAACCGCTCGGCCTCGGCGGGCGAGCGCAGCCTGAACATCTGCTTGCTCCCGGCATTCTCCCGCATCCGGTTCAGTATTTTCGGCCGGCGCGTCCGCGGGTAATTCCAGACCCAGAGGATGAATTCGAGGTTGAGTGTTTCCTCGCACCCGGCGGCCATGTCCGGCCTCGTGCGGCGACGATAGACGATAAACCTCTTCAACACGCGCCAGAGGCAGACGAGGCGGGGTGTGTCCAGAAAGATCAGTGTATCGCAAGCCCTGAGCCTGATGTCGAACGTGCCCGAATAATTGCCGTCCATGATCCAGGCGTCGCGCCGCGCCAACTCGGCGACCGTCTCCGCCCATTCGGCCTTCGGCGTCTCGACCCAACCGGGTTTCCAGTAGAGCGAATCGAGATGGATGACTTCGATGTCGAGGACGCGTCCGAGACGACGGGCGAAGGTGCTTTTGCCCGCCCCGCCTGAGCCGATCACTAAAACCTTCCTCATACTTTTCCGCGCGCTCCGTAAGCCGAGCGATGCCTGTTTAGAGTTCGCGCAGGTCGCGCCCGGTCATCTCGGCGGGCTTCTCCAAACCGAGGAGGCCGAGCATGGTGGGGGCTACGTCTTCGAGCGCGCCGCCTTCGCGGAGCTTCAGGCCGACGGACGCTTCGTCTATGAGATGTAAGGGCACGAGGTTGGTCGTGTGAGCGGTGTGCGGCTGTCCCGTGGCCGGGTCAATCATCTGCTCGCAGTTGCCGTGGTCGGCGGTGATCAGAATGCGGCCGCGCGCCGTGCGCATGGCTCGCATGATCCAGCCGAGACAGGTGTCAACGTGCTGGACGGCCTCGATGGTCTTCGCCAGGTTGCCGGTGTGTCCGACCATGTCGGGGTTGGCGAAGTTGACGATAAAGGCGTCGGTCTCGCCCTCTTCGATGGCGCGCAGGATTTTGTCCGTGAGTTTGAAGGCGGACATCTCGGGCGCGAGATCGTAGGTCGCCACCTTGGGCGAGGGGATGAGCAGGCGACGCTCGTGCGGATACTCGCGCTCCGTGCCGCCGTTGAAAAAATAGGTGACGTGCGCATACTTCTCCGTCTCAGCCATGCGGTAATTGCGCACGCCGACCGAGGCGAACACGTCCGCCAGGATGTTGTAAGGCTGCGTTTTCGGGAAAGCCACGGGGAGATTGAACGTCCGGTCATACTCGGCGAAGCAGACGTACCCGACCGAGGGGCGGCCGGTCACGTCGAAGCCGTCGAAATTGTCTTGCGTGAGCGCGGCCGTGATCTGGCGCGCGCGGTCGGCGCGGAAGTTGAAGAAGACGACGGAGTCGCCCTCAGAGATCGTCGCCACCGGCTCGCCCTCCTCGCGCGCCCGCGTCACGATCATCGGCTCAATGAACTCGTCCGACACGCTGCGCTCGTAAGACTCCTTGATGGCCGCCACCGGATCGATCACGCGCTCGCCCTCGGCATTCAACAGCATCCGGTAGGCGCGTTCCGTGCGCTCCCAACGCTTGTCGCGATCCATCGCGTAGTAGCGCCCGCAGACGGTCGCGATCCGGCCGCAGCCGATCTCCGCCGAGCGCACCTGCAACGCTTCGACGTAGCCGTAGGCGGACATCGGCGGCGTGTCGCGCCCGTCGAGGAAGCAGTGGATGTAGACGCGCTGCAAGCCCTTGTCGTGCGCCATGCGCAAGAGCGCGTAGAGATGCTCCTGCGACGAATGGACGAGGCCGTCCGAGAGCAGCCCCATCAAATGCAGCGCGCGATTATTTTCGACGGCGTTGTCCATCGCGCGGTTGAGCGGTTCGTTCTGCAAAAACTCGCCCGACGCGATCTCGTAGTTGATGCGCTCCACGTCCGTGCGCAGGACGCGCCCCGCGCCGAGGCAGAGATGGCCGACGTTGGAGTTGCCCATGACGTTCGCGGGCAGGCCGACGCATTCGCCCGACGCCTGCAAGAGCGTGTGCGGATACTTCTCCAGAATCTCGTCGTAGAACGGCATCGAGGCTTGAGCGATGGCGTTGCCCTCGCGCGCGGAACTGTAGCCGAAGCCGTCGAGCACGATGAGCGCGAGCGGGCCTTGTCTGTCGGTCACTGTCAAATTCTCCCCTGATTGAAACTCCAGCGAATGATCAAATAGCCCCTGCAAGGGGCGATAAATAGTAGCCCACGGCGTAAGCCGTGGGTCATGGACGGGTATTATCTTAACAAGCCCCGTAGGGGCGAAAGAATATCAATTCCATAAATTGCTCTCATCGTATGAAATTCCGTGCTTCCGCAAAAACATGACGTACTCATCCTGAAATGTTAGCTTGCGATGATGCTCCTCCTGATGAGCAATATACTCTGCTACAGTCTGCATATTCGACTGGCTGACACTAAATGCCCCGTAGCCGGATTGCCAGTTAAAAGCAGCATGGGTCGCCTCGTGCGCCCAGCGGGATGAATTTGTCTTTAACACCCGCATCGCATCCGCAAGAGAAAGCGAAGGCGATACGCTGACCAGAAGGTGAACATAGTCGGATGTTCCGTTGATGATCAATGCCTTTCCTTTCAGCTCGCGAATAATCCCTCCCATGTAAGCATGCAACGGTGGTTTCAAATCAGCCGTAATCAGCGGCGCACGATCTTTCGTGCTGAAAATGATGTGCATTAACAGATTAGTAAAAGTATGCGGCATCTCTTTCGCCCCTGATGGGGCTTGAGAACATTTGTGAGTTGACTTTAAACCCACGGCTTGCGCCGTGGGCTACTTTATGTCGCCCCTTGCAGGGGCTACACTTTTATACTGAGCCTTACCTCTTCGCGGCGCGCGCCTTCTTCGTCGAACTGTTTGCGCCTCGGGCTTTCGCCGGGGGCGGCGTCGCCGTCGCCGCCGCTTCGAGTTGATAGAACGCGGCCATGCCGGGGAAGCGCGCAGAGGCGCGCAGGTCTTCTTCGATGCGCAGGAGTTGGTTGTACTTGGCGATGCGGTCTGTGCGCGAAAGCGACCCCGTCTTGATCTGCCCGGCGTTGGTGGCGACGGCGAGGTCTGCGATGAAGGTATCCTCCGTCTCGCCCGAGCGGTGGGAGATGACGGCGGTGCGGCGGTTGGTGCGCGCCAGTTCGATGCAGTCGAGCGTTTCGGTGAGCGTGCCGATCTGGTTGACCTTGATCAGGATCGAATTGGCGACGCCGCGCTCGATGCCGCGACGCAGGAAGTCTGTGTTCGTCACGAACAGGTCGTCGCCGACGAGTTGCACGCGCGCGCCCACTTCGTCCGTGAGGGTCTTCCAGCCGTCCCAGTCGTTCTCGCCCATGCCGTCTTCGATGGAGATGATCGGGTATTGCTCCACCCAGGACTTCCAGTAGGCCACCATTTCGTCGCTCGTGAGTTTTCGCTTGTCGGATTTTTTGAAGACGTAATTCCGTCCGTCGTAAAACTCGCTCGCCGCCGGGTCGAGCGCGAGCAGGACATCCCCGCCCGCCCTGTATCCGGCCGCCGAGACGGCTTCGAGGATGGTCTCAATCGCCTCTTCGTTCGAGCGCAAATCGGGCGCGAAGCCGCCCTCGTCGCCGACGCCCGTGGCGTAGCCACGCTTCTTCAGGACGCTTTTCAGCGAGTGGAAGATTTCCGCCCCCGTGCGCAGGGCTTCCCTGAAATTCACCGCGCCGACGGGCATCACCATGAACTCCTGAAAATCCACGTTGTTGTCTGCGTGCGCGCCGCCGTTGATGATGTTCATCATGGGGAGGGGAAGCGTGCGCGCGTTCGCGCCGCCGAGGTAACGGTAGAGCGGCATCTCCAGAAAGGTGGCGGCCGCGCGCGCCGTGGCGAGCGAGACGGCGAGCAGCGCGTTTGCGCCGAGCCGGGATTTCGTCGGCGTGCCGTCGAGGGCGATGAGCGCGGCGTCAACTTCCGTCTGGTCGAGCGCGTCGAAGCCTTCGAGCGCGTCGGCGATTGTGCCGTTGATGTTCTCCACGGCGCGCAAAGTGCCCTTGCCGCCGTAGCGCGTTTTATCGCCGTCGCGCAGTTCGACGGCCTCGTGCTCGCCCGTGGATGCGCCCGAAGGGACGGCGGCGCGCCCCGTCTCGCCGCCGATCAAAAACACTTCCGCCTCGACCGTCGGGTTGCCGCGCGAGTCCAGAATCTCGCGCGCGTGTATCGCCTCAATCAAACTCATAAGTTTGCTTTTCGCCTCCCGCCAAAAATTTTGTCGCCGGTTTTTAAAGCGCAAATCTATCTCATATTCGTCACAGACAGTCAAAGTAAAAGCGCGCCTCGCACAGAATTGCACGATTTTACAAACAACCGCGCGACGAAGAGTTTGTATAAGTCTGTTTCGTTCGGCGGCGGCAGAGGGGAAATGGCGAAGCAGGACATGGAAAAAACACCGTCGGGTCAGCAGGAGATTCAGGCTGCGACCCAACCGGCGAAGCGACGACGACCACTGGCGGGCTTTCTCATCGCCGGGGCGTCGCTCGCGCTGCTCTTCGGCATCGCTGCCCTCAAAGGGCGCGTTGCTGACGACAACACAGATAGCGAAAGGGGATTAGAGTAATGTCAGCACAAGGATTAGGTAAGTCCACGGCCACGGATATTCTCGGCGGCAACATCGGCACGGGCGGTCAACCCACCCAGACGGATAAGGCCGAGACGCTCTTAAAGACGATTGATAACACGACCGTCCAATCAACGGGCATCAGCCTGTTTCATATTTTAACCATCGGCTCCATCGGCGCGTCGCTCGCGCTTTTCTTCAGCGGGAACAAGCAGGCCGGGATTTTCGTCGGACTCTGGCCGCCCACCTTTCAGGCACTGAAATCGGTGGTTGACAAGAGCGACAAGCAGTAGTCGCGCGGCGAACGAGCAAGCGGGAACGAACAAGGGTTAACGAGCATGGGAGGGACGGCGGCGCGGTCAGGCAACTGGCTGCGCCGCTTTTGTTCACGGGTGATTCATTCCGCGCGCCTTCACGGGTTAAAATACGAGGCACTTCTCCCCGCATCCGAAAGCACGTCGCGCCTTAAGCCGCAGCACAAGGCAGGACGTGTGCGGGCATTTGTTCGGGTAAAGTTTTCCAGAGGGAGACGTGTGAGCGTTAAATGAGATTCTTCGCCCAGACCACCGCCATCGCCCTGTCCGCGACTCTGCTGCTCGCGTCTCTCGCTTTCAATTCGGGCGCGCACGCGCAGACGCCCGCACCCGCGTCCCCACGGCAAGAACCGCAGGCGACGCCGACGCGGACGCCCGCGCCGGCTCAGACGCCGACTCCCGCGCCGACCCCGGCCGACGCGACGACGGAGGACGACGCGGTCGAGCAGGTCGAAACCAATCTCGTCAACGTCATCTTCAACGCCGTGGACAAGAATCGCCGCTTCGTCACGACGCTGCGGGCGGAGGACGTGCGCATCTTCGAGAACAACGAGCCGCAGACCATCTCCATCTTCGAGCGCGAGACGAACCTGCCGCTCTCGCTCGCCATCCTCATTGACACGAGCAGTTCGCAGGCCAGAACGCTGTCCGACGAGAAGGACGCCGCGCACGCTTTCATAGACTCGGTGCTGCGCCCCGACAAAGACCGTGCCGCCATCGTTTCCTTCACCGGCGACGCCACCATCGAACAAGACCTGACGGGCGACCGCGCGAGTTTGCACGCCGCCATTGACCGCGTCGAAATCCCCGAGCCGGCGACGAAGGAGGAGGAGTTCCTCTACGAGCGCGCGGAGCAGGAGGTGGCGCGCACGGGCGTTGACAACAACCCAGGGCTGCGCGGTTCGACCGCCATCTGGGACGCCGTCTGGGCTACGGCCACCGACATGCTCTCGCAGACGCCCGAACGCACGCGCCGCGCCATCATCCTGCTCTCGGACGGCGTGGACTCGACGAGTCGTTTGAAGAAAGAGGCGGCGATAGAGGCGGTGGTGGGGGTGAACGCGGTGGTCTACGCCATCGGCATCGGCGCCGAAGACTTCGACGAAGGCGCGCTCAAAAAACTCTCCGAGCGCACGGGCGGCCGCGCCTTCGTGCCCGAAGACGAGATTGACTTGAACGCCGCCTTCGGGCAGATTCAAAACGAGTTGCGCACGCAATATCTCATCTCCTATTCGCCGACCAACAAGGCGCGCGACAACACTTTTCGCCAACTCAGGATTGACCTCGTCAACCCCGAACTGCGCAAGCAAAAATTGAAACTCACTTACCGCAACGGTTATTTCGCCCGCCCGCCCGCCGCCCGCGTCAAAACCGAGCGACCGCCGAAGGCTCGGCTCGCGCGACCCCGCCGGCCGCCGAAGAAGAAATGATCGGGGCGCGTTCGACTCCGAAATTATGGAAGGCGGATGCGCGCTCCGGGCGCCCCCCGCGCCCCTTAACTTTTGTGTTCCACGATGCGTATATATACAATCGGCCGAGTTCGTTACCCTTCGTCAAATTGCCGAAAGTACGGTTTCGCTCCTCCACCTCGCGCCGCCGTTGACGATCTCTCACGTTCCCGTGGCCGATAGGCTGCAAGTGTCTCTCTTGTAAAAAGGAAACTCTCTGGTATGTTGACGAAAATTACGCTCTCCGTTGTGCTGGCCGTCCTATGTCTGGCGTTCGCGCCCGCCGCCGTGCTGTCTCAGTCGAAGACGAGTCCGAGTGATAAGTTCAGGCAGCTTGAGGAAATCTTACCGACGCCGAACGAGCAGCGCGCGGCCTCCGGCGCGCCCGGTCGCTCTTACTGGCAGCAGCGCGCCGACTACCAGATCAACGTCGAACTCGACGACGTGAACCAGCGCATCAACGCCTCCGAGACCATCACCTATCACAACCAGTCGCCCGACACGCTCGCCTATCTCTGGCTGCAACTCGACCAGAACATCTGGCGGCAGGACTCCGACGCGCGCCTCACGCAGACCGCGCCTAACCTAGAGCGCGTGCCCCTGAACCAGATCGAGAACCTGCTCCACGCGCGCACGTTTGAGGGCGGCTATCGCATCACGGCCGTGCGCGACGCCAAAGGCGCGCCCCTCAAACACACCATCAATAAGACGATGATGCGCGTTGATTTGCCGCAGCCGCTCGCGCCCGGAGCATCGGTCGCCTTCTCCGTTGATTGGAACTACAATATCAACGACCAGCGCAAAATCGGCGGGCGCACCGGCTACGAGTTTTTCCCCAAAGACGGCAACTACCTCTACGAGATCGCGCACTGGTTTCCGCGCATGGCCGCCTACAACGACGTGTCGGGCTGGCAGCACAAACAGTTTCTGGGCGCGGGCGAGTTCACGCTGGAGTTCGGCAACTACCGCGTCTCGATCACCGTGCCCGACGATCACGTCGTCGCCTCGACGGGCGTGCTGCAAAACCCGAACGCGGTTCTGACCACCGCGCAGCGCACGCGCCTCGAACAGGCGCGCACCGCCAAAAACCCCGTGCTCATCGTGACGCCCGCCGAGGCGCTCGCCAATGAATCGCACAAGCCCGCGGGCAAGAAGACGTGGGTCTACCACGCCGACAACGTGCGCGATTTCGCCTTCGCCTCGTCGCGCAAGTTCATCTGGGACGCGCAGGGGCACAACGTCGAGGGCAATCGCGTGATGGCGATGTCCTACTACCCGAAGGAAGGAAATCCTTTGTGGGAACGCTACTCGACGCATTCCATCATCCACACCCTCAACGTCTATTCGCGCTACTCGTTCACCTACCCGTACCCGGTAGCCATCTCCGTCAACGGCCCCGTGGGCGGCATGGAATACCCGATGATCTGCTTCAACGGCCCGCGCCCGCAGGAAGACGGGACTTATTCGGCGGGCACGAAGTACGGTTTGATCTCGGTCGTCATACACGAAGTCGGCCACAACTATTTTCCGATGATCGTCAACTCGGACGAGCGCCAGTGGACGTGGATGGACGAGGGTCTCAACACGTTCCTGCAATATCTGGCCGAGCAGGAGTGGGAGGAGAATTACCCTTCGTGGCGCGGCGAGCCGCAGAACATACGCGAGTACATGGCGAGCATGAATCAGGTGCCGATCATGACGAACTCGGAATCGGTCTTGCAATTCGGCAACAACGCCTACGGCAAACCCGCGACCGCCTTGAACGTCCTGCGCGAAACCGTCCTCGGGCGCGAGTTGTTCGACTTCGCCTTCCGTCAATACTCGCAGCGCTGGAAGTTCAAGCGGCCGATGCCCGCCGATTTCTTCCGCTCGATGGAGGACGCTTCCGGCGTTGACCTCGACTGGTTCTGGCACGGCTGGTTCTACACGACCGACCACGTTGACATCTCCATCGAGCGCGTGCGCCTGTTCCAGCCCTTCACCGCGAACCCCGAACTCGACAAGGCCGCGCTCCTGAAAGATCGCAACGAGCGGCCGCAGACGCTCTCGCAGGAGCGCAACAAGTCTCTCCCGAAACGCGTGGACGAGTTCCCCAGTCTGCGCGATTTCTACAACACCTACGACGAACTCGTCGTCACCGAACGCGACCGCGAGCAGTACCGGCAACTGCTGCAAACGCTCAGCCCGCGCGAGCGCGAACTGCTCCAGACCGGCCTCAATTTCTACGTGGTTGACTTGAAGAACATCGGCGGCCTCGTCAGCCCCGTCATTCTCGACATCGAATACATGGACGGCACGCGCGAGATGATGCGCATCCCCGCCGAAATCTGGCGTTACAACAACACGGAAGTCTCCAAGCTGATCATGACGAACAAAGAGGTTCGCGCCATCTCGCTCGACCCGCGCCTTGAGACGGCCGACGTGGATATGGCGAACAACAGCTTCCCGCGCCGCCCCGTCAAATCGCGCTTCCAACTCTTCAAAGAGGGACAGGCGCAGCCCAATCCCATGCAGTTGCTCGAACGCAAAGAGCCGTTGCCGACCCCGACGCCGACTGATTAAAGGATGAAGGAGGAACGAGGAACGGAAGATAGGAGACAGAAAACAGAAAACAGAATTCAGAATTCAGGACTTCTTAGTTTTCCTTCTGATTCCTGAATTCTGTTTTCTGTCTTCTCATTCATCATTCATCGTTCATCGTTTGTTTTAGAGAGAGTTGATTTATGAAGCCAGCCGGTTACATTCTGTGTCTCGTTCTCGTCGCCGCCTTTGGCCTATCGCTGTCGCATGCCGTTGCGGCGGCTGCGGCTCACAAGTTCCACACGAGTTTCACGGAGGCCGACTACGATGCGCCGCGGCAGTCGCTGCAAATCACGCTGCGCACGTTCCCGGACGATCTGGAAAACGTCCTGAGTCGCCGGAACCGCAAGGCCGTGCGCCTCGACCGGAAGAAGGAAACAGAGCCGCTGCTCGTCGCCTACCTCCAGGAAACTTTCCAGTTGAAGAACGCCAAAGGCGAGATCGTCAAGCTCGCGTGGGTCGGCATGGACGCGGGCGTTGACAGCGCGTGGCTCTACTTCGAGGCGCACCTGCCCGAAGGCTGCGCGGGCGTGCAACTGCGCAATCAATTTATGTTCGACCTCTTCGACGATCAGATCAACCTCGTCAACGTCAAACAGGACGGCAAAAAGCACGCCCTCACCTTCAAAAACGGCGACAACTTCCAACCGCTCGCGCCCCGTTAATCAGGTCGCACTCAAACTCCGGCCTCCTCATCACGCTTCGGGTTTCAACGCGCGCGGCTGTCGCCGTCGCGTCTGAGGCCGTCGCTCAAAAGTCGCACGCCGAGCACGAAGAGGAAGATGGCGAAGGCGGGCGAGAGCAGCACGAGCGGTTGCTGGCCGAGGAGCGAGAGGTTGCCCGCCGCCACGAGCATGTTGCCCCAACTCGCCGCCGGTTCCTGCACGCCGACGCCGAGAAATGATAGTGCGGTCTCGGCCAACAGGAACGCGGGCAGCATCAGCGAGAGTTGCACGACGAGCGGGCGCGAGGCGTTCGGCAGGATGTGGCGAAAAAGTATCCGCGTCTCGGTCAGCCCCAGCGACACGGCGGCCAAAACGAACTCGCGCTCGCGCAACCCCAAGACCAGCCCGCGTGCGAGTCGCGCCATCTCCGCCCACCCGATGGCGATGAAGATCGCGACGAGCAGCGCGCCGGCGCGCGCCGGCGGCAGCACGAGCGGGAAAGCGGCGCGCGCGGCCAGTATCAGGACGAGATCGGGCAAGGCCAGCATCGCATCGGCCGCGCGCATCAACAGCGCGTCCACCCTGCGCCCCGCGTAGCCCGACACGCAGCCCAGAAAAACTCCGAGGATGCCCGCCAGCAGCGTGCCCAGAGGCCCGACCACGAGCGAGAAACGCGAGGCCATCAGCAGGCGCGAGAGTCGGTCGCGCCCGAGCTCATCCGTGCCGAGCAGGTAGACGCGTTGCGGCGGAGGGGCGTTTGCGCTCTGCGTCGCGGTCGCGCTTTGCGGCGCGCCGGAGTTTTGCGACGGGTCGGAATGCCGGTGCGCGTCGCGTGCGATTCCGAAGAGATGCCTGTCGGTCTGGAACAGTCCTAAGAGTTTGTAAGAATGGCCGCGCGTGTAGAGGGCGAGGGGGAAGCGCGCGGCGGTGTCTTCGCTGTAAGTGCGCGCGAGCGGATCGGCGAGGCGCAGGCGGTAGATGAACGGGCGCGCGTGCCAGCGGCCTTCCCGGTCTCTGAAACGGATCGGCGTCGGCGGCGCGAAGGGCTGCTGTCGCCACTGCTCGCTCGCGTCGTAGGGCGCGACGAAATTCGCCAGCACGGCGACGACGTAGAACGTCGAGACGATGCCGAGTCCGGCGATCAACTTCCAACGCCGCGCGAGCCTTCGGCGCGCACGTCCATGCCAACTCCCCGGCGCGGCATATCCGCGCTCCCACGCGTCCGGCGTCGGCGCGGCGTGTATGTCGGCGGGGTGCGGCGGCTGTGTGTCGGTCATGCGAATGTTTACGCGCCGGAGGCGGGCAGGTCGAGAGAGCGTCCCCCGCCCCGGCGCATGCGCGCGGGCGCGCGGCGCGAGCGCAGACGCGGGTCGTTCAGACGTAGCAGGATGTCGGCGAGGAGATTACCGGCCAGCACCGCCGTCGCCGTGATCATGACGATGCCCATCAGGAGCGGCACGTCGCGGTAGCGCACGGCGTTGACGCTGAGCGCGCCAAGCCCTGACCAGCCGAGCACCGTCTCGACAATGACCGAGCCGCTCACGACGCTGCCGGACGCGTAGCCGAAAAGTGTGATGAGCGGATTCAGCGCGTCGCGTAGCGCGTGGCGCATGATGACGGCGCGCTCCGGCAATCCTTTCGCGCGCGCCACCTGCACGAAGTCCAGCGCGAGCGCATGACTCAAACCCTCGCGCGCCTGCGCCAGAAACAGGGCGACGAGCGGGAGCGCGAGCACGATTGCGGGCGGCAGGATGCGCAGAGGGCTGATGTCGGCCAGCGTCTCCGCGCCCGCCGCGCCGCCGACGGGAAACCAGGAGGTGCGCGCGACGATGGCGAGGGTGATAAGCGCGAGCACGATGCGCGGCGTCGAGGCCGTGAGCAGGATGATGAGTTCGCTCGCGCGATCCCACAGGCTGCCACGTCGTCGCGCGGCCAGCGCGCCGAGCGCGAGCGAGAATGAAAGAGCCAGGAAGAGCGCGGCGGCGGCCAGCGCCAGCGTCCGCAAGAGGCGCGGCCAGATGATGGTTGCCACCGGCGCGTGGTAGTAGAAGGATTCGCCCATGCGCCCGCGCGCGAGATTCGAGAGCCAGTGGGCGTAGCGCGCGGCGAGCGGTTCGTCGAGGCCGTAGACGCGCCGCATCTCTTTGAGCGTCGCTTCGGATGCGCCTCCCTCGCCCGCCAATTCGCCGAGCGCGTCGCCGCCGGCCGCCGCCAGCAGCGCGAACGTCAGCGCGGAGACGACCAGCAGCACGACCACGCCCTGCAAGGCTCTGGAGAGAATCAGTTTCAGCACATGGGTCACTCGGATTGTTCGCGGGGGACGTTGGCGGAACTCATCGCGCGTTGATTTAACATCTATTCGCGGCGCGAGGGCAAGAGTCCGGCGCACATAGTTCTGGACATCCGCCGGTATAAATGTTTGAATCGGATGACCTCACCTGTGCGCGCGTTCGCAAGATACACCTCGCGTTTTTTAATCTTCAGACAACCGGTATGTTGAAATGAAACTTTCCCCGTCAGGACGATCTCTTGTTAGTCTGTTACTCGTTGCCGCGCTCCTTCTGATTAGCGCGTGCCAGCAGACGCCGCCCGCATCGAACACGGCGGGCGTCGGCGATGGTAAACTGCCGACCGCGCCGGTGGCCGGCACTCGCGGCGGCTCGCTCACCTACCGGCTCACTTCGCCGCCGAAGACCTTCAACTACATGCTCGCCGCCGACGAGCCTTCGATCTACGTCTCCTTCTTCCTGACGGGCAGCCGCCTCGTCGAACTCAATCACGACAATCAAACTTACGTGCCCGCGCTCGCCGAAAGTTGGAAACTCTCCGACGACGGCAAGAGCATCGAAGTCATCCTGCGCGACAATTTGAAGTTCTCCGACGGCCATCCGCTCACCTCGGACGACGTGGCCTTCACGCTGCGCACGCTCTACGACGAACGCGTCGCCTCGCCCATCTACCGCGACGCCATGCTCGTCGGCGGCAAGCCCATCGAGGTCGCGGTCGTGGACGCGCGTCGCCTCCGGCTCGGTTTCGCCGAAGCCATCGCCGTGCCGGAAAACTACATGTCGAATCTGAACGTGCTGCCGCGCCACGTGCTCGAAGCCGAAGTCGGCAGAGTGGAGAAGGGCGAGCCGACCGGCAACTCAAACGCGGGCGGAGCAGCGCCCGCCCCGAGCGCCTTCAACAAGGCTTACGCCGTAACTTCCGACCCGGCCACAATCGTCACCGCCGGAGCGTTCGCCATCGAATCGAGCACGCCGGGCGAGCGCGTCACACTCAAGCGCAACCCGCACTACTGGAAGCGCGACGCGGCGGGCAATCAACTGCCTTACCTCGACCGTCTCGTCCTCGAAGTCGTCGGCGACGAGAACAACGCGCTCACGCGTCTCGGCCAGGGCACGCTCGACATCATTGACCGCGTGCGCCCGACCGATTTCGCTTCCTTGCGCGCCGGGCAGGGCAACACGCGCGCGCACGACCTCGGCCCCGGCCTCTACGCCGACAACATCTGGTTCAATCTCAACCCCGGCAAGCGGGAAGACGGCAAATCAATCGTTGACCCCGTGAAACTCGCGTGGTTTACGGACGCGCGTTTCCGCCGCGCCGTCTCGCACGCCATTGACCGCGATTCCATCGCCGCGAACACCTGGCAGGGACTCGCCACGCCGCTCTACAATTTCGTCTCAAGCGGCAACCGCGCGTGGGCGGCGGCAGACGTTCCGCGCACCGCGTATGATCTGGAACGGGCGCGCGCTCTGCTGCGCGAAGCGGGCTTCGCTTTCGGCGGCACAGAGGCCGCGCCGGAATTGACGGACCCGAAAGGCACGCGCGTCGAGTTCACGATCATCGCGCCCGCCGGCAACGAGGTGCGCGTCAAGAGCGCGATTGTCATTCAGGAGGATTTGAAGAAGCTGGGGATGAACGTGCAGGTCGCGCCCATCGAGAACGCGCAGTTGTCTGCACGCATCAACCAGTCTTACGATTACGAGGCGGTGCTCTTCGGCACGTCCGCCTCCGAACCCGACCCGTCTTCCTACACCGACTTGCTGCGCAGCGGCAGCCCGCAACACTTCTGGCATCCCAAACAGCCGAAGCCCGCCACGGAATGGGAAGCGCGGCTCGACGAGTTGACCACGCGGCAAGCACACGAAGTTGACCGCGAACGCCGCCGCGCCATCTTCCGCGAGGTTCAACTGTTGATGGCCGAACAACTGCCGCTCATCCCCATCGTCACGCGCCACATCGCCGTCGCCGCCAACACGCGCATCGGCAACTATCGCCCCAGCCCGCTCCCGCCCTTCTCGCTGTGGAACGCAGAGGAGTTGTTCGTCAGGCAGTAAAGAAGGGGAGAGGGTAAGAGGTAATAGGGGAAAGGTTGAAGACAGACAAAAACGGGGCGCAGCAATTGATCGCTGCGCCCTGTTTCTGTTTTCAACCTTTAACCCTTACCCTTTTCCCGGTGTCTTATTGCGTCTGTAGCTTCTGCATGGCGACCATCGCCTGCGCGAGTTCGAGGCGCGTGAGCGGGGCTTGCGGACGGAAGTTGGAGTTGACGGTCGTGAGCAGCCCGCGCGAGATAGCGACGCGCACGTAGCCGCGCAGGGCGGAAGGGACGAGGCTCGCATCGAAGAGCATCGTCAGCGGCAGACTCTGTGCGGATTCGGCTTCGGCTTGCAGCCCTGCGGCGCGCACCAGTGCGACCGCCGCCGTGAGGCGATTCGTCGCGTCGTTCGGCGAGAACGAGCCGCCCCGCTCCACGTCCAGGAAGAGCGCGCCCTGCGGCGCATTCTGCACGCTCTCGACGAAAAGCATCGTGGCCGCGCTCCGCACGTCGCGATAACTCGCCGCGGCCGGCACGTATTGCGGCACGCGCCCGCCGAGCACCAGAGCCTCTGCCAGTTCGCCGCGCGTGACGGCCTGCGCGGGGCGGAACTTCTGCCCCGTCGGCGACATCACGAACGAGCGGATGTTCTGGTAGACGGCCGCGCGCTCGGCCGTGCCGAGTGAGCTAATGTCTTTGACGGGCGCATACTCCGCGCGCGCCACTTCGAGCACGCCGGAGAACCGTTGCGGCGTGACGGCAAGGCCGCCGAGCGTGTTCTTCACCGTCACGCGCCACACGCCTGCCGGCGGCGCGGACAGCACGGCGCGCTCGCGTTTGCCCGTCAGGCCCGGCAAATTGATGTCGTTCTTATCGGCCTGCTTCCGCCCGCTCGCGTCATACATAGCGAAGCCGAGATCGTTCACGCTGAGCGCGCTCCAACCGATCTGCATCGAGGCGACGAGGGTGTCGGCCGGAATCTCGACGGTGGTCTCAAACCCGGACGCGCCGGGGTTGACCGTGCCGTTAATCTCGCGCAACGGGTCGCTCACGAAGCGTACCTGACCGCTGTTGAGCGTCGCGCGGAAGTTGCCGAGCTTGCGCTCCGGGAAGGCGGATTCCAACACGGCCGCGTGCGTATTGAGCACGCCCGCGCCCACTTCGTGCGCGTAGTAAGCCGCGAGCGGCGTGGCCGTGCGTTGCAGGATGTCGCGCACCTCTGCGGGCGAAAGTTTCGGGTTCGCTTCGAGCATCAGGGCGATAGCCCCGGCCACCTGCGGCGCGGAAAAGCTCGTGCCGCTGGCCGTCGTGTAGAAGGGCACGTTGCCCGGCGCGATATTCACATCGCCGTTAAAGCCCACGCCTTCCGCGCCCGTCACGCTCACGCCGCTCGAACGCAGACCCACGACGCGCACGCCCGGCGCGACGAGCGTCGGGCGGAATAGCTGGCTCGCGAAACTGCCGCGCGAGGAGAAGTCCGCGAGGCGGCCGCGAAAATCGGTCGCGCCGACGGAGACCACCCACGGCGCGACGGCGTAGGGGTTCAGCGTGTGCCAGCCCGCGCCCGTGTTGCCCGCCGAGAAGACGACGTTGACGCCCCTGTCCGTGAGCATCTTCGTCGCGACGTTGACCGGATCGTTGATGTCGAACAGGGTATTGGCCGAGAAACTGCAATTGACGACGCGCACGCCCAGAGACGCGCCGCGCTCCAACAGGTAATCGAGGCCGTTTAAGACGAAGACGAGATTGAGATCGCCCGCGCTCATGCCGACGAGGCGCGCGCCCGGCGCAACGCCCGTGTATTGCCCGCCCGAACGCGCGCCACTGCCGCCGATGACGCCCGCCACGAACGTGCCGTGACCGTAAACCTGATCCGTGTTCGGCAAATTCTCGACGTTGGCCGGGTAGTTGAAGCCGACGCTCGCGCTCTGCACGTCCGCGAGTTTGACGTTCTGCGCGACGCGACCGGCGAGGTCGCCGTGCGTCGAATCCAGCCCGGTGTCGAGCACCGCCACCGTCACGCCGCGCCCGCTCAAGGGCGTGCCCGCGTTGTTGCGCACGATGTCGGCGTCGCGCCGCGCGCGTTCGACGCCCGTCAGCCCTTGCCCTGGGTCAGCCGTCAGTTGCAGCGTGCGGTTGCCGTAAATGGAACGCACGTTCGGGAAATGCGAGAGGGCGAATATCTGATCGGGGGTGGCCGAGATGTAGACGGCGGGCAGGACGTGGAAGCGCGTGCCGCCGAGTATGCCGATGCGTTGGAGGTCTGCGAAGTCGCGCTCGCCCGGCAGTTGGTGATAGACGACGACGGCGTTGATATTGCTGTCGTCGGACGCCTGATTCGCCTGATTCAGAAGGATCGCGAGTTCCGGGTCAACGCTCCGCAAGCCGACTTGCTGCCGCGCCGTGGTGTTTGCCGTCGAGACGCTTGCCGGCGTCGAGATGGTGATGCCCTCGGAAGAGTTGATGCCGAGGCCGTCCGCGCCGGAGGCCGTGATGCCGTCAACTTTCGAGATGGTGATGCTATTCGGCGAGACGGAAAAGAACTGCCCGTCGGCGCGCCTGAGCGTCACGCCGTCGGCGGTCGAGATGAGTATGCCGTCCGCGCCCGAGGCGGTGATGCCGTCGGCGGTCGAGACAAGGATACCGTCCGCGCCCGACGCCGTGATGCCGTTCGCACCGATGGCGGTCAGCCCGTCGGCGGTCGAAACCGTGATGCCGCTCGGGTTGTTGATCACGATGGAATCGGCGCGGTGCTGCGTGCCGTCGGCGGTCGAGACGAGTATGCCATCCGCGCCCGACGCCGTGATGCCGTCCGCGCCCGATGCCGTAATGCCGCTCGGCCTGACGGCGACGACGCTGTTCGTGCTCGGGTAGGCCACGCCGTCCGCGCCCGATGCCGTGATACCGTCCGCGCCGGAAGCCGTGATCCCATCTGCTCCCGATGCCGTGATGCCGTCCGCGCCCGAGGCGGTGATGCCGTTGACGCCGAACGTGAGCACGCCGTCCGCGCCGGAGGCGGTGATGCCGTTTGTGCCGGTGTAGTTAATGCCGTCCGCGCCGGAGGCGGTGATGCCGTCGCCGGTGGCGATGTTGATCCCGGCGTAGACCGGGGCGAGCAGGAGCAGGAGGGTGAGGGAAATGGCGGTCGCCTGCCGGGTCTTTTTCAGAGCTATATTCTTCATGTTGCTAAAACACAGACGCCTGACAAGTTGCTAGCAAATATATTTGGCTTAGATCGAGATTATTCCTGCTGCTCGTGCAGGGGTTCGGGCGCACGGCGAGGTAGGAGCGTAAAAAGTCGGGGGGAACCAAGATAACATAAATTCGGCCGAGGCGACTAAACCGGTTTGTTGCATTTTCCTTCTATTTTCGCGACGCCACGCGCCTGCCGTGGGCAATAACTCGAAATTTACCGCAACAGACCTCCCCGGCCGCAGCGCTCCCCGCGCGATGCTCGTTTAGCTCATCAAGCCTTTGAAAATCTTCTGTGTCTCGGCCGCCGGTTCGACGCCGAGTTCCTTGCGCAGCACGCGCCGCAAATGCTCGTACTGTTCCTTGACGGCCGCGCGGTTGCCGAGCGCGCTCTGTGCGCGCATGATCATGCAATGCACATCTTCGCGAAACTGGTCGCCGCCCAAAATCTGCTGCGCCAGTTGAAGCGAGCGCGACCACTCCTCGTTCTTCTGCGCCGCGACGGTCAGCACTTCGAGCATCCGCAAATGTTGTTCGCGATAATATGAACGCTGCTCCTCGACCCACTCGTCGTAACTGCCCTGCATGAAGTCGCCGCGATAGAGACGAAGCGCGTCTTCGTAACAACTGACGTAGCGCGCCTGTTCGCCCGCGCGCCTGGCCGCCTCGGCTTCCGCGACGAGGCGGTCGAACTCTTCCGTATCAATGCGGTAGGAAAATTCCTGATTGAGCAAATAATCGCTGTCGCGATAGAGCAGGAAGTTCTGCTTGACGGGTTGGTTGCTGTTCAGAGCCTTACGAATGTGCGAGACCGTGGGGTGGAAGTTTTTCTCCACGGCCTCGAAGTCGGACTCGCCCCAGAAGGTATCAATGATGGTCTCTTTTGAGGCTCGCCGGTGACGGCGCGAGGCGATGAAGCACAGGATGTCGCGCGCGCGTTTGGTCGTCCAGGCGTCGGCGGCGAGCGGGCGCGCCGGGTCGCGGAAGATTTCGACGGGGCCGAGCATGTTGATGGTGAGATCGGCGGCGGGCTTCGGCGGCACGAGTTGGACGGCCGCCACCTGCGTCATCTCGACGACACGTGTGACGTTCATGGCCTGCTGTTGTTGCTGCGCGCCGAGCTGTGCGAGTTGCAACTCCTCTCGGATGTCGGGCGGGAGGAGCGCGGCGGTGTCGGGCGCGGCGAAGAGTTGCGGGTTGTGCCCGACTTCGCGGCGCAGCCAGTAATCGTAATCGTAGCGCGCCGCCAGATCGAGCACGCGGCGCAGGCGCTCGACCACCTCGTTCTCTTTCCCTTCGGCGAGCGCGCACGAGGCGAGCGCGAGCGAGGCTTGCGCTTCGTAATAGTGCAGCCCGTGCGTGTGAAAATAGGAAAGCGCGGTGTCGAGTTCGGCGCGCGCCGCCGCCGTGTCGCCGAGCGCGGCGACGACGCGCGCGTGCGAGAGCGTGGCCGTCTGCAAAGCCATCTCGTCTTTGATGGCGGCGCGCGCGGCCATGAGACGTTCGAGCAAGCCTTTGGCCGACGCCGCATCGCCGAGTTGGAGGCTGAGCAACGCCTGCTCGTCCCACAACTCGGCGCGCGACGGATCAACCCCGGCCTCCTCGTAGGTGCGCGCGGCATGATTGTAAAACTCGGTGGCGCGCGCGGCGTCGCCGCGTTCGCGGTAGAGGTTGCCGTAAGTCTCGAAGGCTTCGGCGCGCTGTGCGATGAGGTTGAAGAGCCGGCATCGTTCGAGCGCGCTGTTGAGATGTTGTTCGCAGGATTCGAGGTCGCCGCGATAGAGATGACAGCGCGCGAGGTTCAGATAAGCCCACGCCTCCTGCGGCACGGGCGGCGCAGCGTTGCCGTTGTCGCGCAGCATGCGACGCAGCCAGCGCATCGCTTCGGAGAAGTCGCCGCGAATCATAGCGGGGAGTCCGAGATTGTGCGCGACGAGATGCATGTAGTGCGTGTCGTTCTGTTCCTCGGCGAGTTGGAGGGCGGCGCGGAATTCGCCCTCGGCAGCAGCCCATTCGGTCAGAGCGAAGTAACACAGGCCGCGCGTGTTGCCGCACTTGATGCGCACGCTCGACTGTTCACCGACGAGTTCGAGCGCGCGGTCGAGATAGGTGAACGCGCCCGCGCAGTCGCCGCGACGGCGTGCGATGGTGGCGAGCGAGTGCAGGGCTTCGGCCTCGCCCTCGGCGTCGCCGCGCGCGTTGAGCAGCGTGGCGGCGCGGCGAAAGAGCGCCTGCGAAGTTTCATATTCGCCGCGCAGGCGCGCCACCTCGGCCCGGTGGAAGAGGGCGCGCGGATGCGCCTCGACGGCCGCTTCGGGGATGGCCTCGACGAACGTGATGAGCGAGGTGAACGCGCCCGTCGCGATCCACTCCTGTCCCTTGTTGGCGATGATGATCGCGGCGCGGTTGAAATCTTCGGCGGCGAGCAGGTGACGGATGGCCTGCTCCCATTGCTTGCGCCCGACGAAAAACTCCGCGTAGCGCGCGTGCTCGCGCGCCACGCCGGCCTGCCAGATCTCGGAGCGCAGACGGCGTTGCAGAAAATCTCTGAACAGCGGGTGGAGGCGATACTCTTCGCCGCGCCCGTCGCTGCCGGCCACGGTCATAAAGACGTTGCGGCGGACGAGCGCGGGCAGCAGTTGCGCGCAACCGCCGTCGGGGAAGAGACGACTACAGATGTCAGCCTCGACGCGCTCCAAAAGCGAGATGCGCAAGAGCAGGTGTTGCGCGTCCGCTGCCTCATCGGCGAACACCTCCTCGGCGAAATAGTCGAAGATGTCGAGTTCGGACTGGCGCAGAATCTCGGACAGGTCTGGCCTCGTCGCGGCCTCGCCCTCGCGCGCGCCGCGTGCAAGCGCATGACGCTGCGCGACCTGTCGGATGAGTTGCAGCGCGGTGATCCAGCCGTGCGTGCGCTCGCGGTATTCGGCCAGTTGTTCGGGCGTCAGTTCGAGGTCGAAGACTTTGCGGAAAAGCTCCTGCGTCTCTTCGTCTGTGAAGAGAAGTTCGCCGCGGTCGATGATCGTGAGTTCGTTGTGCGCGCGCAGCCGCGCGAGCGCGAGCGGCGGCACGTCGCGCGAGATGATGATGATATGCAACACGTCCGGCAGGTAGGCGAGCAGGCGATCCACGACGCGATGGACGGCCGTGTCCGTGCCGAGGTGGTGATAGTCGTCCAAGACGAAGATGAGTTGCTGATCGACGAGGTCGAGCACTTCGTTGAGAAAAACATCGACGGCGCGTTCGGGCTGCTCGGCGAGTTCGGCGGCCGACTGTTGGAGATAAGAGAGCGTGGCCGCGCCGAATTCGGGGATGATCTGTTTGATGCCGTGCGCGAGATAGCCGAGGAAGACGAAGGGGTCGGCGTCGGTGCGGTCGAGTTGATACCAGACGAAGGGGCGGGCGTGGGTGCGCACGAAGTCGGCGACAAGCGTGGTCTTGCCCGAACCGGCGTTGGCGGTGACGAGCGTGATCGGATGCGCGAGGTTTGACGACAGCCGCTCCATCAGACGCGAGCGTTGCAGGAGCGCGGGCGTGGGGCGCGGCGGAAGTAGTTTGGTGCGCAGGAAGAAGGCGGGCGTCGCCAGTCCCCCGGTCGTCGCTCCGGTGAGCGGCGGCAGTGGGGAAGTTTGTAGCTTGCTCTGACGATGCGGCCTGTTGCTCATCAGCCTCTCTGGAAGTCCCCGTCGAAACGGAGGCTGCCCAAGCGTATCGAAATGTCAGTTAGCCCAAAAGGAGCACGAGGGAGCGACTTTAAAGAACCTTCATCCGCGCTCCCTTGACCGCGCGCCTCAACTCGCCCTGGCGGAAGACTTCTCCGCATAACCTTTCACCAGCCGCAGGCGGGAGGCGGCCGCGCGGCTCTCCTCCAGGGAACTGATCGCCGCGACCCTGTGCGACGCGTCTTGCGCGCCGCGCGCCTCGCGGTGCGAGCGCGCGGCGTGGTCGATTGCGGCGGCGCGTCCCCACGTCTCGGCCAACGCCTGCGGCGCGAGTCTCACGGGCAAGCCGTAACTGTCGAATAGCGCTGCCGCTTCCTCGGACGTGAAGGCCAGCCCCGGTTCGTCGATCACACGTAAGGTCTGCTTCGAGCGCATGCGCCAGAGCGGCGCGGGCGGCAGCGTCCGTCCGATCAGGATCATGTGCGCCTCCACGGGCAGGAGCGGCAGGAGACGACCGAAGAACGGCACGATCCATTCGGCATCATACAACAGATGCAGATCGTCTATCACGACGAGGAGCGGTTCGTCCGCTTCGAGCATCGTCATCTCGTAGACGAACGATTCGGCCAGCAGCGCCGCGTCCGGCATCGTGCCGCTCGAAGAGAGCAGCGCCAGCGTCTTGCGCCCGAAGCCCGGGTGCTGGTTGCGCACGGCGGCGACGAGGTATTGAAGGAACGTCTGGCGGTCAACTTCCGGCGCATCGACTTTGTACCACGCGACGCGCCGGTCGCTCTGGCGTGCGAAGTCGGTGGCGAGCATGGTCTTGCCCGTGCCCGTGCGTCCGTAAATGACGGTCGAGGTGCAACAGACCATGCTTTCGTGCAGCGCATCGAGCAGCCGTCGGCGCGAGACGCGCGGCAGAGCCGTGGGCGGTGTAATCTTATCGAGGATCAGTCCCATCGTTTCCTTATCTCAACTCTCTCTTGCAAGGGTGACCGTCAGACGCGCGGGCTTAATCAAGAGGGCGCGTGTGAGAGTTCCGGCAAAGCTATCGACATTGTCAGGGGCTTCATTCCGCCAGTCCGTCAGGCCGCGCAGAGGGTTTCGGCGCGCGCCCGAGCCTTTCATCATCAATATGCGCGTGCGGACTTGAGGAATTCTTGAGATGTTTAACGCGCGCGGCGCGAGAAGACCGGGCAGAGAGCGCACGCGCGCAGGGAAAAGCGTGTCGAAAGTCGTTTGATAAGAGCGTTTACGCGCGGCCGGGCGCGTGCATTGGCGGGCGCACGGTTAAAGGGAAGCGGAAAATTCGCGCGCCGGCGCGGCTTTGCTTGCCGCCCGTTTTTGGTTCATTATATGGCGCATGGCTGAAATTAAAATCGCGCCTTACGGCTCCTGGAAGTCGCCCATCACCGCAGACCTCATCGTGCAGGGCGCGGTCGGCCTCGGCATGACCAAAACTGACGGCGAAGACGTTTACTGGCTCGAACTGCGCCCCAACGAGGGCGGGCGCACCTGCATCGTCCGCCGCATGCCCGACGGCCGTTTGCAGGACATGACGCCGCCCGCGTTGAACGCGCGCACGCGCGTCCACGAATACGGCGGCGGCGATTTCGTCGTCCACCGGGGCACGATCTATTTCTCGAACTTCTCCGACCAGCGTCTCTATCGACAGGCTGCGGACGCGCCCGACGCGCCCCTTCCGCTCACGCCCGAATCGAACGCCGAACTGCGCTACGCCGACGCCGTCGTGGACGCCGCGCGTGGCCGTCTCGTCGCAGTGCGTGAAGATCACACGGCGGGCAGGCACGAACCGGCGAACACGCTCGTCTCTCTCTCGCTCGACTCTCCGGACGAGAACGCAGGGGGCGGGCGCGTCGTCGCCTCCGGTTATGATTTCTATTCTTCGCCGCGCCTGAGTCCGGACGGGCGGCAGTTGGCGTGGCTCTGTTGGAATCATCCGAACATGCCCTGGGACGGGACGGAGTTGTGGCTCGGCGACGTGGCGGCGGACGGCGCGATCACGGGCGAGCGCCGCATCGCGGGCGGGCGCGACGAGTCGATCTTTCAACCCGAATGGTCGCCCGGCGGGCGTCTGCACTTCGTCTCGGACCGGAGCGGCTGGTGGAATCTCTATCGCGCGGGCGAGAGCGACGCGGCCGAAGCCTTAGTCGAGATGGAGGCCGAGTTCGGGCAGCCGCAGTGGGGCTTCGGCATGTCCACCTACGCCTTCACCTCGGAGGCGGAAATCGTCTGCGCCTACATCGTGCGCGGCATGTCGCATCTGGCACGCCTCGACACGACGGACAAAAAACTTCTTCCCGTCGAGAGCATCTATGCAGACATT
>DATHAZ010000203.1:0-14472 GCA_035296445.1 Pyrinomonadaceae bacterium | reverse complement strand
CGTCGTCGCCGCGCTCGTGCGCGCACGTTTGACGGCCGCCCTGAAAGAGTTACAGGCCAAGTCCACCTACGCCCGCCATGACGCACATAATCTTTCCGGCGTCTTGTTGCTCGGAACGACCGTCCCGGCGGGCGCGGCGGCGCAGACGCTCGAAGCGGCGCGCGCGGTCGTCTCGAATCTCGCCGCCTCGCCCGTCTCCGCCGCCGAGCTTGAGAACGCGCGCCGCGACGCGCTCGCCGCGCTCCGCGAACGCCGGCAACGCCCCGAAGCGCTCGCCGACGAATGGCTCGACGCGGCCACTTACAACTCTACGCTCGCAGACGAGGAGCGCGCCTTGAACAGCCTGACGCCCGCCGAAGCGCAACGCGTCGCCGCCCGCCTCTTCGGCGGCGAGGCAAAACTGGCGAGCGTCGTGGTCGGCGATGCGACGCAGTTGCGCGCCGAATTGGCACGCCTGAGCGGCGGGATCGAGGTGGCGGGGGTTGGCGCGCCGCCGCCCGCAGCCGCCTCCGAGCCAAAGATGCCGAAGCGTCCGTAGTCAATTCACAAAAAAATTGCAAGCTGCCTGCAACCAATTATTCCCGCTTAATCATTTAAGGTGTCCACGCCAACAAGTCCGAATGAGAACGAACGCCAGCGGGAGCACGCGCGTCGGGTTAACTCGATGTTCGCGGGCATCGCGCGCCGTTATGATCTTTTAAATCATCTGCTATCGGCGAATATTGACCGACGCTGGCGCAAGCTTGTGGCCGCGCGCCTGCGCCCTGCGCTCACGGCCGGGACGCGCACGCTCGACGTGGCTTGCGGCACGGGCGACCTCGCCCTGACGCTCTCGGCCGCCGCGCAGACGAGCGTGACCGGGCTTGATTTCTGTCGCCCGATGCTCGAAGTCGCGGCGCGCAAGGCCGCGCAGCAGAATCGCGGGATTCCTTTCGTCGAGGGAGACGCGCTTCGGCTGCCGTTCGCGTCCGAGACTTTCGATGTCGTGACCATCGCGTTCGGGCTACGGAATCTGGCGAGCGTCGAGGGCGGACTCAGAGAGTTGTTTCGTGTGTTGAGGCCGGGCGGGAGCGTGGCGGTTCTGGAATTTTCGCACCCCGTCGTGCCGGGCTTTCGCGCTCTTTTTCAGTTTTATTTCACGCGGGTGTTGCCGCGCATCGGCGGCCTCGTGAGCGGCTCGCGCGGCGCGTATGAATACCTGCCGGATTCCGTGTCGCGCTTCCCCGACCAGCAGCGTTTGGCGGAGTTGATGCGCGAGATCGGCTTCGGCGAGGTGACTTATCAGAATTTGACGGGCGGCATCGCGGCTCTGCATCTGGGCACACGCCCCGGCCGCGCCTGATCCGAGATTGGCTTGCGCTACTTAGTAAGAGCGCAAACCGAAAACGTAGTCCGATGGTTTTGTGCTCGTTCCCGCGCGACGGTTGTCGGGGCTGTTCGCGCGACGAAAGACGCAATTACCGTCGGGCTACGTTTTTTTAATGTGACAAGTGACGAGTGACAGGTGACAAGTTGAAGACAAGCACGTTGTTTTAACTTGTCACCTGTCACTCGTCACTTGTCACTTTCCGATGCTATCATCCTCCGCGCAGTTTCTAACTAAACACTCTTCCGAACATTCGCCGGAACCGCTCGCCGAAGATGAAGCACAAGCTACTCGATGTTTCGCGGCGCATCTTGATCCTCCTGCTCGTGGTGTGGACGGTGGTGTCGCTCGTCACGCTCCTGATCGAACTCGTGCCGGGCGACCCGGCGACCGCCACGCTCGGCGAAGAGGCCACGGCCGCGCAGATCGAGCAGTTTCGCCAGAAGCATAACCTCGACCGCCCCGCCTTCTTCTTCTCCTACGCGCGCGACGAGCAAGGGGCAAGGAACTTTGACTGGCACGGGCTGAACAACCGTTACATAGATTACTGGGGCACGCTCCTGCGCGGCGACATGGGGCGGTCGTTTCGCACCGACCGCCCCGTCATCGAATTGATCATGCAGCGTTACCCGGCGACCATCCAACTCGCCGTCGCAGCCCTCCTCGTCGCCGTCAGCATCGCGATCCCGCTCGGCGTCGTGGCCGGAAAAAATCGCGGCACGTGGCTCGACAATGTGCTGTCGGTCGTCGCGCTCATCGGCATCAGCATGCCGGGTTTCGTCCTCGGGCCGCTTTTGATTTACATCTTCGCGCTCCAGTTCGGCTGGCTCGCGCCCTCGGGGCGCAACTACGGCGAGGACATCATCCTGCCCGCCGTCACGCTCGGCGCGGCGCTCTCCGCGCTCTTGACGCGCATGGTGCGCTCGTCCGTCATCGAAGAGATGGGCGAAGACTATGTGCGCACGGCGCGCGCAAAAGGTTTGAGCGAGCGCACGGTCGTCTACAAACACGTGCTGAAGAACGGTCTCATTCCGGTAGTCACCATACTCGGCCTGCAACTCGGCGTCCTGCTCGCCGGGGCGATCATCACGGAGAAGATTTTCAACTGGCCGGGACTCGGGCTTCTGCTCATTGACGACGGCATCGGCAAACGCGACTATCGCCTCGTGCAAGGCTGCGTCCTCGTCATCAGCGTGACCTACATCTTCGCCAACACGCTCACGGATATTATTTATCGCTGGCTCGACCCCAGAATACGAATACAGTGACGAGTGACAAGTGACGAGTGACAAGCTAAAAACTTGTCTTGATTCTTACTCGTCACTTGTCACTTGTCACTTGTCACTGCTTTATGAATCGCCTCTCAAAATTCGGTCTCGTCGTAGTCGGGTTGTTCGTCATCGTGGCGCTCTTTGCGCCGTTGATCGCGACGCACGATGTCGGGGAGACCGACCTGCTCAACCGCTACGCCGCGCCCTCCGCGGCACACTGGCTCGGCACGGACGCGACGGGGCGCGACGTTTTCTCGCGCGTCATCTACGGGGCGCGCATCTCACTGCGCGTCGGCCTCGTCGTGGTCTTTGTCTCGACTTTCATCGGGACGATCATCGGCGCGCTCGCAGGCTATTACGGCGGCTGGATTGACCGCATCGTCAACGGCTATCTCATCAACGTCTTTCTCGCCTTCCCCGGCCTGTTGCTCGCCATCGCAATGGTCGCCTTTCTCGGCGCGGGGCTGAACAAGTTGATCCTCGCGCTCTGCATCATCGGTTGGGTGGGCTATGCGCGCGTAATTCGCGGGCAGGTGTTGAAGGTGCGCGAGTATGATTTCGTGCAGGCGGCGCGCGCGCTCGGCGCAAGCGACATGCGCATCCTCTTCGTCCACATTCTGCCGAACGCCATTCAACCGCTCATCGTGCAGGCGAGCCTCGGCATGGCGGGCGCGGTGCTGGCGGAAGCGACCCTTTCATTTTTGGGCTTGGGCGTGCCGCCGCCCGCGCCTTCGTGGGGCGTGATGCTCGAAGAGGCGCGCGATCTCTCGACGCTGCAAGCCGCGCCGCACGCGCTGCTCGTCCCCGGCATCGCCATCGCGCTCTCCGTCCTCGCCTTCAACTTCATCGGCGACGGCCTGCGCGAATATCTCGACCCGCGCCAGCGCGGTCGTTAATCGCCCCGCGTCAAACGCATTACTTAAAAGTGACAGCCACCAGTTCTTCGATCACTTCAAACGAGGGCGCGAGCCGAACGCGTGCGACTCCGGCGCAGGCGGTCGCCATTTCGATCCGGCGACTCTCGAAAACTTACCCCGTCTCGCTCGCTCGCCTCAAAAAGTTCTTCCGGCGCAAGGCAACGCATCCGGTCGAAGCCCTGCACGATGTCAGTTTCGACGTGCCCGAGGGTGAAATCTTCGGCCTCATAGGGCGCAACGGCGCGGGCAAGACCACGCTCACCAAAATCATCGCGACGCTCGTGCAGCCTACCTCCGGCGCGGTCGTCGTCGGCGGCTTCGACAGCGTGCGAGATGAGATGGCCGTGCGCGCCCAACTCGGTCTCGCCACCGCCGAGGAACGCAGCTTCTACTGGCGTCTGACCATCGAACAAAATCTCACCTTCTTCGCGCGCCTCCACGGCCTCACGGACGCGGCGGCGCGCGCGCGCATCAATGAACTGCTCGCGCGCCTCGAACTCGAAACGCTCGCGCGCCGCCGCTTCGGCGAACTCTCGACGGGCAACAAGCAACGCGTCGCCATCGCCCGCGCGATGCTCAGTTCACCCCGCGTTCTCCTGCTCGACGAGCCGACGCGTTCGCTCGACCCGCTCGCCGCCGCCGTGACGCGCGCGCTCATCAACTCGCTCGCGCGCGACGCCGACCGCCCCGTGACCGTGCTGCTCACCTCGCACAACCTCGCCGAGATCGAGGAATTGTGCGCTCGCGTCGCCGTCATTTCGCGCGGCCGGATTCGCGCGCTCGACACGCCCGAACGCCTTCGCGTCGTGCATAAAAACGCGGAACGGGTGCGACTCGCCGCGCGCGGCCTCGCAACCGAACAGGCGCGCGCCGCGCTCTCGCCGGAGGTGGACGAGTTTGACCTTTCGGCCGACGGGGACGCCGTCGTCGTGCAATTCACGCGCGAGGTTGACGACGACAAACTCGACCGCGCGATGCGCGCACTGCAAACGGCGGGCGGGCGTATCCTCGCGTGCGATTCGGAACGCGCCACGCTGCTCGACGTGTTGGAACAGTATGAGCGCGAGGATGAGGCGATAGAGGAAAAACGAACGTGAAGAGAGTGGGCAAACTTCTTCGTCGCATCCGTGCTTTCATCGCGCGTGATTTTCAGTTGGAGCTGAGTTATCGCTTCGCATTCTTTTTGCGCGTGTTGAGCGTGCTCGGCCTGGTGACGACGCTCTATTTCATCTCGCAAACTTTCGTCTCGACGAACGACTGCCCGTGCGCGCAATCGCCCTTCACACAGTGGCGCGATCCGCTCGCCGCGTGGCTCACCGGCCTGGCCGTCCTGAACTACTTTATGACCGGCTTCTCCAGCCTGGCGAACGCCATCAGGTCTGAGCAGATGCAGGGAACGCTCGAAGGCGTGTTGATGACGCCCATCGGCATCCCGACGCTCGTGGCTTCGAGTTCCGCGTGGGCTTTCGTGCAGGCGACGTTCTTCTCTTTCCTCTATTTCTTCTTCGGCTGGCTCTTCTTCAACGTACACTTTCGCGGCAACTACCTGCTGGCGTTTTTTATTCTTCTGCTGACGACGCTCGTGCTCGCTTCCATCGGCATCCTCTCGGCGAGTTTCGCGATGGTGTTCAAGCGCGGCGACCCATTCGGGATTCTGCTCGGCACGGGTTCGGCGATCTTTTCCGGCGTCTTTTTCCCCACACAGTTGCTCGGCAGCGGCTTCGGCAAGATTTCACAACTGTTGCCTCCCACTTACGGACTCGACGGCATACGCCGCGTCCTCATCGAAGGTCAGGGTTTCGCACAGGTACGCGCCCCGCTCTTCACGCTGCTCGCGTTTCTCGTCGTCCTCATGCCCTTCTCCTTCTGGGTCTTCTCGCGAGCCGTCCGCCGCGCCAAACGCGAGGGCAGCCTGATACAATATTGAAAAATCGTCAGTTGTCAGTTGTCCGTGGTCAGTTGTTATCTTCCCGCCGTAGCGGTTCAGTTTCGCCACCGGCCGGTCGCATGGGTAGCCGCAAACAACGGACAACTGACCACGGACAACTGACCACGGACAACTGACCACGGACAACTGACTACGGACATTTCCGATGCAAGTCTTCTACACGCCGCGTTATTATGCGGACATCGGCGAGGGGCACGTCTTCCCTATTCGCAAGTTTGAACTCGTGCGCGACCGCCTGCTCGCGGAGCGGACGCTCGCGCCCTCCGAGATCATTGAACCGCAGCCCGCGCCCGTCGCCGACGTGTTGCTCGTTCACACAGAAGACTACGTGACGCGCCTACGCGCCGGAGCCTTGACGCCGAGCGAGTTGCGCAGGCTTGGTCTGCCGTGGTCGAAGGCACTCGTCCGTCGTTCATTTCTCGCCACGGGCGGGACGGTCGGCGCGGCGCGCGCCGCGCTTGCCGAAGGCATCGCCTCGAATCTCGCTGGCGGCACACACCACGCCTTTCCCGAACGCGGCGAGGGTTTTTGCGTGCTGAACGATGTCGCCGTCGCCATTCGCGTATTGCGCCGCGATCATGTGATAGAGCGCGCGGCCGTCGTAGACCTGGACGTGCATCAGGGCAACGGCACGGCGACAATCTTCGAGGGAGACGCGGGCGTGTTCACTTTCTCCATTCACGGCGCGAAAAACTACCCCGTCTTCAAAGCGCGCTCGTCGCTCGACGTGGAACTGCCCGACGGGACGGGCGACGAGGAATACCTGAAAACTCTGGCCGGACATCTGCCGCGCGTCTTCGCCGAACGCCCCGACATCGTCTTTTACCTCGGCGGCGCAGACCCTTACGCGGGCGATAAACTCGGACGCCTCTCGCTCTCAATCGCGGGACTGCGCGCGCGCGACGAGTTCGTCCTCGGCGAATGCCTGGCGCGGGGCGTGCCGGTGGCGACCGTGATGTCGGGCGGTTACGCCGCAGACATCAACGACACGGTGGAGATACACTGCAACACGATCCGCGTCGCCAAAGCGATGGGCGCTGCGCGCGGTGTCGGGCGCAATTAAGTTCGGTTATAATCCGGCTCGCGATGTTCAGAACGATTTGGAAATTGATGCAAATGATCGCGCTCGGCGTGGTCGCTTTCATCGTGTTCGCCCTGATCTACGAACTCGCCACGTTTCCGCGCGTGGCGAAGTTGCGCGACAACAACCCGGAGACGACGGCGATGATCGAGACGCGGATGCGCGAGGCGCGCGAGCGGGGCGAGCAGCCGAAGCGCGTGCAGCAGTGGGTTCCGCTCGAACGGATTTCCATACACCTCCTGCGCGCCGTGCTCGCGGGTGAGGACAGCAACTTCGCCACGCACGACGGCTTCGACTACGAGGCCATCCAGAAGGCTTGGGAGCAGGCGCAGCGCGACGCCGCGAAAGAAGCGAAACAGCAGGGCGAGGACGAGTCGAGTTGGATTCCCGCGATGCCCAGTTTCAAACGCGGCGCTTCGACCATCTCGCAGCAGTTAGCCAAAAACCTCTATCTCTCCACGGAGCGCTCGTTCGTCCGCAAGGCGCGCGAGGCGGCGATCACTTATTTCATGGAGAAGCATTTGTCGAAGCGTCGCATTCTCGAAATCTACCTCAACGTGATCGAGTGGGGCGACGGTATCTACGGCGCGGAGGCCGCCGCGCAGACTTACTTTCGCAAGCCCGCCGCCAACCTGACCGCGCAGGAAGCGGCCTTCCTCTCGGCCATCATCCCCAACCCGCGCACGGAGTTTAACCCGCAACTCAAACCCAAACGCGTCGCGCGCCGCCAGCGCATCATCGCGCGCGGCATGCCCCACGTAAAGTTGCCGGACTAAAAAGTAGAAGTTAGAGAGTAGAGATTTGAAATTTGAAATTTGAAATTTGAAATTAAGAGGTAGGAAGAAGAAAGGCGAAAGTTAAGACGGAACTCCGTCCTAGCTTTCGCCTTTCTAATTTCTAACTTCTACTTCGGTTTAAACCGCGAACTCGCGCGCGAGGTCGAGTTCGACTTTGCGTAGCTCGAAGCGGCCGCGGCCGATGTTGCCGTCCTGCGTGAGTGCGAGCATGACGAAGTATTCGCGGTTGAAGAGGCGCATGAGGACGTTCATGTCGTTGAAGCCGACGACGACTTCGCGCACCTGACCGAGGCCGATGTCACCGCCCGCGCGCTGTGCGTTGCGCAGGAGCGAGGTGAATTCGGCGGCGGCCACGTCCAGATTGGCGTCGCGCCCTTCGGGCATCAGAACCTTCTCGACGGCGATGCCGTCCGTGCCCATGATGAGCGCGCCGACCGCGCCCTCCGTTCTTTCAACCATGCGTGTGAGTGTGTCTTTGAACATGAGCTTTCTCCTTACGATTATGGACGCTCGCCGCGGGTGGCGGCGGGGCGTGCCGTCGGGGCGGTGTCTGATTGCGGCTGCGCGTTGGGCTGCGTGTTCCGCTCTTCGCCGGGCGCGGGGGTGTTGCTCTGCGGATTGCCGAGCGGCACGGGCTGCGCGATGGTGGTCGAGCGAACGCGGTCGGTCACGGTTCCGGCCATCGGTCGCCCGTTGTAGTCGGGGCGATAAATGCGCGGCGTGATGAAGAAGAGCAGTTCGTTGGTGTTACGCGTGGTGGCCTTGCGCTTGAAGAGGTTGCCGAGGACGGGGATGCCGGAGATGCCGGGCGTGCGCGTCTGCGTCTCGCCTTCGCTGTCGAGCAGGACGCCACCGACCACGGTCGTGCCGCCGTCGGGAACGAGCACTTCCGTCTGCATGCGCTGCGTGTCAATGCCGGGCGTGCCGAGCGAGTTGACCAGAGAGCGGTTGACGGTGTTGTTCTCCGCCGTGACGCGCAGCACGACCGTGCCCGCGTCCGTGATCTGCGGCGTGATGGAGAGACGCAGAGGGACGGAGATGAACGTGGTCGTAAACACGGTCGAGCCGCCGAGGTTGTCGCTGCTGCCAGCACCTACGCCCGATGTTTGCGGGGTGACGACCGGAATCTGCGAGCCGCTTTCGATCTGCGCGGGGCGATTGTTGAGAGCCGTCACGCGCGGGTTGGCGACGACTTTAGCCTGACCTTTACTTTCGGCGGCGGTAATGAGCGCGCCGATTTGCGCCGTGCCGAAGATGCCGGTCGTGAGACCGATGACGGTGGAAGGCGCGGTCACGCCGAGCGCGCCGGTCGCGGGGGGCGTGTTGCCGAGTCCGCCGGGGAGTCCGCCGGGGCGCAAGCCGCCGTTGGCCGGTGCGGTTTCAAACGAGCCGCCCTGCCCGCGCGCGCCGAAGACGGCCGCCTGCAACTGGACGCCGAGGTCGCGGCTGAAGCTGCGGCTGGCGACCACGATGCGCGTCTCGATTTCGACTTGCGGTTCGGGCTGGTCGAGCAACTCGACGAGTTGGCGAATGGACGCGATGTTCTCGCGCACGTCCGTGACGATAAGCGTGTTGCTGCGGCCGTCAACTTCGACGCTGCCGCGCTTGGAGAGACGCCGCGAGATGATCGGGAGGATGCCCTTGTCGCCGCTCTTGCCCGTGGCGTCGCCGCCCGAGCCGCCGGAGAAACTCTCGTTGCTCGCGCCGCCGGAGAAACCGCCCGTCGAACCCGCGGCCTGTGCCAGCGTGCCGACCGCGCGCGCGTAATTGAGGCGTATGAACTCCGTGACGAGCGGCGCGGCGTTCAGCCGTCCCTCGTCAATGGAGGCTTGCGCCCCCGCTTCTTCGGCCAGCACCTTGAGCGTCGCGACGCGCAGGATGTTGCCCGAGACTTCGATCCCCAGACGGTTGGCGCGCAAAATCGAATTGAGCGCGACGTTCCAGGGAACTTCCGTGACGTTGACCGTGACGGGCACTGCGCCGACCGACGAGTCAATGATGAAGTTCACGCCGTACTGTTCGGTGATGTAGTTGAGAATGTCGCGGATGTCCGCGTTGACGACGTTCAGGTTGATCGGCTCGCCGACGAAACCGTACTGGCCGTACTGCTGTCCCTGCGTGGACTGTTGTCCGGCCGCGTCGCCCGGCGTCGAGGCTCTGATCTGGGGCGTGGGTGACGGCCTGCCGGCGGGCGTCTGTTGATCGGAAGCGTGAGCTTCACGCGCGCCGGGTTGTTGCGCCGGAGTTTCTTCGGGGCGCAATTCGAGCACTAATTCGTTGGCGTCGAGAAATGAGCGGTCGCGCGCGGAGGCGCGCAGGGCGACGCGCAGGCGCGTGAACGGCACGCCTGCTTTGTCGGTCGCGCACTGCACGGTGAGACCGGCGACGAGCGGCGAGGCAGGCGCGTATGAAGCCGCGAGGCGCGTCGCGTCAACGCCGGGGAGTTCGACCATGAGCGTGCGTTCGTCAACGCGGCGCACACCGTAGGCCATCGGCGCAGTCCCGGCGAACGTGATGCGCGTCGCCTCGCCGTTGACCGACGTGCGAACGCCGGTCAGCAGGCGCGCGCTGGCAGCCAGGGAAAAAGTTGATAACGAACATAAAAGAAAGAGGACGAGCGTGCCCCTTTTTATGACCGCCGAATGCGGATGTTGCTGATTGAGCATTTTCTTTTCCTTTGTCAGGAGTGACCGGCCGGTTTACGCCACGCGCTAACGCTCGTGCGAGTCGCCGGAGGACGACTCTTCAAAAGCGCGCGCCGCACAATGCGAAAACGGGCGGCGGGTTTGTATTTCCAAAAAGCGGGAGCACAGTCCGTTAGGATCGAAGCGGGTAGGAATCCTCGCGGGTGCGCGACGGGAGAAGAGTTCGTTGGCGTGCGCCGGCCGGCTCAGGCTTCCGGCGGGCGCGCGCCAACGAACGGGCGAGAAAGCTTTATTGTTTGTCTTGCGTGGCGGGCCTGTCCTCTTTCACTTTCGGTGAGGCGGGGGTTGCCGGCGCGGTGGCGGCCGGCGCGGCGGTGGCCGTTAAAGTATCTTTGACGGCGTTGGCTGCGCCGATGGCTTTCATCTCGACGCTCATCTCGCGCCGCCCGTCGCTCCAACGCGTCTCTTTGCGAAACACGAGACGGTCTTCTTCGATGGCGACCAACATCCCGTCGAAGAAAACTTCGCCGGGATAGATGACGTAGGAGAGTTTGATGGGTTTGGCTTCGACCATCGCCGCATAGCCGCGCGGCGTGCGGAAGATGCCCGTCACGTGCGCTTCGCTGAGGAGCAGCGCCGTGGTCGGTTTCGGCGCGGGCTCTTGCGCGTTCATTGCAATGGCCTTCTGCGCTTTGTAGGCGGCGATGCGCTGTTCGATGGTGGGCGCGACGAGGGGATGCGCCGCCTTCTTCACCGGGCGCTTCGCGGGCGGCTTGTACTTCGTGAAGGGGTCGCGCCCCGCGCCGCGATACGTGGTGCTGGCCTCCTGCGCCTGGGCGATGCCGCTGGCGGAAAAGGTCAACAGCGCGGCCACGGCCAAAGCCGCCTGCAAGGTCTGCTTGATCATCTTGGTGTAGTTCATCTCTTTTGTTCCTGGTTGGGTCTGGCCGCTTTACCTCGCGGCGCTCGTATCGGGCAACTACTTCGCGGCAGGCGCGGGCTGCGTCGCGGCGGGCGTCTGCGATTGGTTCGCGGGTTTCGCCGTGTTCTGGAGCGTCTCGCTCGAAGCGTAATAGGCCGTCAGCAAGAACTGCGCGTCAACCGTTTTGCCGCCCGTGTTCTGTTCCTTCATGCGCGAGACTTTGAAATCGCTGATCGAGACGATGCGCTGGTAGGCGGCGATCTGGGCGAAGAACGCGCCGAGGTTGTTGTAAGAACTTGAGACCTCGATCTCGACGGGCTTGCCCGCATAGAAGTCCTGCTGCACGTCGTCCTTCGGAGTGAAGCGCGTGACGGAGAGACGGCCGCGCGCGCGATCCTGCAAGCCCTGGAGGACGGTCGTGAGTTCGCGCTGCTCGGGCAGGAGCGCCTTCAAATCTTCGTAGTCGGCCTGGGCGCGGGCGTAGGTGGCCTTGAAGTCGTTGAGTCGCTGTGAGGCGATCTGCGCGCGGGCGTTCTGCTGTTGCAGTGTGTCAACCTGCACTTGGAGCGTCCTGGTCTCCTCGCGCGTGCCGCTGGTGACGAAATACCAGAAGCCGCCGTAGACGAGCAGGGCGACGAAGCCGAACGCCGCAAACTGGAAGTACCAGGGTTTTTGTTGTAGTGCGTCTAATTTCAACATGAGATGTCAGTTCCCTTCGGGCGCGGGGTCGAGAGGCGACGTGCTAATTTTTGGCAACCTGGGTGGGCGCGGCGGCGGCGGCGGGCGCGGTCGCCCCGGCGTGCGTCGCGTTGCCCGCGGGCGAGGAAGTTTGATTCCCCGGCGCGGTGTACTTGCATTTCAAAGTGAAGGTCACGGTGTCGAGTTTGACGACGGGCTTGGCCGGGTCATCCGTGGTGTTCAGAGCCGTGCTGCTTCCGGTAACTTTATCGAGCAATTCACGCTTTGTCTCGATGCTGACGTTGCTGAACAGGCCGGAGGAGAACTCCATGCTGCGCCCGAACTGTGTCACGGCCGACTCGTTCGGCGAGTCGCCTATGAGAATCAACTCCCCGCCCTTCTGCTCAATGCTTTCGAGACGGAAATCGGCCACTCTGGGTATGCGCTCGTTGATGGCCGAGAGCACGGCGACCGGCCCCTGCTGCGAAGAACGCAACTTCTTGATCGCGTCAATGCGCGTCTGAATCTCCCGTGTCTTCTTTTCCAGTTCGGCCTGCTCTACCTTGATGGCTTGCATGCGCGCGGCCTGTTCTTCCTGTCGTTTCAGTTCCGCCGTTACTTCCGCGTGCGCCGAGTTCGCGCTCGTCCAGTCGAATACAATCGCCATGCCCAGCAGGGCGACGACGACCAGCAGCACGAGACGACCCTGCGTGCGCGGGTTGGCGACGCGCGTCTCGATGGCCGCGACGCTCGTCTTATCCGTGACGGAGTCCAGTAAGTTGACCTTGATCATTTAAGCCTCCACTCCTCTCAAAGCCAGCCCGACGGCCACGGCCAGTTCCGGCATCACTTCGCGCATGTATTCGGGGTCAAAACGCTTCGCGTCAACTTTAATCTGGCGAAACGGGTTGAACGCCTCGACGGGTACGCCGAAGCGGTTCGCCAAAAATTCCGTCAGCCCCGGCAACTTCGAGCCGCCGCCGGAGATCAGGATTTTCTGCACCGTGCCCTCGCCGTCGTCCGACGTGGCGCGGTAGAAGTCGAACGTCTTTTGAATTTCCAGCGCGAGGATGTCCGAGACGGTCTCCAACACATTTGCCATGTCGCGCCGTTCCGATTCGCCGGGAGCCATCCCGCCGCGTTTGACCGCCTCGGCCTGCTCGAACGTCAAGCCCAACTCCTTTTGCAGAAGCGCGGTGTACTGGTTGCCGCCGACCGAAACGTCGCGCGTGAAGACGCTGCGCACGCCGTGCAGGATGTTGATGTTCATCGTGGACGCGCCGATGTTTAGGAGCGCGACCGACTGATCCGGCGTCGGCTGGTAGTTAATCTCGTAGCAGTTCTGCAACGCGAAGGCATCCACATCAATGATGGCCGGGAATTTGCCCGCGAGTTGAATCACCTGTTTGACGTTCGCCACGAAGTCGCGTTTGCAGGCGGCCATCAGGACGTGCAGCGAGTCGTCGCTCGAACCGACGACCTGATAGTCCAAACTCACGTCGGCGATGTCGAAAGGGATGTGTTCCTCGGCGTGCCAGTCAATGGACTCTTCGAGTTCATCCTTGCTCATCGGCGGGACGATGATGTTCTTGACGATGACGGAACTTCCGCTGACGCCCGCCGCCACGCGCTCGGTCTTGATCTGGTGCGAGCCGAAAACGTTGGCGATGGTCTGGGAGACGGAATTGAGTTCCATGATCTGCCCGTCAACCACCGTGTCAGGCGGCAAACTCTCCTGGCCGAGATTGACGAGGACGAGGTTGCCCGGTTTGCCCTGCAACTCGACGGCTTTCACCGAACTTGAGCCGATGTCCAGCCCGACGAGGTTTTTCTTGTTAGAATTTTTTCTTCCAAACATTTCTATTTTTCCCCGGAAACTTTCCGTGCTCTTCTGCGTTGGTCTCGCCGGAGGCGGGCGCGAATACGGCGCGCTCTGAAACGAACGTCGCGCGTGGAGGGTGTCGCAGGTGTATATGGAGAGGGATTCATGTGGCTGCGGCTGTGGTGTGGGCGTCTCGTTGCCATGTCACGAAAAGACTGAACGCCGCTATGAAATCAGGAGAGAAGCGGTGCGATAAAGCGAGGCGGACAAGGCACGGAGTCGGAACGAACTATCTTCACCGGAAATGTAAGGTGGCGGGTAAAACTGCTGCGCTTCCCGGACGCTTCAAGGCGTCCCTTGTGCGGCAGCCGCCTCACCTTCGGCAACCCGGCCAAGTCATAGGCAGCGCTGCTGTGCTGCCTCCTACTTCCGTGGGCTTTGCGACCTCCGCTCGCGCGAAGTGTGCCTTTATCGGCTGAGTTTCAAAGAAAGTGGCTTGCCGGTCGCACACGTCCATCCGGCGGGGATGGACGCACTTGTTAGCTTTTGTCTGGAGACCGTGCAAGACCTAATCAACCAGGGCGGGAATGTGGTTCCCACCGTCAACAAGGAATATAAACCATCGTGTTTAGCAGTGTCAACAATAATTTTGATTGTTTAACTTATAGATTTTACAAACCTTGTTTCGTCAGTCTGATCTGTTCTCGCGGCTTTCTGGAAAAAACAGGGGCAGCTTCCAGTTTCGTAAACGGGTGAACTTTCTATCGAAATAGCCGGGTGAAACCGGCGGTTCTTGCCTCGCCCGGTTGACGAAAGGTAGGATGCTGGAATGAATAGTTGGCTGCGGAGGGTCGTCCTGTCAATAATCGCGCTCGTCGTTCTGCTGGCGGCGTGGGTCTGGTGGAATCGCCCCGAAGCCGTGGACATGGCGGCCTACGCGCCGGCCGAAACGCTCATTTACCTCGAAGCGAACAGTCTGCCCGAAGTCGTGAGCGGCCTGACCTCGACGGACGCATGGCAGGCGC
>DATHAZ010000202.1:0-2744 GCA_035296445.1 Pyrinomonadaceae bacterium | reverse complement strand
CCGCCTGGCTCGCCGCCTCCGTGTTGGTCGAAGGCAGCGTGTCGTAGCGCAGGATGGTCGGTTGGAATAAGTCTCCCACGTCAGTCTCAAACTCATCTTATGCGAGCCGGGATTGACGGACAACGCGCGGGCGTGAAAAATGTGTCGCGCCATTCGACACCGGACGGATACGCGGGGCGCGTCGCATGAAAATCGAGGACATCAACTTCGAGCCGCACAAAGGCTTCGCCATTTTTATGATCGGATTGTCCGTGATCTTCACGCTCGTCTTCGGCACGGTCGGCGCGGTGAACGTCTACCGGCAGTTACGCGATCCGACATCACTCTCAGACTTCTTCGGGTGGCTCGGCATGTTTCTCGTCGCCGTCACGTGCTCCGCGCTGATGCTCTACATAAGCACCATCGTCCATCGCACCACTTTCTACGAGGCGGGAATCCTCGTCTTCGGGCTACGCGGCCGTCGCTTCGTCCCGTGGAGCGCGGTGCGCGGTGCGAGCCTCGGCCGCTTCAAGGGCACTGTCGAACTCGCGCTGCGCGCCGACGGGCGACGTTTTCCCATCAGCGTCCCGCTCACGTCCTACAAAAAATCCGTGACGCTGCTCGCGGAGATACGCCGCCGCCTGCCCGTAGCGATCAACGATCCGGGCAACATCGCCGCGACGCTGACCGACCACTGAGGCGCATCCGACAGGCGACGCGCGCCTCACGGCAGGCGCGCCCCGCGTTCCGGCTCATGCTTAGGGGCGCGATCATCTTTACGCGAAAATTCCTCGCATCAAGCGGCCGTCCCGCGCGTTCCATGCGGGAGTAACAAATTCGTGAGGCGCGGCGGCGATTTAACGGACGGACGACGACGACGCGCCCGACGACAACGCGAAGGAGTTTGACATGAACGCATGGCTCAAACGTCTGGACATTCCCATCACCGCCACGCTCGTCCTCGCGGGCGCGGCCTTTCTGCTCAAGATGTGTTACCTGCCGCTTGTGACCTGCACGCTCCTCGGAGGCGCGTGGCTCGCGGCGGTCTATGGTTACGTGCGGGCGCGTTACGGGATCGCGATGCCGCCTATGCTGTTGCTGCTCGTCTTCGCGGCGATGGAGGTTGACGCGCTCGGCAACTTCTTCTCGATGTACGGGCGCACCGTCTTCGGCTCGGTCATGTACGACGAGTTCGCGCACCTGGCGGTGCAGGCTCTGACGATGCCGCTCGTCGTCTGGCTGCTGTCGGAAGGCTTGCGTCGTTTCGGGCATCCGCTTCCGCTCGGCCTCTCGATCTTCTTCGCCGTCGCAGTCTTCTTCAGCCTCTCGGCCTTCTACGAGATCATCGAACTCTGGGATGAACGCTACTTCGGCGGCCAGCGCATCTGGAGCAAACACGACGCGCCCAACGACCTCCAATGGGACTTCGCCGGCATCCTCATCGGCGCACTCCTCGCTTACACCATTCTCCGGCGCGGGCGAAGCGTCCAAGCCGCACCGGCAACTTAAGGCCAAGTGCGACTAAGCATGTAAAAGACTAAGCTCTTCCTTCGCGCCTTTGCGCCTTTGCGTGAGTTTATTCTTCGGCAAAAACAAATCTCACGCAAAGGCGTAAAGGCGCGAAGGAAAGCGAAACCCGCCGCGCGCTTTTACGTATTAACTTGCCGCGAGACGCTCGCAGTTTTTGTCCCCCGTGTCGAACCGAAAGAATGGAGAACTCGATCCATGAAAATGGGCTTCCTCTCGAAGTGTGTCACGCTCGCCGTGCTGACGTGCGCCGCCACGCTCTCTTTGTCTCAACTGACGGGCGCGCGCCCCACGCAAACTCCGGCCGCGACGGCGAGCGCGCCCGCGGGCGAGGCCGTGCTGCTCGTGCTGAACAAGGCAGACAACACGCTCGCCATCGTTGACCCTGCGGCCTTGAAGGTGCTGGCGCGCGTGCCCGTCGGCGAAGGGCCGCACGAGGTGGTCGCATCAAGCGACGGCCGCACGGCTTACGTGGGCAACTACGGCACGCAGCAGGTCGTGGGCAGTTCGCTCTCGATCATAGACATCGCGGCGCGCAGGGAGACGAAGCGCGTTGACCTCGGCGCGCTCCGACGCCCGCACGGCATCGTCGAGGCGGGCGGCAAAATCTATTTCACGGCCGAGGCCAACCGCGCCGTCGCACGCTACGACCCGGCCGCAGACCGTGTTGACTGGTTGATGGGCACGGGCGAGAGCGTTTCGCACATGCTCGTCATCACGCCCGACGCGAAGAAGATTTACACCGCCAACATGCTCTCGAACACCGTCACCGCGCTCAACGTGGGCGGCGCACCCGTGCCGCCGAACATCACGCAGATCGCCGTCGGCAAGACGCCCGAAGGCATCGGCATCTCGCCCGACGGCCGCGAGGTGTGGGCGGCCAACCGCGACGACGGCACGGTCTCCGTCATTGACACGGCGACGAACAAGGTGGTGGAGACGCTCGCGAAGTTTTCGCAGCTTCCCTTCCGCGTCGCCTTTACGCCCGACGGCCGGCGCGTGCTCATCCCCGACCCCGTGGGCGGCGAACTCGTCGTCTTCGACGCGGCGACGCGCAAAGAGACCGGGCGCATCAAGATCGCAGGCGGGACGGTCGGCGTCGCCGTCGCGGCCGACAGCAGACGCGCTTACGTCTGCCTACAGGAACTCAACAGCGTGGCCGCCGTTGACCTCGAAAAAATGGAAGTGGTCGGCCGCGTCGAGACGGGGAAAGCGCCTGACGGCATCGCGTGGGCGCA
>DATHAZ010000201.1:0-12969 GCA_035296445.1 Pyrinomonadaceae bacterium | reverse complement strand
CGCGGCCTCGGCATCATCAACGTCCGAGACCTCTACGGCGTGGCGGCCGTCAGCGGCCCGAAGCAGGTGGGACTGACCATCCGGCTCGAACGCTGGAAGGACGCACGCGAGGTTGAGCGTCTGGGGATTGACGAGCGCGTGGTGGAAATTCTGGGCGTCGGCGTGCCGCACGTCCTCCTGCCCGTCAGCCCGGGGCGCAATCTCTCGACGCTGGTGGAAACCGCGCTGCGCGTTCACTTGTTGCGCCTGCGCGGTTACAATGCGGCTGAGAATTTCGTCGCGCGCCACACGCGCATGCTCGGCGCAGACGGCAGCGGCGTGGCCGCGCCGGAAGACTCTACGAGACGAGACGCAGGCGAAGCCTCGACGGCAACAGCAGCAGCAGGGCGGCAGGCGGAACTGACAATTGATGAGCCGGAAAAAAAGAGCAGCTAAAGCCGACGCGAACGGCGCGCCCGACATCGTCGTCATCACGGGCTTGAGCGGGTCGGGGATGTCATCGGCGACGAATGCTTTTGAAGACCTCGGCTATTTCTGCGTGGATAATCTGCCGCTCACCCTCCTGCCCACCTTCGCGCGTCTCGTGCAGCCCGAAGACGAAGAGGAAGAGGACGGCGAAGCGCGCATCAAACGCGCCGCGCTCGTCATCAACATCCGCGAAGGCCATTTCCTCAGCGAGTTCGAGAGCCAGTTGAAAAAACTGCGGCGGGCGAGCGGACTCACCGTCTACGTGCTCTTCTTCGAGGCCAGCGACGAAGTTCTGCAACGCCGTTTCAGCGAGACGCGCCGCCCGCACCCGGCCGACACGGGCGACGGCCTGCTCGCCTCCATCCGCGCCGAACGCGCCGCGCTCGCGCATATACGCGCCCACGCAGACCTCATCATTGACACCTCCGAGCACAACGTCCACACTCTGCGCCGGTATCTCGTCGAGCGTTTCAGCCCCGACCGCTCCGGGACGCCGATGCGCGTGCAGGTGCTCAGTTTCGGTCACAAGTACGGCGGACCGCGCGATCTCGACCTGCTGTTCGACGTGCGTCACCTGCCGAACCCTTATTTCGTCGAAGAGTTGCGCGCCTCGTCCGGCAGCGACCGCCGCGTCGTCGAGTTCTTAAAGCAACAGCCCGAGACGACCGAGACGCTCGAACGTTTCGGCGGACTGCTCGATTACCTGCTGCCGCTCTACCGGCGCGAGGGCAAGTCTTACGTCACGGTCGGCATCGGCTGCACGGGCGGGCGGCATCGCTCCGTGATGGTCGCCAACGCACTGGCGCGCCGCCTCCGCCGCGCCGGCTTCGACGCCACGGCCGTCCACCGCGACGTGAGCAAAACGCGCACGCGCCGCGCCTCCGGAAAAGGCGCAGATCGCGCCGCTGCCGATTGATTCGTTCCGGTGTTGAAAGCCACAGGGAGAAACAGCATGAGCGAAAATGAAGACTGCATCCGCTGCCGCCGTGATTACAGACTCGAAGACGTTTCCATCGAGCACGACTTTTTGATCTGCACCGATTGCACGGACAATCTCAACCCGTCGCGCGAGATGGTGCGCGTCTGCCCGATTGACGGGCGCGCGATGAAGAAACTGATCATCTACGATCTGGTGTTGATTGATAAGTGCCAGACGTGCGGCGGCATCTGGCTCGACCAGAACGAACTGAAACTCATCGCGCGCATCGTCGGCGTCAATGCGGCCGTCGGCGGCTACCTGATGGGCAACATCGCCAACGACATCTGAGCAATTCGATTCTCCGGTCTGGCGGCCGTTGAATACGTCGGCAGTCAAAAAAAGTTGGAGACCGGCGCGTTATGGATGAAGCCGAAAAATTAGAAACGCAGCGCCGCGTGGCGGGCGTGATCGTGACGCACGGGCATCTGGCGACCGAACTGCTCGCGGCGGCTGAGATGATCATCGGCCACGTCGCGCACATCGCGGCCATCTCCATCGGCTGGCACGACGACGTGGACACGGCGCGCGCCGAGATCGAGCGCGCCATCGCGCGCGTCTCGGAAGGACGCGGCGTCCTTATCCTGACGGATATGTTCGGCGGCACGCCGACCAACATCGCCTCGATGTTCTTCGTCGAGGGCGAGGTCGAGGTGGTGACGGGCGTGAATTTGCCGATGGTCATCAAACTGGCGAGCCAGACCGACGCCGAACCGCTCGCGGTCGTGGCCGGGCGCGTCCGCGATCAGGGGCAGCAGGCCATACATCTCGCGGGCGAACTGCTCGCCGCGCCGAAGAAGAAATAGCCGGCCGGTCGAAGCGGGAAGAGAGCCGAATGCTGGAGCAGCGGATAGTGATCGTCAACCGCCTCGGGCTGCACGCGCGCGCGGCCGCCAAGTTGGTGCGCGCGGCGAGCGTCTACCAGAGCAGCGTGCGGCTCGAACGCGCGGACGGCGGCTCGACGGCCGATGCCAAGTCTATTTTGAGCGTGCTGCTGCTGGCGGCCTCGCGCGGGACGGAACTGCGTTTGACAATCGAAGGCGCGGACGAAGCGGAAGCCATGAGCGCGGTATGCGCTTTGATCGAGGACGGGTTTGGAGAAGAACGGGAAGCATGAGCAGGCGGGCGAAGATCGAGAAGAAAGAGATGCGCTGGCGCGGCGTGGCCGTCTCGGAGGGCGTGGCGGCCGGACGCGCGCTGCGTATCCACACGGGCGGGCGCGGCAACATCTACCGCGCCACGCTCGCGCCCGAAGACCTCAAACGCGAGGTGCGTCGCTTTCAGGCGGCGGTGCGCCTGTCGCGTCGTCAACTGCTCGCCATCAAACGCCGCGCCGAAGCCGCGCTCGGCGCGGAGCACGCCTACATCTTCGACGCGCAACTGCTGATGCTCGAAGACCGCAAGTTGCTCGACGAGGTGGAAGATTACATCCGGCAGGAACTCGCCAACGCCGAGTGGGCGGTCAAAGTCGCCTCTGACAAACTGCTCGCGGTCTACGCCGAGATCAAAGACGATTACCTGCGCGAGCGCAGTTCCGACATCGAAGACGTGACCCGTCGCCTGCTCGTCGCCCTGAGCGGCGAGGCACAGTCGCGCCGCCTCACGGAGGATGCCATCGTCGTGGCGGAGGAGTTGTTGCCGTCGTCTGCGGCGGAACTCGATTTCTCGCACGTCCGCGCCATCGCTTCCGACGCGGGCGGCTGGACTTCCCACACGGCCATCATCGCGCGCGGCCTCGGCATCCCGGCCATCGTCGGCCTGCGCGACCTCTATCGCCACGCGCGCACGGGCGACGAGATCGTGATTGACGCCGGGCGCGGCGTGGCCGTCCTGCACCCGACGGGCGCGACCATCAGGCATTTCACGGCGGAGCGCAAACTCGCTCACGCGAGCGCGGGCGCCGCGTATGACGGCAGCGCGCCGCTCCTGACGACCGACGGAGTCGAGATCGTTTTGCGCGCGAACGTCGAGTTGCCGCCCGAGTATGAGGGCGTGCGTCGCTACGGGGCGCGGGGCATCGGTCTGTTCCGTTCCGAGTTTCTGTTCTCGCAGCGCAACGGCGCGCCGACGGAGGACGAGCAGTGTGCGGCCTACGTGGAGATCGCCGCGCTCGGAGGCGCGGACGGCGCGAAGGTGCGTCTCTTCGATCTCGGCGGCGACAAGCACAACACCGGGGAGTTTGAGACGGCGGAGCGCAACCCCGCGCTCGGCCTGCGCGCCATTCGCTACTCGTTTCAACACGAAGGCATGTTGCGCACGCAGGTGCGCGCTTTGCTGCGCGCGGCGGCGACGGGGCGGCTCGACGTGGTGCTGCCGATGATCTCCGACGTGTCCGAGGTCAGACGCGCGCGCCGCATCATCGAGGAGGAGCGCGCGCGCCTCGGCGCGGAAGGGCGGGAGGCGGGCGAACTCAAAATCGGCGCGATGATCGAAGTGCCCGCCGCCGTTATGGTGGCCGACCAACTCGCGCGCGAAGTGGACTTCTTCAGCCTCGGCACGAACGACCTCGTACAGTATTTGCTCGCAGTGGATCGCAGCAACGACGAGGTGGCCGGTTGGTTTCGCACGCTGCACCCGGCCGTGCTGCAAAGCATCAAGCGAACCATCGAAGCGGCGGGCGCGGCCGGCATCCCGGCCATCGTCTGCGGCGAGATGGCCGCCACGCCCGCTTACGCGCTCGTGCTCGTCGGTCTCGGGGCGCGCGTGCTCAGCATGGCGGCGTCGGCCATGCCGCGCGTGCGCCGGACGCTGGCGCAAGTTGACGCGTCGAGCGCGTGCGAGATCGCGGGTTTGTGCCTCGGCGCGGCGACGGCCGACGACGCCGAAGAGACCGTGCGCGCCGAACTCGGCGCACGCTGGCCGCACCTGTTTTCGCCGGAAAACTTGCCAGCCGTGAAAAGCGAAGGGTAGAATCTATATGGCGCGCGAGTTGCGGCGCGCGGACGCCCCGACAATCTTCCGATGAACCGCTCGCCGCTCCTCTAATGTGCCCGCGGCCAGCCACTTCAACCTCAGCGGTTCGACAAAACGCGACCCGTCGCGCCGCCTTTTCCGGTAAACTTTGAGATTGACAGGAAAATTTGACAATTGGAACTTTGCGAAAAAGGGCGTTTTCGTCGTTTAATCTAAATGACGGGACGGTTTAGCCCGGACTCGAATCGTATTGGCCGGCACGAATGTCGGCATGAGGCGTCTCCGCCCCGGTGAATCAAGATTTCGATGCGGCTATTTAAGCGGCCAATGCCCCGGTCGCGCGCCCGTCGTCGAAGCGTTAGGGAAGTTAGGGAAGTAGAGTGCATTATGAGTAAAGTCCTGTTTGCGTTTGTGTTTATGCTGGCGGTTTGCGCTTCGTCGGCGACGACGACGAGCGCTCAATCGCGGCTCGGCCCCGCCGAAGACGATTCGCCCGCCGTCAGGTCGAGCGCGCCGAAGAGAGAGACAAAGAGCGAGGTCAAAAAAGAGGCTGCCAAAGGCGAGACGCCCGCCAAATCCGTCACGAGGAGCGAACCCAGAGGAGACGAACCGAAGGGCGACTCCGCCAAATCCGAGGCGCAAAAAACTCCGGCCGTCCTGACCTCCGCCGCCAACCCCGCTACAACACCGACGACCAACACGACGAGCGACGCCGCGCGGAAGACGACGGCCACGCCGCTGCCCGTCTTCGGCAGCCCTTCGGTGCTCGGCATTCCCGCGCCGCCGAAATACGAGCCGCCTAAAACTTCCGAGGCGACGAACGCGAACGCGACTACGTCTTCCGCCACGCCTTCCGCCGCGTCTTCCACGGCTTCGACAACTGCCGCTCCCGCTGCGGCGGCGGCCATCGCGCCGACGGCGCTCTACCGCGTCGGCGTCGGCGACATTCTCGACATACGCCTCGCGGGCGGCATGTCGAAGGATTCGACGCTCTACACGATCATGTCCACCGGCATGCTCGACTACCCCCTCGCGGGTGATCCCTTCAACGCCGTCGGCATGACGACCGACGAGATCGGCGCGCGCCTCTCGGCGGAACTAAGACGCCGCGGCGTCTTCGACCGCGCGCAGTTTCGCATCGCCGTGCGTGAATACGCGAGCCACACGGCGACGGTGAGCGGTCTGGTTGATCAGCCGGGCGCGAAGATTCTGCGCCGCGAAGCCGTGCCGCTCTACGTTGTGTTGTCGGAAGCCAACCCGCGCGCCGAGGCCGGTCGCGCCGTCATCATCTCGCGCGCGACGGGGCGCAGCAAAACGATTGACCTCTCCGATTCCGCCGCGCTCAACGAACTCATTTCGCACGGCGACATCATCAACATCACGGCGCGCCCGCAGGAGTTCTTCTACATCGGCGGGCAGATCAACGCGCCGGGGCAGAAAGATTTCCACCCCGGCATGACGCTCACGCAGGCCATCCTCGCGTCGGGCGGCGTGGCGCGCGGCGCGGACAGCAAAATTAAGGTCGCGGTCTCGCGGCAGGGAGCGGACGGGCGTCTGGTGGCGACCGAATTTCTGTTGAACGACATCGAGACCGGGCAAGTGCCCGACCCGCGCTTGCAGGCGGGCGACCGTGTGGAAGTCGGCCGCCGCCGTTAGCGGCCGCAAGCGCGGCGTCGCGTCGAAAGTTTCGGTTCTTGTCCGGTGCGGATGAAGGTTGTATAGTGACGCGCCGGAAAATGAGATTCAAGCAGGCTCACGCACCCGTCCGCGTCTGATCGCCGGACGGGCTTTGTAACTATAACTGGAACAGTCGAAAAACTTCTCGTACCGTCCTGCCGGAGGATTACAGGTTTCATGATGCAGCATAAACTCAGCGCTCTCGCGCTTGCGGTTGCGCTCCTATGCGCCCCTTTCACGTCCGCCCTGGCCGTCGCCCCCGACGCTCCCGCGGCAGTGCTCGCGTCCGCCGCGAAGCAAGACGACACGCCCCCCGATGTCGAGCAGGCCATGTTCACGAAGGGGCAGAACTTTTATAATCAGGGACGCTTCGAGCAGGCCGCCACGGTCTTCCGCGATTTTCTCAAGAGCTACCCGAACAGCATCATCACCGATTTGACGCTGCTCTGGCTCGGCCGCACCTACATCGCGCAAGGCCGCCTGTCGGACGCCGAAGGTGTCGTGACGCGTCTGCGCACCATCAGGGACACGCCGTTCGTCGAAATCTACGAGGGTGAACTGCAAGCCGCGCGCACCGAGATCGCCGCGCGCGGCACGACCCCGCAGCCGACGCCCGCCGCGACGGATCGCGCGCAAGTGTCGCCGACGCCCCGCACCCCCGGCAGAGCGACGCCGATGCCGACGCCCACCCCACGCCTGATCGCTCGCTCGACGCCTCCGCGCACGCGCGCCACGCCGCTCCCGACGCCTGTGCCGACGCCGCAAGTGGCGCGCGTCACGCCGCCGACCCAGACGCCCACGCTGACCATAGATAACCAGCCCGCCGACGGGCAAACAAACGCGCCCACGCGTCGCAGCCGCCGCAGCCGTTTCCCCGCGCGTCGCAACCAGCCGCAGCGGACGAACACCGACACACAGGTCGCCGTCAACACGCCGCCGTTAGCGACGCCAACGCCGACACCGACCCCGCGAGCGACGCCCACGCCCGTGCGCCCGCGCCAGCAGCAGCAGGTAGCGCGCGCCACGCCGACGCCCACGCCGACACCCGTCGTCGTGGCGCGCGCCGAGCCGAATGAGAGCGTGACGACCGCGCCGCCTATCGTCAACAGCGCGCCCGCCGGTCAGGAAGGGTTCGTGTTGACGGTCAGGCAAGTGCCGAATCTGAACCTCGCGCTGCGCAACGCCACGCTCTCCGCCACGCCCGGTCAGGCAGTGCAGTTGCCGCTCACCGTCACCAACACCGGCAACAAGGAAGACCAGTTCCGTCTGGGAACAGACCTTCCCGCCGAGTTCCAACCGACGTTCAGCCTCGCTTCGGGCGGGCAGGACACCGGACTCCCGATCCTCGTCACGCCGCAACTGGCGCGCGGCCAGAATCTGGAAGTCTTCCTGAACATACGCATCCCCGAAGCCGCGCCCGACGGCCAGCAACGCGCCTTCATCGTAAGCGCGGCCTCGCAGTCAGATTATCAAATCCAGCGCGTGTCGAACGCCGCGATCACGGTCGTCGCCCCCGCGCTCGCGGGTTCGTCCGGCGTGACGCGCGAGAGCGTGCAGCCCGGCGAGACCTTCACGCAGACGATCTCCGTGCGCAACACGGGCAGTGCGCCCGCGCGCAGTTCGCGCACAGACTTCGTCTTCAGCACCGACTTCGAACTCGTCAGCGCAAGCCCGCTCCCGCTCTACTACGACAACCCCTCGCGCACGGCCATCTGGAGTCTCGGCGATCTCGACTCGCGCGCCGCGCGCGAAATCACCGTCACGCTCCGCGCCGTGCCGAACGCCCTGGCCGCCAGCGGCCCCATCGGGCGGGGCATGCTGCGCACGGCGTCTCTGCCCACCGCGTCGAACTACGACGGGCCGAGCATCGCCATCGGGCGCGTCCCGCGCGCGCGCATTGACCCCGTCTCGCCCGGCCTGACCGTGACGCCCGGCGATGTCATCTACATCCCGTTCGTCGTGCGCAACCCCGGCAACTACGCCGAATCCTACGGCCTGCGCATCACCGCGCCGGGCGCGCCCGGCGGCGTGCTCTACGCCGACACCAACGGCGACGGCCAGCATCAGGACAGCGAGCCGAGCGTGACGCAGACGACGCAGATCGATCCGCGCGGCGGGCAGTTCCCGCTGCTTATGCGCATCGAGATTCCGCGCTCCACCGCCGACCGCCAGCAGTACGCTTACAACGTCGTAGCGACTTCCGCCAGCACCAACCGCGCCGCCAGCGAGGCGAGCACCGTGCTGACCGTGGCCGCGCCGCGCGTGCGCGTGCGTACCGAGCAGGTGACGGACACGACCGCGCCGGGCGACATGATCTTCTACCGCCTCGTGCTCATCAACGAGGGCGGCGGCCTGGCGAAGAACATCGTCGTTTCCGAAATCTTCCCGGACGCGTTGCAGTTCGTCAACTCGAACCCGTCGCTGAATTCGCAGGACGCTCCGGGCGATTCGCGCCGCCTGACGTGGCGCGTTCCCGAACTCGCGCCGAACGACACGGCAGTGTTGCTCATCACCGTCCGGCTGCGCCCCGACCTCGCGGCCGACCGGACGCTGACCACCAACCATACGTGGGTCTATCAGGATACGAACGGCAACACGTACCAGAACCAGTGATGCGCTGCGAGCGTCGCGTGATAGACCTCAGGCCGGACATCGGTTGAGAAGCGAATCGCCGGTCATAAACCGTGAATAGGACGAAGAATTCCTTGAGAGACTATTCACCGTTTACGACCGGCGATTCTCGTTTAACGCCCGCCGACGATTCGCGCCCCGCACAGGCTTCGCCTGCGCCCGCGCGCCTCTCGCGCCTGTCGCACGCGCTCATCGCCAAGTCGCTCGTCGAAGCGTTGTTCATTGTCGCGCTCGCCGTCTATTTCTCTTACACGAATTTCAATACGTATTTTCGCGGGTCGGTTGACACGGCCGACGGGCGCATCGTTACGGGCTGGGTGGTCAACGAAGCCTCGCCGGGAGAGCGTGTTGAGGTGTATCTCTACGTTGACGGGCATTTCATTAATCGCGGCGTGGCCGACGCGCCCCGCCCCGACGTGTTCGAGGCCGGTCGGAGTCTCGACGCCTATCACGGATTCGTCTTCAATCTCCCGCCGCTCCCGCCGGGGCGCACTTACGAGGCGCGCGTCTACGCCTTGCATGCAACGACCGACCCCGCGCGCCGCACGCTGCAAGAGTTCAGCGTGCCGAAACGGTTCGCGGTGACGGCCGACGGCGTGAACTCCTCCGCGCCCGAAGCGTGGTGGGAAAGCGGGGGGCGGCGTTGAGCGGAACGGAATTGATTGACGACGCCGCGACGCGGCAAGACGGCGCGTCGGCCGCATCGCCGGAGGCAAGCGACGACGCCGCGAGGCGCGAAGGCGTCGCGGCGGGGTCGCGCGCGCTGGCCGCGTGGGAGGTCGCGTCGGTCGCCTCTTCGGTCATCGTCGCCGAGTGGGGGGTGCTCGCGCTCAGCAGTCACAAAATCATGCTCGCCGTGCCCGTTGCGTGCGTCTTCGCTTTGATGCTCTACTCTCATCTCCTGCGTGGCGAGACGCTCGGCGAACTCGGCTGGCGCACGGACAATTTTCTCCGCGCCTCGCGCCTGCTGTTGCTGCCGATGATCGGGGGCGCGCTTTTGCTCGCGTTGGTGGGTTGGTTATGGTTTGGCGGAAGTTTTAGTTTCGGCAAGCGGCGCGCGGGTTGGGAGGTTTTGGGCTTCCCGGTGTGGGGGCTGGCGTGGGGACTCTTGCAGCAGTACGTCCTGCAAGCGTTTATCAACCGCCGCGCCCAAATCGTTCTCGGCAAAGGCGTGAAGAGCATCGTCCTCGTCGCCGCCGTCTTTGCGCTGCTGCACCTGCCGAACCCGTGGCTGACGGGCGCGACCTTCCTCGGCGGTCTCATCTGGGCGGCTGTCTATCAACGCGCGCCCAATCTCTACGCCCTCGCGCTCTCTCACTCCGTCATGACGTGGGCGCTCATCTCCACGCTCCCTACCGACGCCCTGCACAGCCTCCGCGTCGGCTACAAATTTTTCGGCTGATGCGCTCCTCTGATTTGCCCGTTCGATATTCGCGCTGTACGTGTTCAACGATGCTTTGCTATAATTTACGCGCCGTGCAGGAGAACAGGTCGGGCGGTCGCCGCCGCCGAAGGCTCGTAAGAGCTTCTTGCGGGGGAGGAAAGTCCGAACACTATAGGGCAGCGAGCCAGCTAACGGCTGGGCGCGCGGGTTTGAGAAGCGACTTTCAGTAGTCGCCTTTTCGACCGGCGCGACGACAAGTGCAACAGAAAAGAGACCAGCCGGCGCGCTCTCCCCGAGAGGGGCGGGTGACGGGTGATGGGTGAAATGGTGCGGCCTTCGGGCTTAATGTAAGAGCGCACCGGCGCGTGTGGTGACATGCGCGGCTAGGCAAACTCCTCGCAGTGCAAGACCAAATAGGGAGGCGTCAAACAGGGCTGCCCGCCCGATGCCGCGCTTGTCTTCTTTCGAGAAGACGAGCGCGCTACGACCTCCGGGTAGGTCGCTCGATCCAACCGGCGACGGTTGGGCTAGATGAATGGTCGCCGCTTCCGCGCCGTAATGTGCGGGAGTACAGAATTCGGCTTACAGACCTGTTCTCAATCTGCACGGCCCTGCTTCAACCCACACGAAGCATCGTCACACTACTTACACAGCTTTATGAACCCGATTTAATCAGGAGCGTTAAAAGAGCATGGTGAACCGCAAGGGAGTCTTCATTGGAGCGTATGTCCCAAACGACCTGAAAGAAACTCTGCGCCGCCGCGCCGCCGCCGAGCACCGCACGCTCTCGCAGGAGATCACGCGCATCCTGACCGAGGCGGTACACGGTAAGACGCTGCCGCCCGGCGCGATAGATCGTCGCAACCCGGTCGCGTCGCAGCCCCGCCGCCGCGACTCAGACCCGCCCGAACGTCGCCGCCGCGACGACGTGCCCTACAAGGGGACGGCCGGGGACGGCAGTGGCACTACGGCCGGCGATTAATTCAAACTTTCGACTCACATCCCCTTCCGCATTTGCGCGTCGAGCCTCACCGTCGGAGCGCGTCGCCTTTCGACGTGCGTTCTGATAAACTCGCCTGTCGGTTCGACCGTTTCAAATCTCGTCTCCCTGAACACGCTTCGCTACAGTGAACACGCACAAGATTCTTTACGCGCTCGCCGGACTCGTCGCGGGTTGCGTCATCGGGTTTTTCTTCGCCAGTTCGGTGGATCGTAAGGAACTGGAAGAGTTGCGCGGGGAAGTGGCGCGCGCGCGCGGGAGCGCAGCCGGGCAGCAGACCGGCCAGAGCCGGAACGCCGCAGCGAACGACCCGGCGGCCACCATGCCGACCGACGAAGAGATGCGCGAACTCATCGCGAAGGCCGACGCCAATCAGCAGGACGCCGGATACCAGCGCAAGGTGGGGCAAGGCGTTTACATGTACGCCCTCGGCACGGGCAAGCCCGCGCTGCTCCCCGAGGCCGTCCGGCTTTTGAAACGCGCGCACGAGGCCGACCCCGCAAATTACGAAACGACCGTGCTTGTCGGCAACTCGCTCTTCGCGCTCGGGCAGGCGGCCGACGCCTCGAAGTATGCGGAGGCGCGCGTCTATTACAACAAGGCTCTGGCGACGAAACCGGAAGACGCCAACGTCCACACGCTGCTCGGCATGACTTATTACTTCGGCCAGCCTTCCGACCCGAAACGCGCCATCAGCGAGTATCGCAAAACGCTCTCCGCCGACCCGCGACACGAGATGGCTTTGCAAAGTCTGGCGTCGGCCTTGATCACGACGGGTGCGATTGACGAGGCGCAGAAGCGCGTCGAGGAACTGCAAGCGGTCAACGCCGAGAACGCCGCGCTCTCGAATTTGCGCGCCCAACTGGCGCAGGCCAAAAACGCCGCGAAGGAGAATAATTGAAGTACCTGATCGTCGCCCTCATCCTCGGCGCGTTCTTCACCTTTATCTACCTGCGCCTGCGCCCTTACATTGGCTTCGCGCGCCGCGTGCTCGGTGTCTTTCGCGAAGCGCGCGGCATGAGCGCGGGTCAGGGGATGCCGGGCAGCGTCGCGGCGGCGGGACGAAAGCCGGCGGGCGACGAGCGACTGGTGCGTTGCGCCTCTTGCGGCACGTGGCTGCCCGCCTCGCGCGCTCTGACGCTTCGCGCCACGTCCTCCAACTTCTGCTCGCACGCCTGCATGGAACGCTCCGCCGGGGAATCGAGCACGCGGCGCGCGGCGGGCGGGCAACACTGAGAAGAAGCGATGAAGTAGGAACGCGGAACGCGGAAGTGAAGACAGTCGCTTTCACTTCCGCGTTCCGCGTTCCTACTTCATCGCTTCTTTCTGCCGCCCGACTTCTTCGGGCAGCGCGTTGCCCGCGTCGTGAATAGCTTTGTCGGTATCCGTGATTGAGAGGATGATGAGGCCGACGACGAAGAAGACGATCAGAGAGAGGATCGCCTGCCGGTAAGAGTTCGTCGCGCCGACGACCGCGCCGAAGACGAGCGGCCCGAGCCAAGACGTGCCGCGCTCCGAGATTTCGTAAAGCCCGAAGAACGACGCCTCGCGCCCCGCCGGGATCATGCGCGAGAAGAGAGAGCGCGAGAGAGCCTGCGAGCCGCCGAGCACAATCGCGATCATCGCGGCCATCGCCCACGCCTGACCCGTCGTCTGTAAAAATCCGTAACCGTAGATCACGATCCCCGCCCAGATGACGAGCGACAACATGATCGCGCGCTTCGTGCCGACCGCGTTCGCGATGCGCTCGAACAACAACGCGCCGCCCACGGCGAGAAACTGCACCAGCAGAAAAATCCCGATCAGAAACGACTCGCTCCCTTCCAACCCGCGCGAGACGAACAACTCCTGCGCCAGAAAAACCCCGGCCATGCTGATCACGGTCTGGATGCCGTCGTTGTAAAACAGGTAGCCGACGAG